>JBEKBT010000001.1:0-117254 GCA_050015255.1 Acidimicrobiales bacterium
GCATGATCCACGTCCGGTCCGATGCCGATCACCATTGAGGTCGACTTCTTCGGCATCATCATGTACCCCTCCGTCAGGCTGATACCCACCGACGCCGCGTCCAGAAGAGAAAAGATCTGGCGCTGGCCGCTCGCCACCGGCCAGCCCACGAGGCCTGGGCTGAGCGGCACGGTGGTCCGCAGTCTCACGGCCTCCGCCTCGTCGTCCACGCGCTTGCACATCGCCGAAGCGACCAAGTCGACCGCGACCGAACCGAAGGCGTCGAGGGCGACGCCCATGGCCGGGTCCTCGGCGAAACACGCAGAGGCCGCCTCGTCCACGGCGGGCCCGATGCTGCAAACGGCCACGACGACAGACTGCGCGGCGCGTAGGTGCTCGGCGATCAGCGGTCCTGAAAGATAGCCTCCCGGTTCCAAGCGGACCTGCTCGTGGCGGAGCTCCCGCACCGGGAAGGTCGCGGAGACCACGACCGGTTGCAGTAATGGCATGCCTGCTGCCACGGCCTGCTCTGCAATGGCGACCGCGGTCGACCGGCGGCCGCGCACGCCCTCAGGGTCTGCACCTTGTGCCCGCAGCACCATGTCCACATCCGGGCACGGGTCCCAATCGCGAAGAACGTTCAGGCGGCAAGCACCTCTTTCACAAGGCGGACCGCACTGGAGGCGTCCTCGGCGTAGCCATCCGCCCCGATCTCGTCGGCATAGGTCTTGGTGATCGGCGCACCACCGATGATGATGCGCACCTGCTCGCGCAGGCCCGCCTCTTTGATCGCCTCGATGGCGGTCTGCATGTTCGTCATCGTCGTGGTGAGGAGGGCCGACATCGCCACCACGTTCGCTCCCTCGCGGATGGCCTGGATGAACTTCTCTGCCGGGACGTCGACGCCCAAGTCGACGATCTCGTAGCCCGAGCCCTCCAGCATCATCGCCACGAGATTCTTCCCGATGTCATGCAGGTCTCCCTGGGTGGTGCCTATTGCCACCTTGCCGCTCGGCTCCACCCCCTGTTCCACCAGGTGCGGCTTGAGCACCGCCAGCGCCGCGGTCATGGCGCGGGCCGCCACGAGCATCTCCGGCACGAAGATCTCACCGTCCTCGTAGAGCTGGCCCACCTCGGCCATGCCGGCGATCAGGCCTTCGCGCAGCAACGTCCCCGCGTCGATGCCCTCGTCCAGTCCCTCGTTCACTTTGGCGACGGCTTGCTTCGACTGCCCGTCCACCATCGCCGCACGAAGCTCATCGAGTAACGCCATTGCGCTCCTACTCCATTCTCCTAGCCTGCAGGACCTTGACTACCGACAAACCCGCCGCGGGTGCTCACGACACGCTCTCGAGGCTGCGAGCGGCGTCGAACATCGCCACGATATTCTGCGGGGGCACGTCCGCCAGAATATTGTGCACCTGCTGGAAGACGAAGCCGCCTCCCTGTCGCATCACCTCAACCTGGTGTTTCACGTGCTCGGTGATCTCCTCGGGCGTGCCATGGGACAGCAGCCACTGGGTATCGCAGCCGCCGCCCCAAAATGTGATGTCCTTGCCGAAGTCGCGTTTCAAGCCCTCGGCGCCCATCCCTTTGCAGCTGATCTGCACCGGGTTGACCGCGTCGACACCGGCGTCTATGAGATCCGGGAGAAGGAGCCGGATGTCGCCGCACGAGTGCAGCATGGCCTTGGCGTGGGAGAGCTCCTTCGTGCGCTGCCACAGTCGTGCGTGGCGGGGCTTGAAGAACTCCCGGTACATGCGGGGTGAGATCATGGGGCCGGTCTGCATCCCAAGGTCGTCACTGAAGTTGACGACGTCGATATATTGTCCGACCAGCCCGAGGTACTTCTCGAGGCCTTTCAGGTGAAACTGGGTCAGACGCTCGAGGATGTCGTGGGCACGGTCCGGTTCCGCGACGAGCAGGGCCAGGAAGTTGTCGTTCCGGTACAGATACTGGCCCCATTCCATGAGGTTGCAGCTGTACAAGCCCATTATTGCCCGGTCGGTGCTTTCCCGCAGACGACGGGCCCCCTCCAGGAGCAGGCGGTCACCGTCCGGCCCGTCGACCAGTGGCCCCGGCGGGGAGGGGATGTTCCACATGACGTCCGCCATGGCCTCCTCGAGGGCGTCGTGATCGGGCTCGTTCTCGGCCCAAGGGAAGTAGGCCCACTCGAAGTACAGGGCGCCGTCAGGCATCCGTCCGACGATGCGGCCGGTCGGAGCCCGCAGCACCCAGCCGTGCTCGACCCGCTCGGGCAATGTCCAGACCGGCACCTGGCACGGCGAGCCGTTCGGGAGCGTCCAGTCCGCCCAGTCGGCATCATCGAGGGCAAATGCACGTCCGAGCTCGATGGTGTCGACGTCGAAGCGGTCGAGGACATCACTGTCCACGATGGCAAGCTGCTGCTGAATGTCGTAGACGCGAATCGGCCGGCGCTCTAGTCCGAGGTAGTCCCTGAGCCGCTCGTAAGCTATGGCGGCAATGCCCGACGACCGGTGACCGGAGAAGTCGATCGGCACACGAGCTGTCTCCTCGTGGTTGAATGCCGCCAGTACCCGATCTCTCGAATTCATCAGCATCTCCTTGGTCGGGCCCTAATGGATCGTACTCGACGTGGACCGGCAACAACAGTCCGACATTCGCCCTCAGAAGCCGTAGTGGTCGGTCACCTCCCTCGCCATTTGGGCCCATTCCCACAGGCGCTGGGGCTCGTAGCGCAAGGTGCTTATGTCCTTCATGATCACCTCAACCACACAGCCGTGTGCCTTGGCCTTGCCGAGCACCGTCTCGAGCTCATTCCTGGCCTTGTCGAGGTTCCAGGTCGTCTCGGCGAACACGGCGGGATTGGGCTTGAAGGAGTAGACGTAACGGTCGGCGACGTTGGCGACGGCCTCGTCGGTGTTGACCCAGGGGCTCATCGAGATCTTGCGCAGGTTGGGGATCCTCTCGAGGATGCTCATCTTTCGGTGCAACGGGTCGCAGCAACCGTAGTAGTTCAGGCCGAACCGGCTCATCCAGCGGATCTCGTATTGCAGGGCGAACTCCCAGTGCATGCGCGGCGAGACGTCGGAGAAGATCTGGGCCGCGGCACTGCCCCAGAGGTCCTTGGCCCGCACGTGAGCAGGGTCGTAGTCCGGCTGCGGCAGCTCGTCGGTGAAGCCGAGGCCCCCGGAACCTATCCGAAAGTACGTGTTGTTGAGGGTCAGAAGGTTCTGCTCCTCGAACTGGTCGAGCATCTTGCAGTAGGCGTTTACCAGCCTATCTATGGCCTTGTGGACGAACTCGGGGCGGTCGTACAGGTCCAACATGGCCTCCTGGATGCCCCACCACCTGATCATCTCGTCCCAAGGCGCGAACCAGAAACAGAAACCGTTCGCCCCGAGCCTTTCCACCGCGATGACCCCGTCCATGATCTCGCTCAGCTGCTTGTGTTGTTGATCGGACGCGGCGGCGTCATGGGTGACGACGGGGTCCTTGATCTTCTCGAGATCGTCCTCGTCGTGTATCTGGATGTTGAAGTGGCGGGAGACGACCGTGTTCGCCTCGTCTGTCATGGCAATGTCCACGTCCTCGTCGATACCGAAGGCCGTGTTGTTGACCACGAGCGGCGAGTAGACGACCGGTTCTACGACCATGTCCGCGGCCATGTGCTCCCACTGATAGATCAGCTTGCGGAGCTCCCACTCGTGGTAGCGGCTCCACTCGCCCGTCGTCTCGAGGCGCAGCTCGTCGTCGACGTCCATCTCGTGCCAGGGGATCTCATTGATCCAGACCATCGGCTTGACCTGCCCCAGTCCGTTCAGGGTTCGCCACCTGGCTGCCGTCTCGGCGTGCACCGGCAGAGCGGCAATGTCCGCCAGCCGCTCGCCCAGAGCGTGCAGGACTTTCCTGTCGTGCTCTGTGACCTCTGTCACGTCACCGGTCAGCGTCCCTTTCCGTGATGGGTCTACCAACCAGTTAGCGTTTGGCATCGAAACTCGCCCCAGTCCGTTAGCCCAAGCCACAATTGCTGGTCGCCTTCCCATCTAATCAAAGTCCGCCGTCTCCAATCAAAGTCCGCCGGCGCTCACAGCGGCAGTCACTTTCGATCGTGTCTTTCCGACCTGTTGTTGAGGTGGCTGGCTTGCTGGGCGGCCGCCGGTTTCCTGCGGGCAGCGGCCTCCTTGTAGGCCTCTAATCTGCGAGCTTGACGCTCGTAATGACATCAAACCCGACAACCTCAATAACACCAAGGCTGCGTCGCGAAGCCGCCAAGAGTGGCCCGCTTCTCCCGCTGGTGACTTGAGTCGGAGAGCCGTTCGCACCGGGCGGCCAGCCGGTTCCCGAGCCCACCGGAGCTATGATAGGAGGGAAAGGGTTGGGTGGCTCGTTGCCGATTCGAAGGCGCTGTTATTCCTCGGTCGTCGCATGCCGGTCGGGGATCTTCTGTCGACCGGTGAGCACCCCGCCCCCGAGACACAGGAGATGCCCGTCCCGGTCGTAGATTGTGCTTGTGGGGTCTTGTGATCCCGATCGGGTCCGGGCTCGTCGAGGCGTCCTGTTGCGCCGACCGCGAGGAAGCTACAGTACCCGGCGGGCTAAGGACGACACGAGCGACCAAGGCCGGAGCCCGCGAGCAAAGGCAATAGGACACCAACGAACGTACTGTGGAATAGTTCGTAGGTTGAGATTCGTCTGGTGGCCACCAAGGAGATGCAATGGCGACCATAAACCTGGACAAGGTAAGCAAGGTCTACCCCAACGGGCTGCCTGCGGTGTCCGATCTGGACCTGGACGTGGCAGAGGGAGAGCTGATGGTCCTCGTCGGGCCGTCCGGCTCGGGCAAGACGACGGCCCTGCGGATGGTCGCAGGCTTGGAGGACATCACCTCTGGGACCTTGCGTATGGGCGGCAAGGTGGTCAACGACCTGCCCCCGAAGGACCGCAACGTGGCCATGGTCTTCCAGAGCTACGCCCTGTACCCCCATATGACCGTCGCCGAGAACATCGGTTTCAGCCTGCGCCTGCGCAAGCGCCCCAAGCAGGAGGTCAACGCCAAGGTGCGCGAGGCCGCCCAGCTGCTGGGCCTGACCGACTACCTATCGAGCAAGCCCGGCCAGCTTTCCGGCGGCCAGCGCCAGCGCGTCGCCATGGGCAGGGCCATCGTGCGCGAGCCGGCGGTGTTCTTGATGGACGAGCCGCTCTCCAACCTCGACGCCAAGATGCGGGTCCAGATGCGGGCGGAGATCTCCCGCATCCAGCGGCGGGTGGGAGTGGCCACGCTCTATGTCACCCACGACCAGACCGAGGCGATGACCCTCGGTGACCGTGTGGCGGTGCTCCACCTGGGCCGGCTCCAGCAGTGCGGCCCCCCCCAAGAGCTCTACGAGCACCCGGACAACCTTTTCGTGGCGGCCTTCATCGGCTCGCCGGCCATGAACCTCTACGAGGCCGTGGTCTCGGACGGCAACCAAGTGAAGGTGGGATCGCAGTCCTTGAGCCTGCCGCCGGAGCTCTTGGAGGCCCGCCCGGGCCTGCGCGGCTACAAGGACCGCAAGGTGGTCATCGGCATTCGCCCCGAGAACCTCGCCGATGCCGCCTTGGAGTCGGCGCCGGCACCGGGCAGCACCCTTGTCGCCGACGTGGAGCTTATAGAGGCGCTGGGCAACGAGTTGCAGGTGCACTTTTTGATGGACGCCACCCGTGCCCGTTCCGAAGAGGCCCAGGCTGCCGCCGAGACGCGCGGCCTCGAAGGGATCGGTCTGCAGGCCGGGGGAACGAGGTCAGAAGGCGTGGCTCGGGTCTCGCCCCGCAGCGAGCTCAGGGCCGGCTCACGTGCGACCTTCGTCGTCGACACCGTGCGGCTCAACTTCTTCGACTACGACAGCGGGGCAGCCATTTGGAACTGACGGACCACCTGCGCGACGCCGGCTGGAGCCACCCGATCGCGGTCGGCAACGCCGGTGTTGGACTGGCGATGTCCACCGCCCACCGCAGCTGACAAGCGCCCAGACGGTGCTCGGCAAGGCCAAGGCACACGGCTGTGTGGTCGAGGTGATCATGAAGGACATAAGCACCGTGCGCTACGAGCCCCAGCGTCTGTGGGAATGGGCCAAAATGGCGAGGGAGCTGACCGAGAAACTGGGTTGCTGAGCGAGCTCCCGAGTGCTTCTTGTGCCTCGTCGCCGGCCAATGGGCAGGCAGGTCAGCTTTCTGGGAAGCTTGGCCGGATGAAGATCGCCTTGTTCATCACCTGCTTCAACGACGCCGTCTACCCCGAGACGGGAAAGGCGATCGTGACCGTGCTCGAGCGGCTCGGTCACGAGGTCGTCTTCCCCGAGGCGCAGACTTGTTGCGGTCAGATGCACCTGAACACCGGCTATCGGTCAGAAGCGCTCGCTTTGGCCCGCTATTTCGTCGATGTCTTCTCACCCTATGAGTTGGTGGTCGCCCCCTCGGCGTCCTGCGTGGGCACCGTCGTCGACTCCTACGCCAACCTCGCCGAGGAGGAAGGGGACGCTTGGCTTGCCGCGGCCGCCCGGGACCTAGCGCCTCGGGTGCACGAGCTCAGCGAGCTCCTCGTCGACGAGCTCGGTGTCACCGATGTCGGAGCCTGCTTCCCGCACCGGGTCGCCTACCATCCCACCTGCCATTCGCTCCGGGTGCTCCACCTCGGTGACCAGCCGCTGCAGTTGCTGCGTGCGGTCCAGGGCCTGGAGCTCGTCGCCTTCGAGGGCGCCGCCTCTTGCTGTGGCTTCGGCGGCACCTTCTCGCTGAAGAACGCCGACACTTCTGTGGCGATGCTCGCCGACAAGATGGCGGCTGTGCGGGCAAGCGGAGCCGAGGTGCTCTGCGCGCTGGACAATTCCTGCCTCGCCCATATCGGCGGTGGGGCGTCGCGCCTCGGGTCCGGTCTGCGGACCGTGCATCTTGCCGAGATCCTTGCCACCACCGACGGGGGCGAGCGAAGGTGATCAGCGACTTTCGGGACTCGCTCCCGTTCCCGCGTGCATCGGCGAGGACGCTCGCCGATGGCCAGCTTCGGGTGAACCTGCGCCGGGCGACGAAGACCATCCGCGAAAAGCGCGACCGGCTCGCCGCCGAGACGCCGGACTTCGAGCAGCTGCGCGCCGCCGCCGCGGCCATCAAGGACGACGCCCTGCGGCGCCTCGACGAGCTGCTCGAGGAGTTGGAGGCGAATGTGACTGCGGCAGGGGGCCACGTCCATTTCGCCCGCGACGCCGCCGAAGCGAACCGGATCGTGGTCGGTCTCGTCCGCGACACGGGGGCCCGCAAGGTCGTCAAAGTCAAGTCCATGACCACCGTTGAGATCCGGCTCAACGAGGCGCTGGCGGCGGCAGGAGTCGAGGCCACCGAGACCGACCTTGCGGAGCTGATCGTCCAGCTCGGCGAGGACCTGCCGAGCCACATCGTGGTGCCGGCGATCCACCGCAACCGCAGCGAGATCCGCTCGATCTTCCTCGAGCACATGGGAGAGCACGGCCTTGCCGCCCCGAGCGGGCTCAGCAACGAGCCGGCCGCCCTTGCGTCCGCGGCGCGGGCGCACCTGCGCGAGCGCTTCCTGCACGCTCGCGTCGCCATCTCCGGTGCGAATTTCGCCATCGCCGAGACCGGGGCGCTCGTGGTGGTGGAGTCGGAGGGAAACGGCCGGATGTGCCTCACCCTGCCCGAGACCTTGATCTCGGTCGTCGGCATCGAGAAGGTGATCCCGCGCTTTTCGGACCTCGAGGTGTTCCTCCAGCTGCTCGCCCGCTCGGCCACCGGGGAGCGGATGAGTCCCTACACATCGATCTGGAACGGGGTCACCCCGGGGGACGGACCGTCGCAGTTCCATCTCGTCTTGCTCGACAACGGGCGCAGCGCGGCGCTAGCCGACCGGGTGGGCCGCCAGGCACTGCGCTGCATCCGCTGCGCTGCCTGCCTCAACGTGTGCCCGGTCTACGAACGTGTCGGCGGCCACGCCTATGGCTCGGTCTACCCGGGACCCATCGGTGCGGTGATCGCGCCCCAGCTCACGGGAGTCGTCACCGACGAAGTGGCGGCCGCACTGCCATTCGCCTCCACGCTGTGCGGCGCCTGCTTCGAGGTCTGCCCGGTCCGCATCGACATCCCCCGGCTGCTGGTGCACCTGCGCGCACGATCGGTGGAGCACAAGCTCGAGAAGGGCCCGAGCCTCGAGGGGCTCTCCATGGCAGCAGCCGGCGTGGTCCTCTCCTCGCCGCGGCGCCTGGCGTGGACCGAGCGAGTCGGGGGGCGTCTGGCCGCCGCCCTCTTCCCAGGTGGCAAGGTCCGCTGGTTGCCGGGGCCGCTGGGTCGCTGGACGACGGCTCGGGACGCTCCCGTGCCGGCCCGGGAGTCTTTCCGCGAGTGGTGGCGGACCGAGCATGTGCGGTCCCGGCCAGACGGCGCCGTCGCGGAGGAGGCCACCACCTCGGCGGTGCAGACGGGGGGCGTACCCGGCGGGCGTGGCGCCGGGCTCGGGCTCGGACATGTCGTGGCCGCTTTGCTCCCCACCTCCCCCAAAGCGAGGGGAGCGCGCTATCGGGGCCCTCGAGGCGTGCCGCCACTGCCGGACGTGCCGAGCTCTGGCCGTGCGGCGGTGCTCGAGGCCGTGAACGGTGCCCTTTGCGCCGCTCCGATGGAGCATGTCCCGATCACGCGCACCTACCGGGGGGTGGGCGAGACCAACCTCGCCGCACCGCTCGAGCTTTTCGTCCAGCGCGTCGCCGAGTACCGGGCGGAGGTCAGCTGGGTGGCGCCGGACGCCGTGGCGGCTGCGGTCACCGAGGTCCTGGCCCGTCACGGCAGTCGCAAGGTCGTGGTGCCCCGCGACCTGCCCGAGGGCTGGATGCCGAGTGGGCACGAGCTCGTAGTGCAGCCGGACACCGGCTCGCTCAGCACCCTCGAGCTTGACCAGTTCGACTCGGCCGTCACCGGCTGCGCCGTCGCGATCGCCGACACCGGCACGATCGTCCTCGACGGCGGGCCCACACAGGGCCGGCGCGCCCTGTCCCTCGTACCGGACCATCTGGTCGTCGTCGTGCTCGCAGGCCAGGTCGTTGCCGGCCTGCCCGACGCGATCGCCAGGCTTTCCCCGAGGGCCGCTCAGACCTGGATCTCCGGTCCGTCCGCGACCGTGGACATCGAGCTCAGCCGTGTGGAGGGAGTTCACGGGCCGCGCCGACTCAACATGATTCTCGTCGGGGGCGATCGCGACTCAGGTTGGCCGCCCAGCGTCGAGCGCCGTACTCCAGACTTGGATGTTCCCGGCGAATAGCAGGGCAACGTAGGAGCCGAAGTACGAGGCTCAGGAGACCGACAGCGTTCATCGAACACCAAGGAGCTCTCATGCCGCAAGCAGACGTACGCCGCTACCAGATGTTCATAGACGGGGAGCTCGTCGAGGGCAACCAGACGTTCCCGGTCGTCAACCCGGCTACGGCCGAGGTGATCTCCGAGGTTCCGAGCGGGACCGAAGCCGACGTGGAAAGCGCTGTCCAAGCCGCCGGCCGTGCGCAGCAGGAGTGGCGCAAGTTGCCGGCCATCGTCCGGGCCGGGTACCTGAAAGAGATCGCCCAGCAGGTTCGTAAGAACCGGGACGAGCTGGCAGCGGTCATCACCGAGGAGCAGGGCAAGATTCTCTCCCTGGCCGAGGTGGAGGTCGACTTCTCCGCCGACTACATCGACTACATGACCGAGTTTGCACGGCGTTACGAGGGCGAGATCATCCAGAGCGACCGCCCGGGGGAGAACATCTGGCTCTACAAGATGCCGATCGGCGTCGTCGCCGGTGTGCTTCCCTGGAACTTCCCCTTCTTCCTGATCGTGAGGAAGATGGCCCCGGCGCTGGTCACCGGAAGCACGATCGTCATCAAGCCGAGCAGCGAGACGCCCAACAACGCCTGTGCCTTTGCCAAGCTCGTCGCCGAGTCCTCCCTGCCCAAAGGCGTCTTCAATCTGGTCACCGGCTCCGGGTCAGTGGTCGGCAACAGCCTTGCCAGCCACCCCAAGGTCGACATGGTCAGCCTGACCGGCAGCGTCGAGGCCGGTGCCGCCGTCATGCACGCGGCCGCGGACAACATCACCAAGGTCTCCTTGGAGCTCGGCGGCAAGGCTCCGGCCATCGTCATGCCGGACGCGGACCTGGAGCTCGCGGTGAGGGCGATCCACGCCTCACGCATCATCAACACCGGGCAGGTCTGCAACTGTGCCGAGCGCGCCTATGTGCACGAGTCCATCGCCTCCCAGTTCATCGACAGGTTTGCCGCCGCCATGGAACAGACCGTCGTCGGAGACCCCTTCGACGCCAAGGTGGAGATGGGCCCGCTCGTGAGCGAGACACAGCTCGAGCTCGTCGATGCCGCCGTGCAGCAGGCGATCCGCGACGGCAGCAAGCTCGTGACCGGTGGGGAGAGGTACCCGGGCAGGAAGGGGTATTACTACCCGCCGACCGTGCTCACCCACTGTGACCAGAAGAGCGACATCATGCAGAAGGAGATCTTCGGCCCGGTGCTCCCCATCGCGACGTTCACCGATCTGGACGAGGCGATCGAGCTCGCCAACGACTGCGAATACGGCCTCACCTCGTCCATCTACACCCGCAACATGGACGTCGTGATGCGCGCTTGCAACGAGATCCGCTTCGGGGAGACCTACGTCAATCGCGAGAACTTCGAAGCTATGCAGGGCTTCCATGCCGGCTGGCGCAAGTCGGGCATCGGGGGTGCGGACGGGAAGCACGGCTTGGAGGAGTACCTGCAGACCCACGTCGTCTATGTGGACTACGACACTGCCAAGAAGTAACGACCTCGAGAAGCTCCCCTAGCAGCAGAAATCGGTGCGCAGAAAAGCGACCTCCCGGCGACGTGACTCACGGCGCCGGGAGGTCGCATGCGGCCGCTGAGCGGCGTGCCGGTACAGGCCTGTACGCGGCGAACACGGCCCCCCGTGGCTCGCGCTCAGTCCCCGGCCGACAAGGCACCTTGTGTGGGCAAGCCTCCCTCTATCGAGGAGAGCTCGCGGACGCCTTTAGCTGTTGTCTAGCTCTTGTCCTTTACCTCACAGACCGTGAGGTAGGTGTCCTCCACCACGTCGCGCCAGCCGTGCAACGCCCCCGGCTCGAATATGAACAGCTCAGGGCCCTGATAGTGGAACTCTTTGCCACTGGGGAGAACCAGTGTTCCGCGCCCGGAGACGATCTGGCACAGCGCGTAGTTGGGGCCGGCATGAATTGGGACAGTGCATCCGGCGGGTATGCGATACAGCACCGTCGTGCCGTTGGGTGAGTGATGCATTTCTGCGGCATCCTGCCCGAATGCATCTGGGCCCGCCCAAGGCGGGACCTCGGTGACCTCGGACTCAACCTGCCCGTCGACTACGCTGAAAACAGTCGTCTGCACGTCGAAACCTCCAATCTCTTCCTGAGTTATCCGGCTTCCTGCCTGGACCATACCAACGCCTTGGGTGACGGGGAGGGCCCGAGTTTCAGGGTCATCGCAGCGCTCAGTTGGGAGCCCTCGGGCGGTGGCGAGACCCCGTGACGGCCCGCGCCAAGCACGGTGTGGCGCAGGGGCCAGTGCGTCCAGCAAGGCGACGGCGGCCTCGAAGAGGGGTCCGGGCCCGGCCGGCGATCACGCCCTGACCGGGCTTGACACCGGACTACGGTCATGTACACGATTACTAGCACACCCAAGACGGCACATGCAGATGCCGGTTGCCAGGTGGCGATCACGGGCCAAAGACCTGAGGTCTTGAGTCCCTGACCGGTCGTCCCATTTTCTCGAAGTCTTACGGAAGGATAGGTGAACGGCTTTTCTAGGAGGAGCCGCGTGGCACCGCTCCCCGCAGCGAGGCAGGCCATAGCGAGCTGACTGGGACGCGCTCTGGCTCGCCCCTTGGTGGCAAGGGTTGAGGTGGATGAGGGAAGGCCGGACAGCACTGTGACGGGCAGGCGAACCTGGCACAGGCCCAAATCGGGCCACCCTCACAGAGGGAGGTACATGTGCGCCAGGTCGTGACTATCGGAGAGATCCTGGTGGAGATCATGGCGGAGGAGCACGGCCGTGGTTTTCGCGAGCCTGTGCACCTAGTGGGACCGTTCCCGAGCGGAGCGCCTGCGATTTTCATCGACCAGGTGGCCAAACTCGGACAACCTTGCGGCATCATCAGCTGCGTCGGGGACGACGACTTCGGTTGGCTCAACCTGGAGCGCCTCGAGCACGACGGCGTCGACGTGAGAGGGGTCGAGGTACTTTCGGAACACGTGACAGGTAGTGCCTTTGTCCGCTATCGGGAGAGCGGAGATCGCGACTTCGTGTACAACATCAAGAACAGCGCGTGCGGTCAGCTGCGCTGGACAGACACCACCTCGGAACTGCTCTCGGAGTGCGGCCACCTTCATGTATCTGGCGCGTCACTTTCCTCCCCGCAGATGGTCGAGATGATAACGAAGGCGGTCGCGCTGGTGAAGAGCAATGGTGGCTCGATCTCCTTCGACCCGAACATCCGCAAGGAGGTGACGCGAGACCGGGCAGTGCGCGCAACTCTCGGCGCCATGTTGGCCTCCTGCGACCTTTTCCTACCGAGCGGCGAGGAGTTGACGTTGCTGACGGCGGCCACGACGCCGGAGGCGGCGATCGCCGAGATCCTGGGCCTAGGGGTGAGCGCCATCGTTGTGAAGAACGGAGCGGAGGGGTCGACCTACTACGACGCCGACGGCAGCCGGAACGCGCCGGGATATCGCGTGGAGGAGCTGGACCCGACCGGTGCCGGGGACTGCTTCGGGGCCGCGTTCATCACCTGCCGGTTGCAAGGTCGCAGTGTGGAAGAGAGCCTCGACTACGCCAACGCTGCGGGTGCGCGGGTGGTGGGGATCAGGGGCCCGATGGAGGGCACCTCGACCTTCGCCCAGCTCGACGCCTTGAGGTCGAGCGCCCGGGCGGGCCAGGGCACACGCCTGCAGGCCCTGGTCTCGCGGGGTCCCAACCTCGACGCCAGCGGGCCGAGCGGGATCACCTCGGTCTGCTCCGCGCATCCGATGGTGGTCGAGGCGGCCATGCGCAGGGCCGCCTCGGACGGGAGGCCGGTACTCATAGAGGCGACCTGCAACCAGGTCAACCACGAAGGGGGCTACACGGGTCTGACCCCGGCCGGATTCCGTGACGAGGTGCACCGCATCGCCGATCAGGTCGGCTTTGCGCGCCAGCAGATAGTTCTCGGTGGCGATCATCTCGGCCCGAACCCTTGGCGGCACCTGCCCTCCGAGGCGGCGCTGGCCCGAGCCGAGGAGATGGTGGCCGCCTATGTCGCCGCCGGCTACGAGAAGATCCACCTCGACACGTCCATGGGCTGTCAAGGCGAGCCCGACCACCTGCCGGACCCGGTCACGGCCGAGCGGGCCGCCCGCCTCGCCACGGTGGCCGAAGCCGTGGCGGCCGAGACCGGCACGTCACCTCGCTATGTCATCGGCACAGAGGTCCCGGTCCCCGGCGGAGCCGCGGCGGAGATCGAGCATCTCGAGGTGACTCGACCAGAAGCTGTCGCCGCCACGTTCGAGGCACACCGGCGAGCCTTCGCCAAAGCCGGCGTCGGCGGTGCCTTCGAGAGAGTGCTCGCCCTCGTCGTGCAGCCAGGAGTCGAGTTCGATGACAGCAAGGTCGTCGTCTACCGGCCAGAGCGCGCCGTCGAGCTCAGTGCCGCTCTCGGAGCGATGCCGGGGCTCGTGTTCGAGGCGCACTCCACGGATTACCAACCCGTGGAGAGCCTCGCCAGGTTGGTGAGCGACGGCTTTGCGATCTTGAAGGTCGGGCCTGCTCTCACTTTTGCCTTGCGGGAGGCTCTCTACGGGCTCGACCAGATCGCGGCGGCGTTGCACCCCGACTGGTGCGAGCACTCGTTGATGGCAGTGATGGAGACCGAGATGCTCGCCAACCCCGGGTACTGGCAGTCGCACTATCGAGGCGGAGCGGACCGCCAGCGCCTGCTGCGCCACTTCAGCTACAGCGACCGCATCCGCTACTACTGGGCCTCTCCGGCCTCACAAGAAGCGGTGCAGAGGCTCTTCGATACCTTGAGCAAGGCCGACATTCCCGAGCCGCTCATCAGCCAGTTCTTGCCCAGGCTCTATGAGCGCGTAGCTACCGGGGCGGTCGAGCCCGCCCCGAGGATGCTGGCGCTCGAAGCCGTCGGCGACGTGCTCAGCGACTACGCGCTGGCCTGCCGTGCGACGAGGTCCGGCCGGCCGGCGGCGGGCACGGGAGACGGCGCGCCATGACCACTGCCGGCCGCGCCCTGGTCCCCGGGCGCGAAGCCTCGGGCGGGACAAGTCGAGAGAAATAGGAGGTGCCATGACCACACAAGAGACACGGCGACGCGTAATTGTCAGTTCCCCCGACGTGGTCGAGCTGACCACCGAGGGTGTACCGCAACTTGGTCCCGGTGAAGCGCTGATCGAGATGTCGGTGTCCGGGGTGTGCGGTTCGGACAAGGCCGGCGTCCACGGTGAGCACGCTTTCCTCAAGCCCCCCTACTACCCCGGTCATGAGGTGGTCGGCGTGGTGGTCGGCGTCGCCGACGACGTGGGCAATGTCGGACCCGGCGACCGGGTCACGATCGAGCCGACCCTGCCCTGCGGGCACTGCAAGCCTTGTCGGAACAACGCCGAGAACCTCTGCGAGAACCTCGAGTTCTTCGGTTGCGGGTACCGCGAAGGCGGGATGGCCGACGTGTTTTCGGCACCGGCTGCCCGCCTGCACAAGGTTCCCGAGGGTTTCAGCGACTACCAGGCGGCGCTCATCGAGCCCTTGGCCACCCCGGTGCACGCCGTGCGGCTGGCCGGGGACCTGAGCGGCAGGAAGGTGGCCATCTTGGGCTCGGGCACGATCGGGCTCTTGGCGCTGACCGCCGCCCGCCGGGCGGGGGCGGACAAGATCGTGAGCACCGACACCCTGGCCTCCAAGCGCGAGCTGGCTCTGGCGCTCGGGGCCGACACCGTCGTCGACGCCGCAGTCGACGACCTTGCCGGGGTGGTCCGAGGCGAGCTGGGGGAAAGCGCCGACGTCGTCTTCGACTGCGTGGCCAACGAGGCCACTGTCGGACAAGCCATAAAGATGGCCGTCAAAGGGGGCACCGTCGTGGTGCTGGGAGGGCCGCGCAAGTTCGCCTCCGTCGACCTTCCCGTGATCCAGGAGTACCAGGTGCGCATCCAGGGAGCGGCCACCTACCGCTGGGAGGACTTCGACGACGCCATCGGAATCATCGGCAGTGACACCTTCGACGCCAACAGGTTCATCACAACCACCTTCCCCCTCCCCAGAGCAGCGGAGGCGTTCGCCGCCATCTCGGCCGGAGGCGAGGTCAAGATCCTTGTCGTAGCCGACCCAACTGGCCGCTGATGCCGGCCGGCACCGCCGTGGTGGCCTGAGGTTTCCCTGCCTTCGGGCAGGAGGGATGTGCGCCCGAGCGGAAAGGCCGGCTCCCGGTCTGGCCGGGTGGCCGTCGTAGAGTTCAGGTCGTCAGAGGTCAAGTCACTCGAGAGGAATCTGGTCGATGGCACCGCCCACGTCACAGGTTGCAGCCGAAGGCGCAACCGGCCCTGAGGTGGCACGCGTCGTCGCCATCGATCTGGGTGCCTCGAGCGGGCGCGTGTTCGTCGCCGAGGTCGGCGAGGAATGCTTCGAATTCGCTCAGGTGCACCGGTTCTGGAATGGGGACATCAGGGTCGGGGGCCATATCCACTGGGACGTGCTGGGCCTTTACCGTGGGATCCTCGACGGCATCCGCACCGCGGGTCGGACGGGACGCCTGGACTCGGTCGGGATCGACTCTTGGGGTGTCGACTACGGCCTGCTCGACGCCGACGGGAGGCTGCTCGGCGAGATCTTCCACTACCGTGACGACCGGACCCGGGGCGTCATCGACCCGGTTGTGAAAAGCGTCGGAGCCCTCGAGCTCTATCGCCGGTCGGGCATCGCCATCGTGCCCTTCAACACCATCTTCCAACTCGTGGCTGCTCGCGACAACGCCCAGTTCGCTCTGGCTCGGACCATGCTCCTCACGCCGGACCTGCTCGGGTACTGGCTCACGGGGTCTCTCGGCGCCGAGGAGACGATCGCGTCGACGACCCAGTTGCTCAGCATCGACGGATCCGGGTGGGACCACGAGCTGATGGCCAAGGTCGGCATCCCGCCCGGCCTGTTCCCACCGATCCGCCGGCCCGGAGCACAGCTCGGCCCGCTCCTGGCGGAGGTGCTCGC
The DNA here is from genome assembly GCA_050015255.1 of Acidimicrobiales bacterium. Lineage (GTDB taxonomy): Bacteria > Actinomycetota > Acidimicrobiia > Acidimicrobiales > Bog-793 > Fen-455. The sequence goes on from JBEKBT010000001.1 coordinate 16,236, forward strand.
GGAGACCGGCTTGGACTACCGGGTCCCTTTCACAGCTGTCGGCTCGCATGACACCGCATCGGCGGTGGCGGCCGTCCCGGCCGTCGATTCGAACTTCGCCTTCATCTCCTCGGGCACGTGGTCTCTCGTCGGCGTCGAGCTGGACCGGCCGGTGCTGAGCGAGGAGAGTCGCGCCGCGGGGTTCACGAACGAACGGGGCGTGGACGGCTCGTTGCTCTACCACCGCAACGTGATGGGGCTCTGGCTGCTGCAAGAGTCGGTGCGGACCTGGGAGCGTCTCGGCAAGAGCTATTCCCTCGAGGAACTGGTCGCCTGGGCCGCCGCCGAAGCACTCCTTCGCATCGTCTTCGATCCCGATGACCCGGTGTTTTTCCCGCCCGGCGATGTTCCCGCCCGGATCGCGCAGGTGTGTCACGACCTTCGACAGCCGGCTGCCGAGACACCGGCACAGGTAACTCGCGCCATCCTCGACAGCCTTGCCCTCGCCTACCGCCGAACGCTTCGCCTGGCTTCGCAGCTTTCGGGCAAACGCGTCGACACCATCCATGTCGTCGGCGGCGGGGTGCACAACACTCTGCTCTGCCAGCTCACCTCCGACGCGTGCGGGCTGCCGGTAGTGGCGGGGCCGGTCGAGGCCGCAGCGATCGGGAACGCTCTGGTACAGGCCCAGGCCCTCGGCACCTTGGGGAGCGGCCGGTGGGCCGCCCGGGCGATCGTGGCCACTCGGACTGATCTGCGTGTCTACCGGCCGTCGGAGACTGAGGCCCAAAGGTGGGCCGAGGCGGAGGACCGCCTCGGCGGTACTTGAGAAACTTATGACAAGCTCGAGAGAGGAGCTGTGAATGCTGAAGAACATTGACCCGCTGCTGAGCCCGGAGCTGCTGTTCGTGCTGGCGGCGATGGGCCATGGCGACGAGATCGCGGTCGTGGACGCCAACTTCCCCGCCGACAGCGTGGCTCATGGCACCTGCCATGGCCGGGTCGTGTCCCTCGCCGGCGCCTCGATGCCGGAGGCGGTGGTGGCGATCCTTTCTGTGCTGCCTCTCGACGAGTTCGTCGACGCGCCGGTGCGCAGGATGGCCGTCGGGGACGCGACCGACGAGCTGGCCGAGGTTCAGCAGGAGGTTCAGGCGCTCATCGACCGCGAGGCCGGCCGTCACTGGCCGATGGGCGTGCTCGAGCGTTTCGCCTTCTACGAGGCCGCCCGCGGCTCGTACGCCGTGGTGCTCACCGGAGAGCGCCGCTATTTCGGTAACGTGCTGATCAAGAAGGGAGCCCTCCCGCCGGAAGGCTAGGCAGAGGTCTCGGGAGGCCGGTTCAAGGAGGCAAGCACTCCGCAGTGGCTCAATACGCGGGCATCGAGCTGGGTGGCACCAAGTGCGTCTGCGCGATCGGCGACGGTTCGGACGAGGCTTGGACCGCCACGGTCATCCCGACGTCCGATCCGGAGGCGACGACCAAGGCGGCCGTCGACTGGTTCCGCTGGGCGCAGACGGATAGTGGTTCGCTGCTTTCCCTGGGGATTGCGAGCTTCGGCCCGCTCGATGTCGAGGCGGGCCTGATAACCCGGGGAACGCCTAAGGCCGCCTGGCGGGGCTGGCCGGTTCGGGCGAGGTTCGAAGAGGCGCTCGGTGTGGCCGTGCAGATGGACACCGACGTCAACGCAGCCGCCCGGGCCGAGTCGGCCTGGGGCGCGGCCCAGGGATGTTCCGACATGGTCTATGTCACGATCGGCACCGGGATCGGTGTGGGGGCGATAGCCAACGGGGCAGTCGTGCATGGGCGTTCGCACCCCGAGATGGGGCACATGCGGATCCCCCAGCACCCGGCCGATCGCCAACCCGGTGCCCCCGGACAGATGTGGGCCGGGAACTGCTTCAGCCACGGCAATTGCTGGGAGGGTCTGGCGTCAGGCCCGGCGAGGACGAAGAGATCCGAGCTCTGGGCGCAGGCCCACAGCGAGCCCCCCGACGCCCTCTTGCTCGAAAGCGAGTACGTCGCCCTTGGCCTGGTGAATCTCATCTCGGCCTATCGTCCCGAGCGTGTCGTTCTCGCCGGAGGGGTCATGCACGACGCGGCGCTGCTGCCGAGGGTTCGCCTGAGGACGGCGGAGCTCCTCGACGAGCGGTACTTTCCGGAAGCCGGCCGGATCGACGAGCTTGTGGTGCCGCCGGGTCTGGGCGACGCCGCCGGTGTCACGGGCGCCATCTTGCTGGCGGCGCAGCTGAGACCAGGGCACCTGCAACACCGCTCGGTCGAACGACTCGCTGGTGCGATAAGGGCCGGCCTGAGCGGCCTCTAGCAGGCCGCGGTGGGCAGGACCTGCCCGGGGACACTCATGACGACATCGATGCCAGGGCAGAGAACAAGGCCAGCTGCCTGTCGTTCGCCAGGCCGAAGTGGTAGAGGTGGAGCTCGTCGGGTCCCGCTGCTAGGAGCCGGCCTGCGTGGGCGCTGAACTCGGCGGGCTCGACAGGCCCGAGCAGGTTCACGTAGGCCGCCACCTTTACCCCCGCCGGCACCGAGCGCCGGGCGGCGGCTATCACCTCGCCGCTGCGGGCAGAGGTCGGATCGACAGGAACCAGCACCGCCTCAGCCCGTTGCGCCGAGGTGGGCGTCAAGCCGGGTGAGGCGCCGGTGGCCCAAGGGTCGCCCTGGGCGTGGAGGCTGATCCGCGGGCGAACCCCGCTGTCGTGCAGCTCGCCGTGCACCTGTTCCAAGAGGGCGTCGGCATGGCGCTGCCGGCAGGCCAGGAGCTGTGCGGCCAGCGGCGCCCCCAGGCAATCTTCCGGCGTGGCACCGGCGCCCGCCTCGTGCTGGGCAATCTCGGACGCCTCCCGCAGCGCCTGCACCGTGGCGCCAGGGTCGAGGCCTTGGACGCTCCAGGCGCGCCGGCAGGCGTCGCAGCAACATATCGAGAGGATCTGGCTTGCCAGCGGCGTGTAGGCGCCGGCCGACTTTTCGTGGTGGCCACCGTGCTCGGCGCCCAGCTGGCCGCAGGCCTCGAGGGAGATCCCCTCCAGCGCAAGCCCGCGCACCGCTTCGGCGCTCAGGAGAGCGGCGTACTCGCGCACCTCTTCGTTGGCGGGGCAAAGGGCCCACTCGTAGCTGTCGCCGAAACAGTTGCGCACGACGAGGTCGCGCTGACGCCGGCCGAGGGCGCTGTTGTGGGTCAGCACCACCCACGCGCTCACCCGCAGTCCCGCGGCCTCGAGAACCCGGACCGCTTGCGCGAAGGAATCCTCGGAGCCCGCCCAGGGCGCGCCGAGCGGGCAGAGCCGCCGTCCCGCCCACACGTCCTGGCGGACCGGTCGGTACAGCGCGGCAGTCTCGGCGAGGACGAAGCGGTGCCGGGGATGCCGGGGCGTCGCCGCCCGCACGCTGTGGGAGGCGGCGGCGACGACCACGTGCCGAAAGCCGGCGGAGACGAGGCGCGAGGCGGCGTCGGGGTCACCGACTACATCCCACGGGTACAGGTACGTGCTGACTCGCGGCGGGGCGCCGGCTGGGCCGGGCTCAGGTCCTCCTGGACTGTCTCCGCTTCCCATAACACCTCTCCCGGAGCAGGATGAAAGTACAGAGTACATTATGTGTTGTGTACGACACGATGGTGCAGGCTCGGCCCGAGGCGAACATGCAGTCCCGCTTCTCATCTCGGGGAGACCTGATCGCCAACGAGATCAAAAGGGCGATCCTCTCGGGTCGCTACAGGGCCGGCTCGGCGCTCACCGAGAAGGCGATCGCCGAGGAGCTGGGCACGTCGAAGACACCTGTCCGCGACGCCCTCAAGGCCCTGAGCGGGACGGGACTCGTGACCTCGAGCAGCCACCGGGGCACTTCGGTCAGGGCCGTCGACGCGCCCATGGCCCTGGCTGTCTGCGACCTCCGGCTGCTGCTCGAGCCTGAAGCGGTGCGGCGGACGATCCTGCGCGGGCTTGACAGGGCGGCCTTCGGTGCCGTCTTCGAGCGCATGGTCGCCGCCGAGGACGGCGTGGAGCTGTACGAACGGAGCTTGGCGAACCGTGCCTTTCACCGCCAGCTCTACGCCGGCTGCGGCAACCCGACGCTCGTGCAGGTGCTCGACGACCTGACCGACGTCAACGCGCTGATCAGCGTCACCGTGTGGGCGCAAGTCGGCAGCTGGAGCGGCGAGGCGGCCGAGCACCGCAGGATGGCCAAGGACGCACTGGCCGGACGGGCAGAGGCGGCCGCCGGCCGCCTGCGCCGGCACATCGAGGTGTTCCAGCAGCGCGTCGTCGAAGCCCTGGGCACGCCCTGAGGTGACGACTGTGCACGTGCTGAACGACGGACACGACGAGAAACGGGAGCGGCGATGGACTTCGAGCAGCAGCACAATGCACTGAGCGGCGTCGTTGCCGTTCCGGTCACGCCCTTCGGGCCCGGTGGTGGGCTCGACGAGGCGGCCTATCAGCGGGTCATCCGCCGCCTCGTCGACGGCGGCGTCAGTACTGTCACCCCTAATGGCAACACCGGCGAGTTCTACGCCCTGGCTCCGCAAGAGGCGAAGGTCGTCACCCGTCTTTGCCTGGAGGCGGCCGACACCTCGACGACGGTCATGGTCGGGGTCGGTCACGACGTCGCCTCGGCCCGCGAGGCCGCTAGGGACGCCCAGTCGGCCGGCGCGGCGATGATCATGGTCCACCAGCCCGTCCATCCCTATGTCTCGGTCGAGGGATGGATCGACTACCACCGGGCCATCGCCAGCGCCGTGCCCGAGCTCGGGGTGGTCCTCTACGTGCGCAACGAGGTGATCCCCGGGGCCGCCTTCGCCCGGCTCGGGGAGGCATGCCCCAATGTGATCGGGGTGAAGTACGCCGTGGCGAACCCGGTGCACTTCGCGGCGGTGGCGGCCGATGCCGGTGCGGGGCGCTTCACCTGGGTGGCCGGTCTGGCCGAGCTCCATGCTCCCGGGTACTTTGCCGTCGGGGCCAGGGGGTTCACCTCGGGAATGGCGAACGTCGATCCGGCGACGTCGCTCCGCCTCTGGCGTGCGTTGGAGGCGAGGGACCACGACATCGTGACGAACATCTGGCAGCGGGTGCGACCGTTCGAGCAGCTGCGTGCCGCCAACGCGAGCGCAGACAACGTCTCTGTGGTCAAAGAGGCGCTCTGCCAGCTCGGCGTGTGCGCCCGGGACGTAAGGCCACCGAGCTCGCCTCTGCCCGCCGAGACGCGGGCGAAGGTCACCGACATCCTCGAGCTGTGGGGCTTGGCCGCATGACCGGCGAGCCTGAAGCGCTCCGCAGCAGCCGCTGGTTCGAGGGCGAGGGGCTGCGGGCTTTCAGCCACCGCTCGCGCCTGCGCCAGCTCGGCGTAGGCGCGGACGAGCTCGCCGGCAAGCCGGTCATCGGGATCCTCAACACCTGGAGCGAGATCAACCCCTGCCACATGCACCTGCGCGAGCGGGCCCAGGCGGTGAAGCGGGGCGTATGGGAAGCCGGCGGGTACCCGGTCGAGATGCCTGTGGCCACGCTGTCGGAGACCTTCCAGAAGCCGACGCCGATGCTCTACAGGAACCTGTTGGCGATGGACACCGAGGAGATACTCCGCTCCTACCCCTTCGACGGGGCCATCCTCATGGGCGGTTGCGACAAGTCCACACCGGCGCTGCTGATGGGGGCGGCGAGCGCCGACCGGCCGATCATCTACGTCCCGGCCGGCCCGATGCTCACCGGCCACTGGCGCGGAGAGACATTGGGCAGCGGCACCGACATGTGGCGGTTCTGGGACGAAAAGCGCGCCGGGACCATCACCGAGGCCGATTGGCACAGCCTCGAGGAGGCGCTGGCCCGTTCCCCGGGCCAGTGCATGACGATGGGCACGGCCTCGACGATGACCTCCGCCGCCGAGGCTCTCGGGCTCACGCTTCCGGGCGCGTCATCGATCCCGGCAGTGGACTCCGCTCATCACAGGATGGCTGCCGCCAGCGGCTCGCGCATCGTGGAGATGGTGCGCGAGAACCTGACGATGTCGAAGATCGCCGACAAGAAGGCCTTCCTCGACGCGGTCACCGTCGTCCTCGCCCTCAGCGGCTCCACCAACGCCGTCATCCACCTGATCGCCATGGCGGGGCGTTGCGGAGTCGATCTGGACCTCGAGGACTTCGACCGCCTCTCGCGGTCGACACCGGTGCTCGCCAACATCCGTCCGAGCGGCGAGTACCTCATGGAGGACTTCTATTACGCCGGCGGCCTTCGGGCGCTCATGGCGCAGATCCCGGACCTTTTGCACCTCGAACGGGTCACGGTCAACGGACGCACGCTCGCCGAGAACCTCGCCGGTGCCGCCATCGACGACGAGCGCGTGATCCGGCCCCGGGAGAACCCCCTCGCAGAGCACGGTGGTCTTGCCATCCTCCACGGCAACCTGGCCCCGGACGGGGCGGTGATCAAGCATCTCGCCGCCTCGCCGCAGTTGCTGAGCCACACCGGGCCGGCCGTGGTCTTCGAGGACTATCGCGACCTGCAGCGTCGCGTGAACGACCCGGCGCTCGACGTCACTGCCGGCTCGGTCCTCGTGCTGCGCCACGCGGGCCCCCAAGGCGGCCCGGGCATGCCCGAGTACGGCATGTTGCCGATACCTGACAAGCTCCTGCGCCAGGGCGTCCGGGACATGGTCCGCATCTCGGACGCCAGGATGAGCGGGACGAGCTACGGCACCTGCGTCCTGCACGTGGCCCCGGAGTCCTTCGTCGGGGGACCGCTGGCTCTGGTCCGAGACGGCGACCTGATCACCCTCGATGTGGCGCAACGGCGCCTTCATCTGAAGCTGAGCGACGAGGAGCTCGCCCGGCGCAAGGCGTCCTGGACGCCGCCTCCGAGGATCTTCGCGCGCGGCTACGGCGCCTTGTACGCCGAGCACATCGGCCAGGCCGACCAGGGGTGCGACTTCGACTTTCTCGCCCGCAGCGGGGCCGCAGTGGAGCCGGACGCGGGGTGAGGCCGTCGCGCACTCTCGTCATCACCGGGGCCGCCGGGCGGCTCGGCACCTACCTGCGAGCGTCGCTGGAGGAGATCGCCACGTCCGCGCGCCTCGTCGACATCGCCGTGCCACCGGAGGCCATCGCCGGCGAGCCCGTGGAGATCTACCAGGGCTCGGTCACCGATCCCGGTCTCCTCGACACGGTCTGTGGGGGCGCCGATGCCATCGTCCACCTCGGGGGCTTCCCGGGCGATGCGCCCTGGGCCGAGCTCTCGCAGGTCAACGTCGGAGGGACGCGGGAGGTGCTCGAAGCCGCCCGCCGGCACGGTGTGAGACGGCTCGTCGTGGCGAGCAGCAACCACGCCGTGGGCTTTCACGTCCGCACGGCGCAGCCGCTCGAGGACGACGTGGCGCCGATGCCCGACAGCCTCTACGGCGTGAGCAAGGCCGCAGCCGAGGCCCTCTGCCAGTTCTACAGCGTCAAGTACTCGATGGACATCGTCTGTTTGCGCATCGGGTCCTGTTTCGACCTCCCCCGGGACCACCGCATGCTGTCCACCTGGCTCTCGCCCGGCGACTTCGTCCGGCTCACGAGGGCGTCGCTGGCGACCCCGCACCCGGGCTTCCGTCTCGTGTGGGGCGTGTCGGCGAACATGCGCCGCTGGTGGTCAAGCGCCGGCGGCGACGCCATCGGCTTTCATCCCCAGGACGACGCCGAGAGGTTCGCCGAGCTCTTTCCCGGGAGCCCGCCCGAGCCAGAGTACGTCGGGGGAGTCACGATCTAGTGAGAGCCCTGCAACATCTCCGGCGGGCGGCCCGATTGAGGCCGTCCAAAGCCCAATCCGAAGCCTTCCTTCCAAGGAGTTCCCGTGAGTGACAAAGAGATCCCGTCCGCTCGCAGGTTGTTTCTCGATGTGCCCGAGGCCGTCGCCATGGCCCTTGCCGCCGCCCCCTCGTGGCGGGCGCTCGAGCCGGGGCCACGCGCCGGGATGCTCCGTGCGCTCGCCGACGCCCTGGACGGCGCGGGCGACGAGCTCGTCTCCCTGGCCATCGCCGAGACCCACCTCGGCGAGACCCGGTTGCGGGGCGAGCTGGTCCGCACGACCTTCCAGCTGCGTTTCTTGGCCGGGGTGATCGAGGAGGGCGACTACCTGCAGGCCTGCATCGACCCGCCGGACGAGACCTGGCCCCCCGGGCCGCGGCCGGACCTGCGTCGGTCTCTTCGCCCGCTCGGCCCGGTGGCCGTCTTTGCCGCCAGCAATTTCCCCTTCGCCTTCAGCGTCGCCGGCGGTGACTCCGCCTCGGCGCTGGCCGCCGGCTGCCCGGTGGTGCTAAAGGCCCACCCGGGTCACCTGCGCCTGTCCGCCCGCTGCGGGGAGATCGTCTGCCGGGCGCTGCAAGAGGCCGGGGCGCCCGAGGGCACCTTCTCGGTGGTCGAAGGCGACGAAGCCGGCCGCAGGCTCGTCACCCATCCCGGCACGAGCGCGGTCGCCTTCACAGGATCGGCGAGGGTGGGACGGGTCCTGTTCGACCTCGCCGTCTCTCGGCCGAAGCCGATCCCCTTCTACGGCGAGCTCGGCAGCGTTAACCCCGTGTTCGTGACGAGGCGGGCCGCGGCCACCCGCTTGGACGAGATCCTCTCCGGCTACGTCGCCTCGTTCTCCTTGGCGGCCGGGCAGTTCTGCACCCAGCCCGGGGTCCTGCTGCTGCCCGCAGGGGCCCTCGAGCCCGACCGCCTTGGCGGCCTCGTCGCCGCTCAGCCGCCCGCCCGACTTCTCAACGACCGCATCGACGCCGCCTTCGAACAGGGGCTCGAGGCGCTGCGCGCCCGCCCGGGCGTCGAGGTCATCGCCGAGGGGAGCAGGCAGTCGGACGGCACGTGGACGCCCACCTTGTTGCGCACGACAGCCGAGGCTCTTGTCGCAGACGCCGAGCACCTCCTGGCGGAGTGCTTCGGCCCCGTTTCGCTCGTGGCCGAATACGACGAGGAGGCCCGCCTCGTCGATGTCGCCGAGATGCTCGAGGGCCAGCTCACCGCGACCGTCCACGGCGAGCCCGACGACGACGTCGTCGCGGGCCTGCTCGACACCCTCGCCGAGAAGGCGGGCCGGATCATCTGGAACGGCTGGCCGACCAGTGTGTCGGTGACCTGGGCCATGCAGCACGGCGGCCCGTACCCGGCGACCACCTCACCGCTGCACACATCTGTCGGGGCTGCTGCCATCGGCCGGTTTCTCCGGCCTGTCGCCTACCAGGGCGTCCCCGACCAGCTCCTGCCGGCGGCACTGCGCGAGGACAATCCCCTTCGTCTTCCCAGGCGCGTGGACGGCCGCTATCGCCCTGGGCCTGTCTCAGCTTGACCGAGACGCCTGGGGTGCCCGGTCGCGCCTCGCCGCCTCGGGGACATGCGGCAGGTGGCTGCAAATACCTCAGTCGTGATCGCCTGGGTCCTCGGTCGCCTTGTGCGGCTGGCCGTAGCTGACGAACTTCTGCGCCACCCGCTCCATCTCCTCGTCGCTCAGCACGCTGGGAGTTCCGGTGCTCTGGGCACGCCACAGCAGCTCAGCTGTGTACTCGACGACCTGAGCCACGTTGAGGGCCTTGGGCGCCGAGGTCCCGACCGCGATGACGCCGTGGTTCTGCAAGAGAACGGCGTTCCGCTTGCCCGGGGCGCCCACGCAGCACTCGTCGAGCTCTTTCGTGCCGTAGGTGCGGTAGGGAGCCACCTCGACGCTCGGGCCGGCGAAAGCGAGCACGTAGTGGACAGCCACGATCGGCCGATTGAGGACGGCGAAGGTCGTCGCGAAGCGAGAATGTGTATGGACCACGCTTCGGACCTCCGACCGGGAGCGGTATACCTCCAGATGCATCTGGAGCTCGCTCGAGGGCAGGTACTCGCCGGCCCGGGCAGACGGAGTTCACCTTGATTCCGTCGGCGACCAAGGCGAGGCCGCGGTGGCGATACTTCTCGGCGCCGAGCCGCGCCCGAGCGCGGTGATGTGCGCCAACGACCTTCTCGCCTTCGGGGTGCTCCGGGGGCTCGCCGGAGCCGGGGTCGCCGTTCCTGAAGAGATGGCCGTAATCGGCTACGACGACGGCGTCTTCGCCTCCATGTTGTCGCCCTCGCTCAGCTCTGTGCGCCAGCCCAAGTACGAACTTGGTGTCGCCGCCGCCGAGCTGCTCCTCGAGGAGGTGATCGGCGCATCGCACGAGCACCGGGCCATCCGCTTCGAGCCCGAGCTCGTCGTGCGTGCGTCGAGCACGCCCCGGGTCCGGCAGAGCAAGGGGAACGCTCGATCGAGCTCATCTCAAGCCGGCCATGGGATCGCGCCATGAGGGTCGTCGCCTCCGACGAGGTGGGGGCGTACGTCGAGGCGAACGGCGGCGTGCTTGATGTCAACGCTCATCGTCGCCAGTGCTGCTCGGGGTCGATGACCGTCCTCGACACTTCCACCCGCGAGCCGGCCGATCCGACGAGCTACCGTGCCTTCGACTCCGGCGAACTCCGGGTGCGCTTCTGCGGTGGCGGCCCCACCGAGCCGGACGAGCCCGTCGTCGAGATGAAGGGACTGCGCCGCAAGCGTCCGGTGGCGTACTGGGATGGCTGCGCCTTCAAGATCTGAGCCGGCCTCGGCCAGCACGAGCCGAGGGAGAGCCGATAGCGTCTGGGTGATGCGTGTAGGCGACATCGAGCTGGTCCCGCTCAACGACGGCATGTGCAAGCTGCCGCAGGAGTTCTACGTAGGGCTCGATTTCGACACCCATCAGGAGCTGTTAGCGGACGACGGGCTCGTGCACATCCCGGTCGGGTGCTTCCTGCTCCGAAGTGGCGAGACGACCGTCCTCATCGACGCAGGCATCGGAGACGTCGACGTCGGATGGGCGCGGGGCGGGGAGCTGCCGGCCGCGCTTCGAGCCGCAGGTGCCTCACCGCCGGACATCGACATCGTCGTGTGCAGCCACCTCCATGTCGACCACATCGGCTGGCTCGTTGTGGGCGACGCCCCGTACTTCTCCAACGCCGTCGTGCGCTACGGCGCGGCCGACTGGCAGCAGTTCGTCGCCAGCGCCGACGCCGACGCCCGCAGCCGCCAGATCATGGAGGTCCTCGCCGCGGCCGGGCGGCTCGATCCTCTCGAGGGTGACATGCTGCGCATCGCACCGGGGCTGACGGCGCGGCACACACCTGGGCACACGCTCGGCCACTACGGGCTCGTGGTGTCGTCCGGCGAGGATCGGGCGGTGCTGCTCGGCGACGCCGTAGAGTGCCCGCTGCAGCTGGAGGAGCCTGATTTCTACGCCATGTCGGACGTGGATCCCGCCATGGCGGCCAGGACGCGCGAGGCCCTGTGGCGCGAGCTCGAAGGCACAGACGTCTCGGTCTCGGCCGCCCATTTCCCGGGCCTGCAGTTCGGGCGTGTGCTGACGGGGACGGGAAGACGCCTTTTCGCCCCGCTCACATGACGACCTGACAAATCGTCCGCCCGGTTCCGTCGGGCGGACGGGGCCCCTCAGTGGACCTCGCCGTGTCCAACGATCGTGACGGGCTCGTGGCGCACCGGGAAATTCACCGAGCGGGCTATGAAGCACATTCTCTCGGCGTCGTCGTGCAATTCGCCGGCGGGCCCGCACATTGCCGCGTCGGCGACGGTGACCTCGGGGCGCAGCACTACCTCGCTGAACTGGCCACTGCCGTCCGGCTCCTCGATCATGGTGCCGATCGGGGTGTCGGTGTAGGCAGTCACTACGACTCCGGCGCTTGCGGCGAGGTGCAGGTACCAGAGCATGTGGCACTGGGACAAGGACGCCACGAGCAGCTCCTCGGGGTTCCAGAGCGACGCGTTGCCGCGAAAGGCGGGGTCGGAGGAGCCGGCGATCATCGACTTGCCGGCGGCGTGTATCTCGTGGTCGCGGCTGTAGGTGCGGTAACTGCTCGTGCCCGAACCGTTATTGCCGGTCCAGCGCAGGGAAAGCTCGTAGAGGTGGGTGACGCTCAACCCGAGAGCCTCGATTGCAGCTGTTCGAGGGCATCGCGGAGCGCGGCCACCTCGGCCCGGAGCTCAGCGACCTCGTTCTCGAGGGCACTGAGCTCCGGGCTGGTGCGCTCTGGCGGCTCGTACTCACCGGTCCGCTCGTCGGCCTCCACAACGGCCTCGGGCGATTGGGCAACTGCGCCCGGCCAGTGCTCGGGGACCGGTGCGCGCCAAGAGCTCGTGCTGCCGGTGCCACCGAAAGCGTCGGCCGCGGGCGCTTCTGGTGTGAGCAGCTGCACCCAGCGCTCCTCCTTCTGTCCGGGACGACGGGGCAACTGCAGCACCAACGGCTCGGCGCGGCCGGCCATGTGCTCCAGCTCGGCGCCTACGGCGGCGAGGCCGTCGAATGTCGCCATTCGCTCGGTCCGGGTACGCAGCTCGCCGGCAGTCTGCGGACCGCGCAACAGCAGCACGGCCAAGAGGGCGAGGCTCCTCTCGTCGAGACCGAGGGACTCGTCGAGCACCTGCCGGTAACGCGTCGCCGAGCGGCCGCTAGAGGGATAGACAAAGCGAACGAGCCCGACCTCTTTGAGCGACGCCAGTATCCGCTGCACGAGGCCTTCTTCGTACGCGACCACCGGGTCGCGGTTCGAAGTCTGGTTGCACGCCAACACAAGCGCGTTGAGGGTGAGGGGGTACTGCTGCGGAGTTGTCAGCTGTTTTTCGATGAGACAGCCGACGATCCTTCCCTGCTCGACGCTCAGGCGCACGGACCGATCATAAGGGTCCTCGAGAACGCGCAACGAGGGGCGGTTGCGCCTTCATCCTCCGAGAGCGCCAGGGGTCAGGGCACCTGCGACGACTGTCACGACCTCGACGGTCTGCTGCCGGTGAAGCCGGTCGCTGAAGAGGAAGCAGGTCTCCCGGCAGAGAACATGGGTGCAATGGCGCATACCAAGATCCCTGAGAGGATCTACCGTTGTTGTCCATGGATATCAGTCGCTTCGACTTCGAGCTTGACGAAATAGTCCGCCTCATTCCGAGGCTGACGGACCTGGCTCAGATCATCGAGCTGGAACCGAGACTGCACAACGCCGACGAAGACCAGGAGAAGGCTCACTCGGTCCGCACCGAAGCGACCTTCCGGATCTCTTGTCAGTTAGCGGGAAACGATCAAACCGTCAGTCGACTTGCCGATTTGGCGGTCGAGACCGGCGTGGAGGCCGTGCTGGACTTCGGCAGGTCTGTCAGGTTCCGCCATGTGCACGCGAACGAGATTGCGCCGCCCGTACCCCGGCGGGAGAGTCCGTCTGAGCCCGGCCAGGACCGTCCGGCCGCCGAGGAGGACGTTCCGCCGGCGCCGGAGGAGGATCGTCCGTGAGCGCTTCCGGGTTCCCCGGCGAGGTGCGTTGGGGCATCTTGGGCGCGGCCCGTATCGCGAGGGCGCAATTCCTTCCGGGTCTTCGGGAAGCGGGAGGTGGCCGACCGGCTCTCGTCGCCAGTCGCGACATCGACAAGGCCGAGGCCTTCGCCCGCGACAACGACATCGGCCACGCTGTGCAGGGCTACGAGTCCGTCATCGACTCGGCTGACATCGACGCCGTCTACGTCGCGCTTCCCAACACTCACCATGCCTTGTGGACACAGCGCGCCCTCGAGGCGGGCAAGGCGGTCCTGTGTGAGAAGCCGCTCTGCGTCAGCCCAGCGGAGACCGAGGCAGTGCTGCGGACCGCCGCGAGCACAGGCGGACTGCTCTGGGAAGCCTTCGTCTTCCCTTTCCAGGCTCAGCACCGCCGTCTCCTCGAGCTGCTGGCATCCGGGGCGATCGGCGAGGTTCGCGAGCTGGTGAGCACGTTTCACTTCCTGCTGACACGCCCGGAGGACTTCCGCCTCTCGGCGGAGCTCGGCGGCGGAGCGCTGGCCGATGTCGGCTGCTACCCGATCCGCTTGGCGCAAGAAGTCCTCGACACCCGGGATCCGGCGCCGGGCGATGTCGTCGGGTTCGGCACCAGCAACGGCGAGGTCGACAGCGAGGTTGTCGCCCTAGTCGACTACGGGGGCCAGCAGCTGGTGCTGAGCTGCGGGTTCAGGCGTGCGCTTGACACCTTCACCCGGGTGCTCGGCACCGACGGGCAGATCCACCTGACCAATCCGTTCCATCCGACACCGAGCGACTCACTCGTCGTGCGGCGCGACGGAGAGGAGACGATCGAGCACCCGACGGTCGATGCCCGTTCCTTCACGGCTGCCCTCCGTCACATTCACGCCGTCATCCGCGGAGACGAGACGCCGGCACACCTTGCCGCCGAGTCGTCGCTCAGGTCAGCTCGGACTCTCGAAGCCGCCGTCCAGGCGTACTCCGTATCTCGTCTCGGTTGAGAGCAGCGGTCCGACCTTAAGACCTGGGCCACGACGCGCGCCGGCACGGTTCGGCGACCCCTCGCTCAGCGCTGCCCTCTCGCTCAACGCAGCGGCCCCATCGGCATGAGGAGCGGGCCGGCCGAGGGGAGTCCCAGGGCCTCTGCTAGTTGGGCGTGTCCGCCCCATTCCCAGAGCCCCGCGCTCAAGCCCCTCGCCTGCGCGAAGGCGGCCGGGTCGTCGCTGTTGCGTGGCTGGCGCAGGCGCTGCACCGGCGAGAGCGCAGGGACCGGCCGCAGCGGAGCATCGCCTGGCAGGCCGGCGCGCTCGCGGGCTATCTCCACGGCGCGGCGCAGTCCCCCGAGCTCGTCGACGAGCCCGCGCTCGAGGGCGTCGGCGCCTGTCCAGACCCGCCCGCGGGCGACCTCGCGCACGGCCTCGAGGCTCATAGAGCGTCCGCGGGCGACCTTCGCCGTGAAGTCCTCGTAGACGAAATCGAGCCACTCGTCGAGCTTGGCCCATTCGTCCTCGCTGAAGCCGGTCTGGGGCGAGAACATGAGGGCGTGGCGCCCGTGGCCGAGACTGTCGATGTTCACGCCCAAGCGCTCGAACAGCCCGCTGGTCTGGAGCTTGCCGCCGAACACGCCGATCGATCCGGTGAGCGTCGCCGGCTCGGCCACGATGACGTCGGCAGCCATGGACACGAAGTACCCGCCCGAAGCGGCCAGGTCGCCCATCGACACGACGACCGGTTTCCCGGCTTCGTGAGCCTTGCAGACCTCGCGCCAGATGGTGTCCGAGGCGACGTAGGAGCCGCCGGGGCTGTTGACCCTGAGCACGATCGCCTTTATGCGCTCGTTTCTCACAGCGGCGCGGAAAGCGGCGGCGACCGTGTCGGATCCCGCTGCGCGTCCGACCGGGCCCGGCCGGGAGCGGCCCATACGGATCTGGCCGATCGTGTCGATGAGCCCGACCGCCGGACGGCGGGCTTGATATGCCCGGCGGATGGTGTCCCATTTCCGGCGATAGCGCGAGATGTACAGCAGGCTGGGCTTCTCGGCCCAGCGGCGATCGAGGGCGTCACGGACCTCGTCCCGGTAGCCGAGGTGATCGACGAGCCCGGCCTCTTTCGCCTCGGCGGCGGAGATCGGCGCTCGGTCGATGAGCTCGCGTACGCGCTCTTCGGGCAGCTTGCGGCCGAGCGCCACCGCGGAGACGATCTGCTCGTAGGCAGACTCGGACAAGCGCTCTGTGGCCTCGCGGTGCGCGGCGCTGAACTCGGTGCGCACGATGCTGTCTACGCGGTTCTTGTACTCGTAGCGCTGTGAGAACAGCGGCTCGACATGGGCCCGATCGAGGGCACCGCGCACGAAGGTCCCGGCTGCCGCCGCGCCCATGAGCCCAACGCTGCCCGAGGGCTGCAGCCACAACTCGCCGAAACCGGCACCGATGACATAGGCGGACGTCCCACGCCCGAGCTCGCCGAAGGTCTCGGCCCAGGCGACGGCCTCCTTGCCCTTTTGCCGGAAACGCACCACCGCGTCCGAAAGCTCCTGGGCCTGCGCCAGCGAGATGGAGGGAGAGCCGAGCTTGGCCAGCAGTCCGACGACCTCGGGGTCATCGGCGGCTGCGGCCAGGCGGCTGACAAGGGTGCGCAACGCGAGTCGCCGACGGTTCAACATTTTTTCGAGAGGATTGGAGCCGGTGTCCTCGACGAGAACCCCGGTGAGGTCAAGCTCGAGCAGTATCGTCATGAGCCGGACCCTACCGGTGGCTGCCCGGCAGCCGGGCGGCCGAGGCCGCGAGAGTCAGTCCGGTCAGTCCGGAAGAAACGCCGGGCGACCGAGCAGGTAGCCCTGTCCCGCCTCCACCTCCAGCGAGGAGAGCATGGCAAGCTCCGCTTCGGTCTCGATTCCTTCGGCCAGGCTGATCGCCGCCGCCCGCTTGGCCAGGCTGGCGTACGCGTAGGCGACCGCCTGCCGGAGCTCGTCCTCGGCGATCCCGTGGATCACCGTCGTGTCGATCTTGACGATGTCGGGCCTGATGCCCAAGAGGTGCTGCAAGCCGACGTCCGAGGCGCCGGCGTCGTCGAGCGCGATCCGCACCCCCAGCGAGCGCAGGTGGTCGATCGCCCCGGTGAAGCGTTGGTAGTTGTCGACGGTGGCGTTTTCGGTGATCTCGAGCACCAGGCGCTCCGATGGCACTGTTGAGGCGAGATCGCCGAAGGCCTTCGAGGCTGCGGTGGCCGGCGATACGTTGACCGAGAGGAAGGCGTCCTTTTCCAGGCGGTCCAGCTGTTCCAGGGCCGTCGTGGCCGCCAGGAGCTCCAGCGCCTGCTGGAGACCGAGCTGCATGGCCTGCTCGAACCATGGACGGGGCGTCGTGATCGCCCACCCGGGGAACCTCGCCAATGCCTCGTAGCCGATGACCTCGCGCGACCTCAGGTCGCACACCGGCTGGAACGCGATACGCAGTGAATGGTCGCTAAGGACCTGCTCCACGTCGACAGGCGATCCACTGTGCTGTTCCACGGTTGTGAGCCTACTTGGCCGGCTCTTAGACGGCGACGTAATGGCGTCCCTTTCCTGTTCGTTTGGCGGTGTACATGGCGGCGTCGGCCGACTGCATGAGTTGCATTGCCGACTGGCCGAACATGTCGGTGAAGGCGATTCCCACCGAGGCGCCGATCCGGGCGACCCCCTTGGCGAACACGAACGGCTCGGCGAGGCTTTCGACGATGCGTTGCGCGACTGTCTCCGCGGCGACGAGTGACGCCGCCTGCTCCAGCAAGACCGCGAATTCGTCACCGCCGAGCCGCGACACGGTGTCGGTGGCGCGGACGCATTTGTTGAGTCTGACTGCCACCTCGACGAGGACTTCGTCTCCCGAGGCGTGACCGAAGTTGTCGTTGACTTTCTTGAACTCGTCGAGGTCGACGTAGAGGATGAAGACCAGGCCGCCCGATCGCTCGGCGCGGTGGTAGGCGCCCTCGAGGTGGTCCACGAAGAGCGCCCGGTTGGCGAGGCCGGTCAACGGGTCGTGGAAGGCCTTGTGCATGAGCTCGTCCTGCGCGCCGACCAGCACCGCCAGGTCCTCGTGCAGTTGCCCGTTCTGCAGAGCGTAAGCAAGCTGCTTGGCGAGGGTGCCGAGCAACTGCAGATCGGTCTGCTGGAAGTCGCCGGCGAACTTCTTCCGGTGTGCCAGGACGAGATAGCCGAGCGGGCCCGCGTCCTCTGCGGAGGGTACTGTCACGCCCATTGCCGTGGGCCGGTCTTCTGCCGCGATGTACCGAGCGAGCGGGGTGTCCAGGTCGAGTTTCTTGGTGACGAGGATGTCGTTGTTGGCCAGCGCTTCCGCCAGACCAGCCGGCAGGGACTCGACCGGCGTCGGCAGCATGACGTCGACGGCCACGCCGTTCGTGGTCCTGGTGACCAGCGCCGGGTTGCCCGGCACCAACGGCAGCAGCGTGAGCTCCACCAGTGCCGCGTGGAACATGTCGCCGATGTGGTTGAGGAACTCCACGGCGCCCGCAGTGACGCTCTTCGAGTAACTGAGGATGCGGCTCGCCGCGAAGAGATTGTCGATGTCCGCCTGCTGCTTGCGTCCGGCTATCCGGGCTCGGTAGGCGGCGACGATGAAGAAGACCGGGATCGGGATCGTCAAGAGCACGACCGGTGCAGCAACGGTCATCACCAGGACGATCATTGCGAACACGGCGTTGGGAAGGGCGATGAGGGCCAGCACCGGGGCAGTGGACCTGAGCCCCTCGGTGACGATCGTGAAGTCGGCTTCGGACAGGTACATCGCGGCCGATACCTCGATGTTGGAGACCTCGAGCAGCAAGATCACCGTCAACAGGTAGCCGGCCACGCTGCGGGAGGAGAAGAGAGCGTTCGGCTGGATCACCAAGCGGAGCAGCAGGTAGTACAGGGGGGTGTTCAGCAATCGGGCCCCGAAGTTGAAGATCGCCTGTACCGGCTGCCGGCGCCGCGCCGCCTGAAGCAGTCCGCGGCTGCAAGCCATCACCACCGCCGTCTCGAAGAGTCCTGTGCCCAAGAGGGCGACGATGATGACGGCGTCATTGAGCGTCACCGTGACATTGGTCTTGCGAATGGGAAGCTCGACGCTGGCCAGCTCCGCGCCCGTGGCGAGGAGGAATATCCCCCACCATGGGATCGCCACGACGCTGCTGGGGGCTATGGCTGGGGAGTGGTGGAGCGGCCCGAAGACCACCACCAGTCCCACGATGAGGACGAGAGCGACGTACACCCAGAGCCGGACGGGTTGTCCGAAGGCACGCCGACGACTACTTGCGGCTCCCTCGGTACCTGTTCGTTCAGACAACAGGACCGCCCTTCTCGTAACGTCGAAAGGCCCTCGCGATGGTCCTCGGTCCCTGCTGGGACCTGAAACACGGTTCTTCTCGTCTTCTTATCGGCCGATCGGTGCCATGCCTTGAGCCGAGATTTGGCAACCACCAACCCTGAGGGCGCCGCGAGCCCCGTGACCGGCGAGTACGCGAATCGGCCCGGCAGATGCTTCATGGAAGCACGAAACGCATGAAGGCTCGCACGAAGATCATGAGGGCTCGCACGAAGATCATGACGGACTGGTGGCTCGCCGTGGCTCTCTCCTTGGCGCTGGTCGCAACCTCCATTGGTGCTGCGCAAGCGACGGCCAGTGCCAGACCGAGCGGTACGCTACGGCACGCCGTGGTCCTCCCGACGCTCTGCAACGCGGTTAGCGATCTCGACAGCCTCGTCGTGCGTCGGGTCGACGCCTTCCCGCGCAACCACATCCGGTTCTCCTTCCCGGCTGTCGTCACCGTCAGCGACCCCGCAGCAGTCAAGAAGGCGGCGACCGCCCTCTGCGCCTTGCCGGCCATGCCTCGTGGACCGATGAGCTGCCCGGCCGACCTCGGTATCACCTATGAGTTGACCTTCAACCAGGGGGGGCAGCCTTTCCCGGTCGTCGTGGCGTCGGCGACCGGCTGCCAGGGCGTCACCGGCCTCGTCCCGACCCGCTGGGCCGGCCGCACCCCTAACTTCTGGCGTGAGCTCGGCGAGGCGATGGGCTTGGCCCATCCGACCTGGGAGACATTCAGGGGCTCGGGCGGCGTGCTGGGCTAGGCCTGAGCCGGCGCCCGGACCGCACCAGCTCGCGCCGTGTGGTCTCATGGGTGCGGTGCCGTGCCTGTTGTCCCACCTCACGCCCTACACGGCAGTCCGCTGATGCAGACGCCTCCCACCAGGGCGGTCATCTTCACGGTCCGCACACGGCGGCCGTTGGGCAGCTGATATGACTCCTTGGACCGCTGCCAGGATCGAGGACCAGACCGGGCGCAGCTTCGTCGTCACCGGGGCCAACAGCGGCCTCGGCTTCGAGACGGCCCGCCAGCTCGCCGCCCACGGCGCCCGGGTCGTGCTCACCACCCGCTCCGAGGCCAAGGGGCTGCAGGCCGTCGGCCGGCTCCAGGCCGAGCTCCCCGACGCCGCGGTCGAGTACCGGATCCTCGATCTCGCCGACCTCGACTCGGTGCGGGCCTTCGCGACCGCCTTCAGCACTGGTGCGACCGGGATCGACGTGCTCGTCAACAACGCCGGGGTGATGTTCCCGCCTCGGGTGCTGACCCGCCAGGGCTTCGAGTCCCAGTTCGCGACCAACCATCTCGGCCACTTCGCACTGACCGGGCTGCTGTTCGACACGATCCGCAAAGGCCGTGACGCCCGGGTCGTCACGGTCAGCTCGCTCGAGCACAAGGGCGGGTCGATCCACTTCGGCGATCCGACGGGGGAGCGGTCCTATGCGCCGCGGGCCTTCTATCAGCAGTCCAAGTTCGCCAACGTGCTCTTCGGGTTGGAGCTCGACCGCCGGGTGCGGGCGGCGGGCATCCCCGTCCGCTCGGTGCTGGCCCATCCCGGTTGGGCGAGCACGAACCTTCAGACGAGCTGTCCTAGCGGCCTGACGAGACAGCTCATGAGGGTCGGCAACCGCGTGTTCGCCCAGAGCGCCGAGATGGGGGCCCTCAACGAGCTCTACGCGGCGGTGGCGCCTGCCGCCGAGAGTGGACGTTTCTACGGGCCAGGGGGCTTCGGCGAGCTGCGCGGATACCCGAGAGAGGTCCAGCCGGTGGCGTCGGCCAAGGACGAGGAGACGGCTCGGCGCCTGTGGGAGTTGTCAGAGGAGCTGACCGGCGTCAGCTTCGGCATCTGAAGCCCGGAGCGAGGCAGGTCCCTCGCCTGGCACCGGCCACGATGTCCCGGCCACGACTTGCCCGGAACCAGCGTCATCTCGCTGCGGTTGGCGAACGGGTGCGATCGGGCTGCAGTCAGCGGTGCACGGGCGACATGTCCTGGTAGCGGTCACCGGCGGCGGCGCCGGGCGGGAACGCCTCGTCCAGGCGGCTGATGTCGTCGGGCGTGAGCCGGACGTCGTCGGCCGCGGCGTTCTCCTCGAGGTACGAGCGGCGCTTGGTCCCAGGGATCGGGACGACGTCGTCGCCCTGGGCGAGCACCCACGCGAGAGCGAGCTGGCCGGGCGTGATGCCCTTTTCTGCGGCGATCTCCCGGACCCGGTCGACCAGGAGCAGGTTCTTCACGAAGTTGTCCCCGGCAAAACGCGGGTTGTGGCGCCGGAAGTCGTCGGGAGCAAGATCGTCGGTCGTCTGGATCGAGCCAGACAGGAAACCCCGGCCCAAGGGGGAATAGGCCACGAAACCGATCCCGAGCTCGCGCACCGTCGCGAGCACGCCGTTGGTCTCCGGGTCGCGGGTCCAAAGGGACCATTCGGTCTGGAGCGCCGTGATCGGGAACCGGGCGTGCGCCCGCCGGATCGTCTCCGGCGCCGCCTCGGAGAGCCCGAGATAGCGGACCTTGCCCGCCGCGACCAGTTCGGCCATGGCGCCGACGGTCTCCTCGATCGGTGTGTTGGGGTCCACCCGGTGCTGGTAGTAGAGGTCGATGTGGTCCACGCCGAGACGCTCGAGCGAGGCGTCGCAAGCCCTGAGCACGTACTCCGGCCGGCCGTTGATGCCGAGGCGGGTCCCGTCGGACCTGCGCTCGTTGCCGAACTTGGTCGCCACCACGACCTCGTCACGGCGTCCGGCGATGGCGCGGCCGACGAGCTTCTCGTTGGTGAACGGCCCGTACATGTCTGCGGTGTCGAGAAGCGAGATCCCGAGATCGAGCGCCCTGCGGATCGTGGCGATCGACTCCTCCTCGTCGCCGGGACCGTAGAACTCCGACATTCCCATGCAGCCGAGGCCCTGGGCCGACACTGTGAGTCCCTGGCCGAGTGTTCTTGTTCGCATAGCTACCTTTTACCGGATGACGGGACCGGTTGGAACACCCCGCGAGCCTCGGCGTCCTGCGCCTTTGTCCGCCCGGTGCCGCGCCTCGGGCCGCGCTGCCCGTGCCTCGGGTCGCCCGGCCTTGCGCCCGAGGCCACAAGTGGCGCACAGTTCGTTGTAGGGCACCGGGCCCGCGCGGCCTGCCCGCGACCCCGGTGCAGGGCCCTTCGGACAGGAGCAGCAGCGTGGAGCTGGTCGTCGTACCCATCGAAAAGCCGGAAGATCTCAACGTCATCCTGGGCCAGGCGCACTTCGTGAAGACGGTCGAGGACCTCCACGAGGCCCTCGTCGGTTCGAGCCCGCACCTGCGCTTCGGGCTGGCGTTCTGCGAGGCGTCGGGCAAGTGCCTGGTCCGCCGTTCGGGCAACGACCCCGAGCTCGTGGACTTGGCCGTCCGCAACGCGCTGGCGCTGGGGGCGGGCCACTGCTTTGTCGTCCTTGTTCGCGAGGGCTACCCGGTGAACGTGCTCAACCAGCTCAAGCAGGTCCCCGAGGTCTGCACCGTCTACTGCGCCAGCGCGAATCGTGTGGAGGTCGTGCTCGCCGAGACCGATCTCGGCCGCGGTGTCCTCGGTGCCATCGACGGCTCATCGCCCGTCGGTGTGGAGACCGACGGGGACGTGGCCGAGCGCAAGTCCTTGCTCCGCGCCATCGGCTACAAGCTTTGAGCCGGCCCCCTAGTTCCGATAGGCCACCTCGCGCATGTCCCACGCCCTGATCGTCTTCCGGCATTCGAAGTCCGACTGGTCGGCCGACTACGGCGGTGCTGACCTGGACCGGCCCTTGGCGAAACGTGGCCGGAAGGCAGCCAAGGTGGCCGGTCGCTTCCTGGCCGACACCGATGCGGTACCAGATGCGGTCATCTGCTCTCCGGCGTTGCGGGCGAGGGCGACGCTCGCCCTGGCTTGCGAGGCCAGAGAGTGGGACTCGTCTGTGCGCGAGTCCGCAGCGCTGTATGACGGCGGCCTCGACGGTCTGCTCGGCGAGGTCCGAAAAGAGCCGGAGACGACCCAGTTGCTCATGGTGATCGGTCATGAGCCGACTTGCTCAGAAACGGTCGGTTTCCTTATCGGCGGCGGTCGCGTCCGGATGCCGACGGCGGCGCTGGCTCGCGTCGAGCTCCTCATCGACGATTGGGGTGAGATCGCTCAGGGCACGGGCGTGCTGTCGTGGCTCGTCGTGCCCCGCCTCATGGAACCGTAGACGCGTGACTTTCGCCTCTAGCCCAAGCGACATCAGGGCGCCAAGTTCCCTTACGGTGAGCCCCACGCCCGTCCTCGAGTGTGCCGACCTCACCAAGAGCTTCGGCAGCCGCCTCGCCGTCGACGGCGTCGGCTTTCGCATCT
This sequence comes from Acidimicrobiales bacterium, assembly GCA_050015255.1. GTDB lineage: Bacteria > Actinomycetota > Acidimicrobiia > Acidimicrobiales > Bog-793 > Fen-455. The sequence goes on from JBEKBT010000001.1 coordinate 39,203, forward strand.
GCGAAGGCGAGGTGTACGGCCTGCTCGGGCCGAACGGCGCCGGAAAGACGACGACGATGAAGATGGTGTGCGGCCTCTTGGAGCCCGACAAGGGGACCATCTCGATCGCCGGTAAGCAGGCGATCGGCAACCTCGAGGTGAAGTTCCTCATCGGCTACGTGCCCCAAGACGTCGCCCTCTACCCCGACCTCACCGCCGGCGAGAACCTCGCCTTCCTCGCCAGGCTCTACAAGCTCGGGCGGCGGACCGTCGCTGCCAGGGTGGACGAGGCGCTCGAGCTGACCGAGCTGAGCGACAGGCGGGACGACAGGATCGACTCGTTCTCCGGGGGCATGAAACGGCGCCTGAACATCGCCGCCGGCCTCCTCAACCACCCGAAGCTGCTCGTGCTGGACGAGCCGACGGTCGGCGTCGACCCCCAGAGCCGCCACGCCATCTTGGAGAGGGTGCAGGCCTTCGGGCGCGAGGGCCTCGCCGTCGTGTACACCACGCACTACATGGAAGAGGCGGAACGGGTCTGCGACCGGGTCGGCATCATCGACCACGGTCACCTGATCGCGGAGGGGACACGGCGCGAGTTGGTGGCCCAGCTCGGTGAGCAGGACCGCATCGAGCTCAGCGCGTCCGGGGACCTCGAACGCCTCGCCGAGGCGTGCCGTTCCGTCGACGGCGTGAGCAGCGCCGCGACGGCGGACAAGTCCGTGCACCTCGTCGCCACCGGTGGCCGTCACCTGCTGCCGGCCATCTTGGAGGCCGCCGACGCGGCCGGCATCGAGGTGACGAGTGTGGAGGTCGTCGAGCCTGACCTCGAGGCGGTCTTCTTGCATCTCACCGGCACGGCCCTGCGGGAGTGAGGCGCCGGTGCGCACAGCCCTCGCCATCGCCCGAAAGGACCTGCGCCAGCGTATCCGCGACCGATCGGCCATCGTCGTGGGGGTCATCGCCCCGGTCGCGATCGCCGGGCTCATGAGCCTGGCCTTCAACGGGATGAACAGCTTCCACTTCACCTTGGGGCTGGTCGAGCTGGACCACGGCCCGGTGGCAGTCGAGCTGGCTAAGGCCCTCGACGCCCCTCAGCTGCGTCAGGTCATCACCGTCAGCGAGGTCAGCTCGACAGCGCTCGCCCGCGCGGAGATAAAGAGCGGCTATCTCGGAGCGGCTCTGGTGATCCCGGCGGGGTTCTCCGCGGCTGTCACCGGCGAGCACCCCGAGTCCCTCACAACCCTCAGCTCGAACGACGGCTCGATCGTCGGCAGCGTGACGACGTCCATCGCCTCGTCGTTCGTGGCGCAGGTGAACGCCGACCGTCTCGCCTTCGCGACCGCTCTCGCCGCAGGCGCGCCGAGAGGCGACGCTGCCCAGCTGATAGGTGTCGTCTCGAAGCTCCACATCCCCCTGCAGGCCGTGCAGCAGGCCGTCGGCGCCCATGAGCTGAAGGTGATCAGCTACTACAGCCCAGGCATGGGCGTCTTCTTCCTGCTGTTCACAATCAATTACGCATCTCGCAGCTTCTTCGTCGACCGCTCTCAGGGCATGATCGAGCGCATGCGGGCCGCTCCGGTCAGTCCCGTCGAGATACTGCTCGGAAAGGCGCTGTCGGTGTTCGTCTACGGGGTCGTCAGCCTGGCGACGATCGGTGTCGTCACGACTGCCGCTTTCGGCGCCGACTGGGGTGCCCCACTGCCTGCCGCCCTCGTCGGCCTGGCGCTCGTCTTCTCCGTGATCTGCCTCACCGCCCTGGTGATAGGCGTCGCCCGGACCCAACGCCAAGCCGAGGGGATCTCCTCGATCCTCGTCTTCGGCCTGGCACTGCTCGGGGGTGACTTCTTCTTCATCTCGAGCGCACCTTCGACCATCAAGCACCTGGCGCTGCTCACCCCCAACGGGTGGGCGATCCGTGGCTTCACCGATCTTGCGACCATCGGGGGAGGGCTCGGCACGATCGTCGAGCCGGTGGTGGCGATTCTCGTCATTAGCGCCGTGATCGGCGCCATCGCCCTCAGCCTCGCCCGCCGGGCGGTGACAGCATGAGGGCGATCGCCATCGCGAGGGCCTCGGGTCGCCGCGTGCTGCGTGACCACGTCGCCCTGTTCTTCCTGATAGTCCTGCCGATCGTCGTCATCGTCATCGTCGGCGCGGTCGCCCAGGGGTTCAACACCTTCCGCGTCGGAGTGATCGACCTCGACGGGACCCAAGCCAGTCGCCAGCTCGTAGCCGAGCTCAGCCACGCCTCGGGGCTGGCGGTCAGCGATTATCCCAATCTCACCTCGCTCGAAAAGGCGGTGGGACGTTCGGAGATCAGTGCCGGTGTCGTGATCCCTCGGGGGCTGAGCAGCGACGAGCGCCGCGGGAGGGCGGTGACCGTCGCCGTCATGGCTGAGCAGGCGAACAGCACCCAGCAGGCGGCGGCGACGCAGGTCACCTCGGTCGTCGACGACTTCGGGGGCAAGGTCCAGGCCGCTCAGTTCGCCACCCGCTACGGGGGCAGCTTCACCCAGGACCTGAGCCGGGCAGCCTTTCTCGAGTCGAGCACGCCGCGCGTCAAGTTGACTTCGCGGGTGGTTCAGACGAGTCAGGGGTCTCTCCCGCCGGGCTATGAGTACAGCGCGCCGACCGAGCTCGTGCTCTTCGTGTTCCTGATGGCGATCGCCAGCGGCGCGACCATCGTCGAGACCCGGCGCCTGGGCATGTTCGAGCGCATGTCCGCGGCACCTGTACGCCCGCGGACAATCATCGCCGGCGAGTCGGTCACCTACATCCTCATCGCCGCCGGGCAGTCCCTCGTCATCGTCGCGATCGGAGCTCTCGTCTTCGGCGTGTCGTGGGGCAACCCCCTGGCGGCAGGCGCGCTGCTCATCTTGTGGTGTCTTGTCGGCGCCGGCGCCGGCATGGTCGCAGGCACGTTCTTCCGGACACCTGAGCAAGCGAGCGCCATGGGCCCTGTCATCGGGATCGTGTTCGCCATGCTCGGCGGGTGCATGTGGCCGCTCTCGATCGTCTCGAGAACAATGCGCGAGATCGGCCACGCCACGCCGCAGGCCTGGGCGGTCGACGCCTGGACCAGCCTCTTGTCGAACCACGGCGACATAGTCACGATCTCGCGCGACCTCGGTGTCCTCGCCCTTTTCGCACTCGGCTTCTTCGCCCTGGCAACCTTCAGGCTCAAGGCGATGCTGGCCGCCCGGGGGGCCTGAGCGGCCGCCTCGGAGCTGCCAGGTTCGAAGCATGATGCGCAGATTGGAGGTCGGCGCCTCGTCGTCGTGTCCGGCAGCGCGGTGGCCGTTTACCGCCGGGCTGAGCAATCTGCGCGGTCAGTGCAAGCCGGAGGACGCGAACAAATAGAGGTCGAACATGGCGATGCTGCTCGTCACGACCATGAGGGCGAGCACGACCGTGTGGTAGGGGCGTCTGGTTGCCGTACGGGGCTTGTCGAAAGATCCCCGAGTGCGTGCGAGCTGTCTCATGGGCTCCTCCTGAGAAACTCAGTCCAGGGTGCGGCCTCGCGAGCACCTTCCTCTGATAGCCCTGAGGCGGGGCTTGTCGGGCCCGGACCTTCGGGTCTGACCGAGTGCGAGAACAGGTCCTGGCGACGGTCGATGAGCAGGAGCACCTGGCGTGCGATCACGAGCAACGCGAGTCCGAAGCCGCTCAGCCACGAGACTCGATCGACCTGGTGGTGAAGCTCGAGCTCGACGGTCATGACCGAAAGTGCCAGGAGGACCGGCACATAGGGCGTGACGAAGGAGATGAGCGACGCCTCGACCGGCTCGCGGGACGTGGCGCGCACCGCGAGCCCGGCATCGCTCGACGCTCCCACGGCAATGGCGAGGTAACCCAGCACCCAGCCGGTGTCGACGACGTTGCCCGTCGCGTAGCGGCCGACCTCGACGAGGTAGGCGTAGGTGCTGTCGGAGACTGCCATGGCGAAGAGCCCCAAGAGCACCCACAACAGCGGTCGGCGCCCCGTGGCCGTGATGGAACGGACCGAGAGGACGATGAGGAAGAGGATGACCAGGTCGCCGAAGGGGTAAGCAAGCGCGACGACGCCGCCGGCGGTCGAGAGGTCGCTGTGGCGCCACAGCGGGCCGAGCACGAAGGTCCAGCTCAGTAGAAGCAGTGAAGTGCCGATCGCCAGTCCGTCGAGGGTCGCTCGCGCCTTGTAGGTCCCGGCCGCGTGCATGCCGGGATGGCACAGGAGCGCTGCTGCCGCCAGCGGGATCGCCCCGAGATAGCCGACGTCTGCCCATGACGGCACCGGTACCGCGACGCGAAGGACGAGGTCGTACACCCCCCATGTCACCTCGGCCGAGGTCCAGGCCAAGAGGGCCAGGCCGAGGAGGACCCAGAAGCGCCGCTCCGGGCCGCTTTGGCGTCCCGCCGCCAGAATGCACGCCACGCAGGCGCTCAATGCCGCCAGAGCCGTGACGATGTCGTCGAAGTAGCGGACCCCGGTGCCACCCCCGACGTGCAGTCCCAGCCAGAAGAGGAACACCAAGGTGACCGACAGGGCACCGGCCGTCGTGCCGAGCTCTGCACGGCGAAAATTGACGGCTCGCACGTAGTACTTATCGGCAGACTTGCTCCACGCGCGGAGAAGATAGGGACCTTTGCCTCTAATTTAATCTGGCGGCTCTTCTGCCATTGCCATCGGCCGCCCCGTGGGTGAGCTTTCAGCGAGTCAGCTGACTCGGGCCAGCAGCGGGAGGAGGTGCTCGGTGATGATCTCGAGCTGAGCTTGTGGATCCTGGCTGAGGAGCTCTATGGCGAAGGCAGTGGCGCCGCCCTCGACGAGCCGGCCGATGAAATCTGCTCCCTGTTCAGGGCTGCCTATGGCAGCCACTTGCAGGAGCTGGTCCGCGGACACGTTGCGTGTGGACTGACGTTTCCATACCGACAGCGCGTCGTCGACCGCAACGCCGGCGATGGGGTTGACGTTGACGTTCAAGAACACACAGACAGGGAACTCACTGTCTGAGCTCCGGCCCGAAGAGGCGCGAAGCTCCTCGAGCACGCGTATCCGTTCCCGCAAGGTGTCGGGTGTCACCGCGAAGGTGAGCCAACCGTCACCGAGACGGGCCACGCGCTCGAGGACCCGGTTCACGCGTGGCGGCGACGCACCCACAGGAGGGTTGCCGGCCATCCAGACCGGAAGCGGCTGCTGGACGAAAGCTGGCGCGAGGTCGAGATCGTCAATCGAGAAGTGCTTGCCCGAGAACGACACCGGACCACCCGCGCTCACCGCACGGAGGAACTCCACGTTCTCCTCCATGCGCGCCAGCTTTTCGGCGTGGTCCATGTTGAACGCGGCGAGCTCGTACGCGCGCGTCGGGCCGGTAGCTTCCCCGGGACAGGCGACGAAGGTCATGCGGCCGCCCGACAAGACGTCGAGACTGGCCCACTGCTGGGCGACGATGAGCGGATGGCGCAGCCCGAGGCTCGCCTGACACGCCACGCCCAGGCGTACCCGGGTCGTTCGAGCCGCACACGCCGCAAGCAGGACGACCGAATCGTAGAACGGCAGCGAGACGACCGAGTCGGTCACCCACACGTGGTCCCAGCCGGTCTCTTTGTCCGCGGTCTCGGCGATCCGCAATACGGCACCGGGCGCCAGGGGGGTGGGCCGCAGGCGAGTGGGAAGAACAACGCCGACATCTGTCATGCTTTCGCCTCCGTGGCTGAGTGGGCTGGCTAGCAGAATCCTACAATATCGGTAGAAACAGTTATGATTTGCAGGCGTGCGGCTAAGCTCAGCGTCGTGGCCCGAGACGAGCAACTGATCGACGCGCCGGCGCTTCGCCGAGAGCTTGACGACCAGCACCTCAGGATCATCGACGCGACGGCATTCCTTCGCCGCGAGGTCGCCGACGGCCCCTACACCGTTGAGAGCGGACGGCGAAGCTACGACGAGGCCCACATCCCCGGGGCCGTGTTCGCCGACATCCCCGGTGAGCTGTCAGACCCCGACTCCCCGTTTCCCTTCACCCTTCCGACGCCGGAAAGATTTGCCCGGGTGATGGGAGAGCTCGGTGTGGGACCGCACACTCGCGTGGTCGCCTACACGCAGGAGTCGCCCATGTGGGCGTCCCGGTTGTGGTGGCTGCTGCGCTATTTCGGCTTCGACGACGTGCGTGTGCTCGACGGCGGTCTGCCGGCGTGGCGCCGGGCGGGATTCGCGCTGAGCTCGGTGTCGCCAGCCGTCGAGCCGGCAAGCTTCGTCGCGCGTCCACGTCCGGAACTTCTGGCCACCAAGGACGACGTCATCGCCGTCGTGGGCGGGCAACCGGCGTGCCTCGTCAATGCGCTCACGGCGAGGGCCTTCAGGGGAGAAGGGACCGCCTACAGCCGGCCCGGCCGGATCCCCGGATCGCTGAGCGCGCCGGCACATGACCTCGTCGACCCGGATACGGGATGCTTCCGACCGCGTGAAGAGTTGGCAGGTGAGCTAGCTGGCCTGCTCCATATCGATCCGGAGATCCCCGTGATCGCCTACTGCGGTGGCGGCATTTCGGCAACGGTCGACGTGTTCGTGCTCTCGCTCCTCGGCCGCGACGATGTGCGTCTCTACGACGGATCGCTCACCGAGTGGAGCGCGGACCCGCGACTTCCGCTCGAGGTGGGCTGAGCGTTGCCCAAAGCGATTGTCTTCGACTGTGACGGCGTGCTCGTGAACAGCGAGCCGGCGTGGTTCACCGGCATCGTGACCGTATTCGCCCGCCACGGGATCCACCGACTCGTCACCGGTCCGGCGTCGAGCCTTTACGGGGGATCCGTGCGTGATGTGGCTTCGCTCTTGGAACGCGAGGTCGGAGCGCCTCTCGACGTTGACCAGGTCGTCCGGGAGATCTATGAAGCGATCCTCGTCGCCATCGCCGAAGGTGTGCGGGCGATGGACGGCGCGATCGAGCTGCTCCGGGCAGTTCGCGGCTCCCGGCCACTGGCGGTCGCGTCCAACGGCTCCATGGAGACAGTCGAGGCAGCGATGGGGGCCGCCTCGATCCCGGCCGTGTTCGACGCGGTAGTCGCGCTCGAACCTCCGCTTCGGCCCAAGCCGGCGCCTGATCTGTACCTGCGCGCTTGCGAGCGCATAGGCGTGCAACCGGCGCACGCCATCGCCGTCGAGGACTCTGTGACCGGGGCGCTGTCGGCGCGCGCCGCCGGCCTGACGGTTGCCGGCGTCGGAGAGGCGCCCGGGCTCGAAAGTATTGCTGACCTGGTCGTGCACGATCTCTTGGACACGCGGCTCCTGGATTTGCTGGAGATCGAAACACTGCAGCTGTAGCGAGCGGCCCCAGGCCGCGGCCTGAGACAGCCGCGTCCTGAGACACCGCCAGCCGCCGGCCGGGTCCGGCTCCGGCGCCGAAGCAGCACAGCGCCAGGCCGGGCCGGTCCAACCAAGACCGGCCGGCCGTGGCGCTGCCCTCGCAAGTCCTGCGCCCCTCACGGGCCCTCACGGGCCCACCTCCGTCACCGGGGAGGGGTTTACCGGCTCTAATGTCGATGTACTTGATTATCTTAATCGAATAAGTCAAGAATAGACAAGCGGACGGCCGTACCCCCATACGGCCGTCCGCGTCAGTGGCTCGAGGACAGGAGGACTGAGCATGACCGCAGTCGATGTGAGGGAGCTCGAAGTGGAGCAGGCGAGCCCCGAGAACGATGAATCACCGATCCTGGCGGCGATCGAGACCCACTCGATCGATGTCATCCCGGACAAGGAGCGCCACGGCACGATCCGTCAGCAGGGTGTCTTCTGGTTCCTCTCCAACACCCAGACGCTCAGCGTCGCCGTCGGCTTCATCGGCATCGCCCTGGGCCTCTCGGTCTGGTGGACGATCATCGCGGTCCTCTTGGGCAACGCCTTCGGCACGGTCTTCATGGCGCTGCACGCCTCTCAGGGGCCGCGTCTCGGGCTGCCCCAGATGATCCAGTCCCGGGCACAGTTCGGCTACCGAGGTGTCGTCCTGCCGCTGTTCTTGGCGTTGTTCACCTATCTGATCTTCGCCGTCCTCGACACGGTCATCATCGCCCAGGGCTTCAACCAGATCTTCGGATGGAACACCGTTGCCGTTGGCGTTGTCATCGCGATCGCAGCCGTCCTGCTGGCGGTCTACGGCTACGACTGGCTGCACCGTGCCTTCCGGGTGCTGTTCTGGGCCTCGCTCCCTCTGTGGCTCGTGCTCACGATCGGGATCTTGACCGGGAACGCGGGTGGAAAGCCGGCGCCACACAGCACTTTCGGCTGGATCGCGTTCTTCGTCGTGTTCGCGGCGTCGGCGAGCAACAACATCTCCTACGCCCCGGTCGTGTCCGACTACTCTCGCTACCTGCCCCGCTCGACGCCGTTCGGCAAGGTCGTGACCTCGGTGTACGTCGGGGCCTTCCTTTCGTTGAGCTGGCTCGCCGCCATCGGTGCGTGGCTGGCGGCTCACCTTGGCGCAACGGACGCGCTCACGACTGTCCAGCAGGCGGGCAACCATATCGCCTCCGGCTTCGGGACGGCGCTGATCATCGTCGTGACCATCGCCCTCGTAGCGACGATGGGAGAAATGGCCTACAGCGGCCAACTGGTGGTCCTCACAGCCATCGACTCCATCCGACCGATCCGGCCGACCGTCACGAAGCGGGTCGTGACCGCTTCGTTGATCGCGACGGTCTGGGCCATTCTCGGCCTGGCGGTGTTCCACAACGTCACTACGGCGGTGGACGACGGGCTGACACTCTCGCTGTACCTGCTGACGCCGTGGACCATCGTGAACCTGTACGACTACTTCTTCGTCCGTAAGGGGAAGTACGCCATCACCGAGCTGGAGAACCGGCGAGGCCTCTACGGCGTCTGGGGATGGCGGGGTATCGCCGCCTATGTGATCGGCTTTGCCGCCTCTGTGCCCTTCTGGGACCTGTCGTTCTACGTCTCCCCAGTGGCGAATGCGACCAACGGGCTCGACATCAGCTTCATCGTCGAGCTGTTCGTGAGCGGAGCTCTCTATGTCATCTTCGCCCGGTCGATCGATCTCTCCGGTGACGCGGCCACGATCGAGGCGAGCAACGCCGCGCTCGTCGCGCTCGGCATCCTCCAGCCTGGCGACCGTCCCTCCGCCGCTGCCCACCCCGCGTTAGCCAGGTGGTAGTCCCATGATCGCTTTGAAGCCTCGCTACGACGGGCTGGCGGAATGGTACGACGAAGTCATGCGGGACCCGGGCAACCGGGGTCCGCTCGCCCGCTCGGCCTATGAGACCCTCGCCGAGTTACTGGGCGCCGGCAGCGGGGCGGCGCTCGACATCGGCTGTGGGACAGGGCTTGCTGCCGAGAAGGTGCGCTGGCTCGGCTACGAGCCGTTCGGCGTCGCCCTTTCCTTCGACCAGCTCAGGGTCGCCTCGCGCCGGCTCCCGGCGGCCCAAGGTGACGCGGCACGGCTGCCGGTGGCTTCCGGCCAGGTCCCGCTCGCCTACAGCGCCTTCGTCTCATCGGACCTCGACGAGTTCTCAGAGGCGGTGTCCGAGGCGTACTGGGTGCTCCGCCCCGGCGGGCGCTATGTGAGCGTGTGCGTCCATCCGTGCCTGAACGGCGGCTACTCCGAGCTGCGAGAAGACGGAAGTGTGGTCGTGCGCCCAGGGTACGGGTCGGTCGGCTACCAGTCCTACCGGGAGTTCGGCTCGACCATACGCGGCCAGGTCGGGGCATGGCACCGGCCACTGGCAGAGATCCTCAACACCTTCCTGGTAGCCGGCTTTCGTTTGGCTCGTCTCGTCGAGAGCGGACCGACGCCGTTGCCCAGCCTGCTCGGCATCAGCGTTTTCAAGCCATGACGCCAAAGTGGCCATCTAAGCGAATGGAGAGAAACTGATGTTTCCCGAACGAATTTGGACCGACGATCCGGTTACCAAAGACCTGGCGCGCCTGCGCGCCGCAAGCCCGCTCACCCACTGCATCACCAACCTCGTCGTCACGGGCTTCACGGCGAACGTGCTGTTGGCGATCGGGGCCTCGCCCGCCATGGTCATCGCCGCAGAAGAGGTGGAGGAATTTGCCGCCGTCGCCGACGGACTGCTGGTCAATGTCGGGACGGTGACCACTTCCGACACCGAGGCGATGACCCGGGCCGCCCGGGCGGCCCGGGCGGCGGGGACTCCGTGGGTTCTCGACCCGGGGGCGGTTGGACCACTGCGTTTCCGGACCCAGCTCGTCGGCCGGCTGCTCGAGCACCATCCCGCCATCATCCGTGGGAACGCCTCGGAGATCCTGGCCCTTGCCGGCGCCTCGGGAGGCGGGCGGGGAGCAGATTCGACATCGGACTCCGCAGAGGCGGTCGAGGGCGCGCGCCAGCTCGCCGTTCGCACCGGCGCCGTGGTCGCGGTGAGTGGTGCCGTGGACTACGTCACCGACGGCGAGGATGTGCTCGCCGTGCCGGGCGGCCATGTGCTCTTGACCAAGGTGACCGGCTCGGGGTGCGCGCTCGGTGCGGTCATGGCGGCCTTCCTCGGCGTCTCGCATTCACCGCTGGACGCGGCCGTCGCCGCCTCGGCCGTGTTCGCCGCGGCCGGTGAGCGGGCGGCGGAAAAGGCGGCGGGACCCGGTGGCCTCGCGGTCGGGTTGCTCGACGAGCTCCACCGGATCGGCTGCTCGGACGAGGAAGGCCACCGGAGTCTTTCCGCGGTGCCATGAGGGCTCTTCGCAGCGCGTTCGGGACGCGGCTCGCCGCGGCCGGTCCCCGCCGACGCCTGGTGATGAGCTTCAAGACTCTCGCCGCGACGCTCGCCGCGAGCCCCCCGCCAAGCCACCTTGCAACTCGGGTAATCGCCGTCGACGGCTACTCAGGCGCGGGGAAGAGCTTTTTCGCCACCCGTCTCGCCACAGAGATGGGTGCCGAGTACATCAACACCGACGACCTCGTGCCAGGCTGGACCGGCCTGGGCGACTCGGTTGCTCTCTTGGCCGAATGGGTCCTCGAGCCCATCACCGCCGGCGAGGCCGCGCGCTGGCACCGCTATGACTGGGAGCTGCTTCGCTATACCGAGTGGGTGGACTTGGCACCATGTGACACCCTGGTTGTCGACGGGTGCGGTGCCGGACACCGCAGTCTCGCCCCGAACCTGTCGTGGCTCGTATGGGTGACCGCTCCGGCCGAGCTCCGGGCCAGACGCCTACCGTTGCGCTCGGACTGGGAGATGTACGAGCCTCACGTGGCGACGTGGGCCGCACAAGAAAGGTTGCTCCGGGCCAGCGACGACGTCGCCGCCCGCGCGGACCTGGTCGTCGACAGCGGTCGCACCGAGGCTCCGAGCTGTCCCGTCAGCTTCGATCCCGAGCGCGAGTTCGTCTACTTGGACAATGGCGCCTGGTCGGCAGGCTCGCCCAGGGCGGCCTTTTCCAGCAACGCCCGGTAGCGAGAGCGGATGTCGTCGAGGTCGTTCGGCTCGGGCACGGACTCCTCAGCGCTCCGGGCGATCATCTCGCCCTGGCGCACGAGCACCCTCCGCTGCGCCTCGGTCCTGGTCTCTTCCATGACCGCGCTCAGCGCGTCCATCATGTGGATCATCACCACCGCAATTCCTCGAGACGACTGGCGGATCTTGTCGAAGGCCCGGTTGGCCATCCGGGCATAGGAAGGAGCGGGCTCGATGAGTCGCACGCGGCCGGAATGATCCCTGTAGATGCCCTCTCCGAGGGTCCGGCCGGAGACTCGTCTCAGTCCCGACGAGAGCCAGTCGATGCACGTGAGCGCCGTGAAGGTGTCGTTGACGGCCGGGGAGAGGGCGCGGATGGCGATCTCGACCAGCTGGTCGATGGCGAAGACCGGATCTTGCATGAGTGTCCGGTGCGGCCCGGTCACATGCGCCTTGGCGAGCGCCTGGGCGACCTGCTGGGCGGCGCCGCGCGGCCAGACCGTGGCGAGGGGACGCCCGGCTGCGATGAAGTGGCCCGGCCGGTGAGTGAGGCGGATGACGGCATCGATCTGCGTCGCGAGGTCGACCAGCTGGGCGTAGCCGACGAACTGCAGGTAGCCGCTCGTAACCGCAGGAACTGCGGCGCCGCGCTCCTCGAGCACCTTCATCACCTCTGCCGCGGAGGTTCCATAGCCGACCGGCTCTGGTTCTTTCGGCTCAGCTGACTCTTCTGGGAATTCGGCATCTATCTCACGGGTCAGGTCACGGGCGATCCCGGCGATCACCTCCGGCAGCTGGATCGACTTGGCGATGTGGTGGATGAAGTAGATGAGGACCCCGACGTCGACGAGAAGCAGCGCTTCGGCGACCACTATCGACAGGTGGGGCACGAAGACGCCGTGGGGACCGGTGATGGCGAGCGAGCCGAGGGCGAGGGTCGAGTACACGAAGGTGGCCACGAAGACGCCGAGGGTCATCTGGTTGCCGATGTCGCGGACGAAGTTGCGCATCATGCGGGGACCGAACTGCTGGGAGGCGAAGGTGACAGCGAGGATCGTGATCGAGAACACGACGCCGATGACGGTGATGATCGCCGCCGCGATGGCGATGAGAACCTCGCGGCCGGCGTCCGCGCTCCCGGTTCGCATCCAGAAAGGCAGTACGAGGTGGCCGTGGTAGGCCGCCCAGTCGATGGCGAAGGTCACCGCGAACAGCCCGCAGGCAACGATGACGAGGAGGGTGGGCACCATCCAGAACGTCGTGCGGAGCGCTTCCCACCGCCAGCTGGCCAGCTTTCGATGCCTCTCCCAGGTTTGCACCTGTTCGGCGAGCGGGCGCGAACCAGCCTCCGGCGGGGCCGACTGCGGCTCAGATGGGGAGGGGGAATCGGTCAATGGGGTCGGTCCTCTGGTTGCCGACCAGTCTTCCCGGCGCACCTTTGCCAACAGACAATACTCACGCCGCGCGCAGGGCCGCTCCGAGAAGCCTCCCGGAGGCCGCCGCCGGATCAGCCCCGCCGCCACCCGGCCTGCCTCGATTGGCTAAATTCACCTTGCTCGCAAGACCGCGATCGCGGCCCGCCGAGAAGATGTTCGCAACCAGGGGGGAATGATGACGGACACGAAGGCTGAGCTTTCGCCACAGGGACCCGCGGCCGACCTCGGCCCTCCTCCGGGTGCGCCACCCAGACCGGTCATTCAGATCGTGCCTCTGAAGGGCCTGCCGATCGTCGCCGTCGTCCTCGCCTTCCTCGTCGCCTCGATCGGCTTCAACTGGCAGTGGGGCCTCGACTTCAACCACGTTGCAGGCGGGGCGTTGTGGACGGGGATCGACCTGTTCGTCGGGCTCGTCGTCGGCCCGATCCTCGGACGGCTTTCCATCCCCGCCCGCGCGGAGTTCTCGGCCAGGTTCATGCCGAAGATGGTGCTCCTCATGCCGACGCTCGTCGCCATGACTCTGGCTCCCGGGTTTCAGCTGGCGCTCGACCTCGGCAACTTGAAAACGTCGAGCCCGAACCATTCCTGGCTCATCGTGTCGTTCATCGTCGTCGGGGTCATGGCCATCATCGCCCTCAGCATCCTCGAGCCGGCCAACCTCGCCGTCCTGTTCGAGATGCGCAAGCCGCGGCCGAACGGCGAGGTGATCGCCAAGCTCATGAAGCGCTTCATCTACACAGCAGGCATCACGGGCCTGATGCAGGTCGCGACGCTCGTCATCATGACCCGGGTGGCGTCCCAATGAGCCTGCCGAGCAAGAACGGCCCCTCGGCTGTCACGACCGAGCGGCGCTTCGCGCCTGTCGCAGAAGTGGGTGCCGCCGCCCTGGCGCTGATCGTGGTCGGGGGCATCTACATGGCTTCGTACGCGCCGCGCCGGGCACCTCTGGCGCTGCCGATCGTCCTCGCCGCCGCGAGCGGGGTTCTCGTCTTGGCGAGCATCGTCATGCTGGCCCGCACGAAGGGCTTCGCCTGGGACAAGTTCTTCCTCGTCGGGAGATGGACCCTGCTCTCGTATGTGATCGCGGCGGGACTCATCGAGTTCGCCTTCGTACGGGACCACATCCGGGGTGGGCCGCTCGCGGTGATCACGGCGATGTTGGTCCTTTTCGCCGTCATCGTCCCGCTCATCATCAGCTTCACCGTCGCCCGCTACCAATCCGCCCGGGGCGAAACCGCCTGACCCGGGCAGCCGCCGGGCGCGGTGGTCTTGCTGGCGCAGCGGCGGGCGATGCTCCATGCTCGTGCGGTGGAGAGCGAGCCACGCGACTCAGTGGACGGCTCACGCCCCTCGGTCGCGACACCCGCAACCAGGCCCACGACCAGGCATCGCAGCACCTATGTCGCCCGCCGGTCGCCCGTCGTTCTTGCCGCCGGACTGAAGAGCCTCGCCCGGCGCGTCTACGAGGGGCGCTGGCCGGTCCGGGTCATGTCGGTGAGCGCCGCTGCCGCGGGCGCCACGTGGGCGGTCTGCCTCCCGTTCGGCGACGTCCCCTCGGCCTTCGGCGCGGCGTCGGCCGTTTACGCCGTGCAGCTGACGGTGCGGACCTCGGTGCTCGACGGGGTCAAGCGGACCGTGCTCATGGGTCTCAGCGTCCTCCTCGCCGTCGTGATCCTGAGGACCGTCGGGCTTTCCGCCCTCGCGGTCATGGCACTGGTTTTCGTGTCACTCGGCGTCGGCCAGATCTTGAGGCTCGGCGTGGCCGGGTCAGCGCAGATCCCGGGCACGGCCATCTTCATCCTGGCCCTCGGCACGTCCATGTCCATGCCCAAGGTGCTGGACAGGGTGTGGGCGACCCTTGTCGGCGCCGTCATCGGCGCCGCCGCCTCCTATGTCGCCTATCCGGGAGATCCCCGTGAACGGGCCCGGCGCGCCCTGGCCGGGCTCGCCGGCTCGATCGCGGGCCTGCTCGAAGAGATGGCCGCGGGCGTGAAGAGAACCCCGACCGCTACCGAGACCGACCTCTGGCTTGCCCGCTCGCGGGGGCTGGAGGAGGACCTCGAGCGGGCGCGCCCACTCGTCGACGAGGCGGTTGCGTTTCTCCGGGTGGACCCGTTCGGCCGGAGAACGGGCACTTCCGAGCTTTCGCAGGTGTTGGTCGCGCTCACGCACTCGGTCGCCCAGCTGCGGGCGATAGCGCGCACGTTGTTCGACCACCGCCTCGACGGAGCGCCCCGGCTACCGGCGAGCCTCGCCGAAGTGCTCTCGCGGACCGCACTCGCCTACCAGGCCCGGGCCGAGGCTCTGCAGGGGAACACCCCGAACGTGGACGCTGCCCTGGATGCCGTGCGCCAGGCGCGTCGCGAGTCGCTGCGCAGTCTCCGCCGGGTGGACGAGACCGGCTCTTGGGTCGTCTCCGGTGCCATCCTCACCGAGGTGGACCGGATGGTCCAGCAACTCGAAGGCGACGCTCCGGCCCTCGGCGTCCAACCCGAGATTTCCCGCCGCCGCTCCCGCCGCAGAGCCCGACGGGGCGGTGCCGAGCGCGCCTGACGACAAGAGCACCAAGGAGGCCTCGAACCTCCTTTGTATATCCTGTAGTCAGCTCATTCCGAGCTACGGCGTTCCGAGCCGATCGGACCCAGATCGGGGGTTCTATTGGGACCCGAAAGACCATGAACATCGAGTACAAGGTGAAGGAGTGGCACACCGGATCGGTCCATGCCGGCGAGACCGGGGCCTCGGGCCTGGAGGCCATGTTGAACGAGCCGGAGCTGTCCGGCTACCGCCTCCACACCGTGTTGGGTGGTATCGACCAATCACTGCTGATCTTCACCAAGGAGACCGAGGACTCCTAGAGCGGGTCCACCGAGATGACGCGGCCGTTGGCCACGTGCTCGGTCCATCCTGACCCGTCGAAATAACGAAGCTCGTTACGGCCCGTCGGGTCCGACAGCCAGGCCGTGAGCGCGGTCGCGGCCGGCGGCGGCTGGGCAGACCTGGGCACCGGACCGAGCTGGGCCGCCGGTGAGTACCCGGGGACGCCCGCCTTGTACTCGGCAACCTCGGTGACGCCCCGCTCGCGACCCGGTTGCAGCCGGGGTGACCAGGCGACGATAGATAGCAAAGTGCCGAAGATCGCCACGAAGACGATCGACAGCAATGTGACGAAGAAGGCCACGAAGACGCTGACGCCACCCCAGACAAGGGGGTGGATGTGCCAGGGGCTATTGCCCGTTCGCCGCTTGTACGCGTTCGTGCGCATGAACGCCAGCATTCCGAACACCAGGCCCAAAGTGAGGTACAGGCTCGCCCGGACAAAGATCAGGCCCGTCATGCGCACGGCGCGAGTCTAGGATGCTGCCGCCCGGTCGGCACCGGTGAGGTTGTCGTCGTTTCCTCAAAGGCCGTAGAAGACCCGCTCGACCACCTTGCGGCTGCGCCGCGTCACGCGCCGGTACGACTCGCGCAGGCCCGTCGGGGTGGTCCCGAGGCTCCTCGCCAGGCGCGACTGGAGCTCGGGTTGGCGGGGCATGGCGTCAGCCCCGCTGCCGACCACGCCCCCGGCGCCGGCGACGTAGTTGCCCACGAGGTGCCACCGGTTCCTCGTCTTGGCGCAGAAACGGTAGGCGTCCCTGAGCGTGGCGGCATCGGCGGCGCTGAGCGCCCCCACACGCTCGAGTCGATCCAGCGCCTCGCGAGTCGAGCTGGCCCGGGTGCCGGTGCGGAGCTGGAGGAGCTGCGCCGTCCACTCGACGTCGCTGAGCGAGCCGCGGCCGAGCTTCAGGTGGAACTGCGAGTCCTCGCTGGGCGGGATGCGCTCACGCTCGACGCGGGCTTTCATCCTTCGGATCTCCCTTTCGGTGGCCTCGTCGAGGGGCGAGGACCACACTGCTTGGTCGGCGAGGGCCACGAATCGCTCTCTGACCGCCTCGTCGCCCGCGACAGGCCGGGCGCGCAGCAGAGCCTGGCGCTCCCAGGCGGCGCCCCAGCGGCGGTGGTACTCCTCGTAGGCGTCCAGGCTGCGGGCGAGCGGGCCCTGTCTTCCCTCCGGGCGGAGCGAGGCGTCGATGCGGACGATCCCTTCGGCGGGCGTCGACCCGTTGCACAGCCGGAAGAGCTCACCTGCGGCCCTTTCAGCCGCCCGCGCGTCCGAGACGGTCGTACCCTCGTAGACGACCAGCACGTCGAGGTCGCTCCCGTAGGCGATCTCGGCCCCGCCGAAGCTCCCCATGGCGATCACCGCCATCGGGACGCCGGGAGCGATGGCGTGCAAGCCGGCCGCGACGACCGCAGCCCCGAGCGCGGCGAGGGCGCGGCCGGTGGCGCCGGTGCCCGAGAGGCCGAGGACGTCCTGGGCCGCGATCCGCACCGTTTCGATCTCGAAGAAGGTCCGGAGGGCACCGCTGCGCCGGTCGGGTCCCTGTTCGGCTGCGATCGTGGCCTTTTCGGCGAGCTCGTCGGGATCGAGGGCGCGCAGCGCCCCCTTGTCATCGAGAAGCTCCACGAAGTCGGGGTGCCGGGCGATGATCTCGCCCAGCCGGCGGCTCGTCCCCAAGAGGAGGCACAGCCTCCGGGCCACTTCGGATGACTCCCGGAACGCCGTCACGAGCAGGTCGCGCCGGTGCGGGCTGCCGGCAAGGGTGCGCAGCCCGACGAGGCCCTGGTCGGGATCGGGCGACTCGGAGAGCCAGTCGAGCAGCAGCGGCAGCAGTTGTTGCATGAGCCTTGAGGATCGGGTGAGGCCCCGCGTGAGCTCGCTCAGGGCCTGGCGGGTCCGCTCGGCGTCGGCAAAGCCGAAGGCGGCCAGGCGCTCCTCGGCGGCGTCTGGTGCGAAACCATGCTCGGTGGTCGCTTGCTCGCCGCGCCCGGGGACGTTGCCCCGAGCCGTGCCAACGGCGAAGGCCTCGAGCAGCGGCCTGAAGAAAAGGCGCTCGTGGATGGCCCTCCCGGCGCTCTGGTGGCGGGCGAGGACGGCGTCGAACCGCTCCGCCGGGGTTTCCTCCGGCCGGCCCCGGAAGCCGAGCACTCGTGCCAGCCGGTCCCGAGCCTCACGTTCCGCCGGCACCGTGTGCTCCTGGGCCTCCTCGACGAGCTGGAGACGGTGCTCGACGGTGCGCAGGAAACGGTAGGCGATGGCGAGTGTCGCGGCGTCCTCGGCCGCCACGTACCCCGCTTCGGCCAGCTCGGCGAGGGCGGGAAGGGTGGCCCGCAGGCGCAGGGCCGGGTCGCGCCCGCCGTGGACGAGCTGCAGCAGCTGCACGGAGAACTCCACGTCCCGGATCCCGCCGCGGCCTCGCTTGAGCTCGCGGCGGTCGAGGCCACGGCGGACGATGACCGCCTCCGCCCGCGCTTTCATCGTGCGCAGCTCGGCAAGCTCGTCGGCGCCGAAGCGCCGGGACCACAGGTGCTCGGAGGCCGCCTGCTCGAACAGCCGGCCGCAGGCGGCCTCGCCGGCGGAGTGGCGCGCCTTCAACAGCGCCTGGAACTCCCAGGGGCGGGCCCACCGTTCCCAGTAGGCGACATAGGAGGCGACGGAGCGGACGAGTACGCCGGAGCGTCCCTCCGGGCGCAGGTTGGTGTCGATGCGGTAGGCGCGAGACGCGATCGCCACGACCGAGCGCGCCAGGGAGGGATTGACCTCGGAGGCGTCCGCGGCCACGAGGACGATGTCGACGTCGCTCGCGTAGTTGAGTTCCTGGGCACCGTGCTTGCCCATGGCGATGACCGCGAGGCCGTCCTCGGCCCCGGCTAGGGCGATGGCACCGGCCAGGACGCGATCGGCGACATGGGACAAAGAGGCGGTCACTTGTTCGAGGTCGTCAAGGCCGAGGAGATCCCGGGCGGCGACCTCGAGCAACGAGAGATGCTTGCGGCGGACGAGGTCCTCGACGTCTGCCGCCTCGGCAGGGTCCCAGCGCAACTCACCGGGCTTTGCGACCACGCCGTGCGCCAGGACGTCTACTGCCGCGGGATCGGTCGTGATCACCCGCGACAACGAGCGGCTCGCGGCTGCGACGGCCGCGAACGCGCCAGCGAGGCCGGGCTCGGATGCGAGCCGGTCGCCGGCGGACGGGAAGGCCTCGAGGAGCTGGTCGGCCACGAGGCGCACCATGTCGGGAGCTGCAGAGGCGCGCACGAACTTGTCGGGCAGCTGTGGTGTGGGCATCGGCGGAGGACTCCTCTGTGAGAGGCTAATGGCTTCGTTGGGCCGGACCCGGGTCACCGGTAGCATTCGAGTCGTGGCCGGCTTGCGCGTAGCGCTCTGTCAGTTGGACGTCACAGTCGGCGACCTGGACGGCAACGCCGACAAGGTCATCGCCCAACTCGCCCAGGCCGAGGCGGCGGGGGCGGACCTGGCGGTGTTCCCGGAGCTCGTCCTCACCGGTTACCCCCCGGAGGACCTCCTCTTGGAGCCTGGCTTTGTCGACGGCAACCTGCTCGCGCTGGAGAAGGTCGCGACCGCGACCGGGCGTTGTGCGGCGGTGGTCGGTTTTGTCGAGGAGAACGGCGACTTGTACAACGCCGCCGCCGTGTGCGCGGCGGGCGAGACGAGGGCGATCGTCCGCAAGCAGCTGCTCCCCAACTACGGGGTCTTCGACGAGAGGCGCTACTTCGCCCCGGGCGAGCGGCGGGAACAGCTCTTCTCCATCGCGGGCGTGCGGGTGGGGGTGACTATCTGCGAGGACGCCTGGAGCCCCGCGGGCCCCGTCGGCCGCCTGGGGGAGGGGGGCGCGGAGCTGGTCGTGACGCTGAACGCGTCGCCCTATCGTGCCGGCATCTTGGCCCAGCGGGAGCGGATGCTCGCCACGCGGGCGGCAGACGCCTCCACGGCGCTCTGCTATGTCAACCTCGTCGGCGGTCAGGACGAGCTCGTCTTCGACGGCGCCTCCATGGTCTTCGACAACGACGGCGATCTTGTCGCCTCGGCCCCGCAGTTCCGCGAGGCCCTCGTCATCTGCGACCTCGCCGTGCGCCCCGTGTTCCGCAAGCGGCTCCTGGACCCGAGGGGCCACGAGGGCATGTCGGAGCTGCCACTGCTGACGATCTCGAAGGCCCCGGTGGCCGGCTCTTCAGTGGCCGCCGATGCCCCGTTGACCGCCGATGCCCCGTTGACCGCCGATGCCCCCGCGCCTCGTCCCGGCCTGGCTCCGCGCCTGGGCCGGGTCGGCGAGGTCTATGAAGCGCTCGTGCTCGGGACCTCGGACTACGTCCGGAAGAACCATTTCACCGATGTGCTGGTGGGCCTTTCGGGCGGGGTCGACTCCTCGCTCGTCGCCACCATCGCAGCCGACGCGCTCGGTGCCGAGCGCGTCCATGGCGTGCTGATGCCGTCGCGTTTCTCCTCCGAAGGCTCGCTGAAGGACGCCTCAGCGCTGGCCGCGAACCTCGGGATCGGCACGTCCACCGTGCCGATCGAGGCCGCCCACCGCGTGCTTCTGGAGATGCTCGAACCGGTCGGAGACCCCTCGGCGGGTCTGGCGGGTGAGAATCTCCAGGCACGCATTCGGGGCGTCATCTTGATGGCGATCTCCAACGAGCGGGGGTGGCTCGTGCTGACCACGGGCAACAAGAGTGAGATGGCGGTCGGCTACGCGACGCTTTACGGCGACATGGCGGGCGGCTACGCCGTGTTGAAGGACGTCCCGAAGACGCTCGTGTACGAGCTCTGCGAGCACAGGAACTCCGTCGCGGGTCGCGACCTCATCCCCCGGGCGGTCATCACCAAGCCCCCCTCGGCGGAGCTGCGGCCGGACCAGCGAGACGACGAGAGCCTCCCGCCCTACGGCGTCTTGGACCCGATCCTGGAGGGCTATGTGGAGCGCGACCTCACCGTCTCCGACCTGGTCTCGGCGGGATTCGACGCGGCCACGGTCCGAAGGGTCATCGACCTCGTCGACCACGCCGAGTACAAACGGCGTCAAGCCCCGCCCGGGCCCCGGGTGACAAGCCGCGGCTTTGGCAAGGACCGGCGGATGCCGATCACGAACCAGTACCGGGCCTCGGCTTCGACGGTTGGCTCAGCGCGCCCGATCGCTCGAGGACCGTCCGGGCGCGTTTGCCCGTAGCTTTCTTGAACCTCCTCGACACCTCCAGGCAGCTCGGAGCGCTCCGCGCCGTCGAGTTGACCTGCTTTCGTCGCTTGGGCGAGCGGGCGCCGGGTCTCGTGCCGGCGAGCTGTGCACGCTGGGCCGCGTCGGCGAGCCTTGCCCATGCCTGGAGGGCCTCGCTGCTCGAGAGCCTGCTTCCCGTCTCGACGGGGCTCCTGGGGCTCGAGGAGCTCACGGTTCTTCCAGAGAACCACCTTGGCGACGAGCTGGCCCGAGCCCTGCCCGCCCGCGACGACGCCTCCTACGGTGCCGGGACAGCTCCGGGATCTCGCGACAGTCCACCAGACAACGGTCTCCAGCTCGTGGCTGATGTCGCCGGTGGGCTCTACCCTCTGCTGCTCGCCGAATATGCCCTCCGCCTGGAGCTGTGCACTCCGGCCGCAGACGGCGCAGTCGTCCGTACGATCGGCAGGGCCGTCACCGACCTCGAGGTGGTACGGGCGGAAGGGTCCGCTCTTTGCAGCCGAGCCGGCTAGCCCACGGGAGCTCGCCCACGCCGGCTAGCCCACGGGCGCTCGCCCACGGAGCCTCGCTGAGAGCCGATCAGGCCAGCTCAGCGCTGTTGTCCTGGCTCCGGGACCCTGGCCTCTCTGGACGCCGCAGTGAGCACGGGAGCGCCGTTGTGACGCTGCGAGCCTTAGCACGGCCGCGTTGCCAGGGCAAGAACCCTGCACGGCCAAGCTTGACTCCACCGTTACACTTACGTTCGAGTAATGAGGCAGCGCAAGTTCGCTGACCGGCGCGATGTGGGGCAGCGAAGGTAGACGCGGACGGCTCCCCGCTACGCGTCACTTCGGAGCAGCGCGGAGCTGTACCGGCCGAACCCACGGAGGCTTTGAGACCTTGGCGAAAGAGCGAGTTGAGCGCGACGAGGAGGATCTCGTCAGGCTGTATCTGACCGACATCGGCCAGTATCCGCTGCTCACCAAGGACGACGAAGTACGGCTGGCGCAGGCGATCGAGGCTCGTTGGAGCGCCGAGGAGGAGCTGAGGGCGAAGTCCAAGGCGACGACGCCCACCCGGCGCCGGGAGCTCAACCGGCTCGTGCGGGAGGGCGAGACCGCCCAGCGAACCTTCGTCCAGTCGAACCTTCGTCTGGTCGTCTCGATCGCGAAGAAGTACCAGGCCTCGGGTTTACCGTTGCTCGACCTGATCCAAGAGGGCAACCTCGGCCTGATGCACGCCGTCGAGAAGTTCGACTGGCGCAAGGGCTTCAAGTTCTCGACCTACGCCACCTGGTGGATCCGCCAGGCGATCACACGTGGCATTGCCAACACGGGGCGGACGATCCGGCTGCCCGTGCACGCCGGGGACACCCTGGCCCGGGTGCAGAAGGCACAGGCCCGCCTCGAGCTCAAGCTCGGGCGGCCGGCGACCCTGACCGAGCTCGGAGCCGAGGTGGAGCTGCCGGAGGACAAGCTGATCGAGGCGCTCAGGTTCCGGGCCGAGCCTCTCTCGCTGTCGGAGCCGCTCCGCGAGGACGGGGACGCCGAGCTCGGCGACGTGGTTGAGGACCGGTCGGCCGAGTCACCCTTCGAGGTCGCTGCTACCGCTTTGCTGCCGCTCGAGATCAACCGGCTGCTGGCCCCGCTCGACGAGCGCGAACGCGAGATCCTGAAGCTGCGCTTCGGCCTGGACAGGGGCGAGCCGCGCACGCTGGAAGAGGTCGGGGAGCACTTCAACCTCACGCGCGAGCGGATACGCCAGATCGAGGCGCGGGCGATGTCGAAGCTGCGGCACCCCTCGAGCGACACGGGAGCTCGGGACCTTCTGACCGTCTGAGCTCGGGCGCCGCCTGAGGGCTGCGCCGCCGGCTCCAGAGCGCACCGCCTGAGGCGCGCCGAACCCAGTTTCCCCCGGCCTTTCGTGCAGACGCGTGCGTGATTACCTCTCTATGCGCGTGAAATCACGCACGCGCCTGAGTCTTGACGGCACTCAGCGGCTGGCTGAACACGGGCAGTGGCGGTGCGGCTCTCCCAGCGCGGAGGACTCGACTCGACCTGGCTCGTTTGCCGCGGCCGGCCCGCAAGAAACAGGATCTTCCTCCGCCGGGCCGCCGCTGGCTACGATCGCGCCATGACGAAGAAGCTCGTGATACTGATATTGCTCGTCGCTCTGGGCATCATCGCGGCGAAGCGTCTCCGCGGCGACTGACGACCCGGTGAGGCGCAGCTAGGTGCTGCGCCTGCGTGAGCCCAACCACCAGCCCGCGGCGGCAGCCCCCAGGCCGAGGGCCACCGCACCGGCCGACACCGCAATGGCGGGGCGGGGTGGCACCGCCCCGAGGCGGTCCCGCACCCTGCTCCAAAGGCTGACCGTCTGGCTGAAATGGAGGACCTCGAAGTCGTGCTCGCGCGCGTAACGGTTCAGCACCCGGTCTGGGTTGACGGCGACTGGGTGGCCAACGGCCTCCAGCATCGGTAGGTCGGTGTAGGAATCTGTGTACGCATAGGAGGCAGCGAGGTCGATGCCACGTTCGGCTGCGAGGGCGTCCATCGCCTCGGCCTTGAAGGGCCCGAAGGCGTAGAACTGCATCGTGCCTGTGTAGCGGCCCTGGTCGTCCACACGCGCTCGGCTCGCGATGCATTCGTCCGCACCGAGAAACCTGCTCAGCGGAGTCACGATCTCTTCTGGTGACGCCGACACGATGACGACGAGGCGTCCGTGCTCATGGTGCCAGTCGATGAGGTCGGCTGCCTCCGCAAAGATGATCGGCTCGACGATGGCCTCGATCGCCTCGGCGACGATCTCGCGTACCCGGTCGCTGTGCCAGCCCTTGATCAGGCGGAGGATCGACTCGCGGATCTGGTTGAGTTTCTGCTCGCTCGCCCCGAGGTGGAGGTAGATGAGCTCGCCGTAGACCGCCCGTAGCACGGTTCGCCGATTGATCAAGCCTCCGTTGTAGAAGGGTCGACCGAAGGCAACCATCGAGGCTTTTGCGATGACCGTCTTGTCGAGGTCGAAGAACGCGGCTTCCAGTGCGCCATATGTGGCCGGGACGTGCCCGGTGGGCCGCCCGGAGCCGGCGCGCTGGTTGTTGCCCGCCAGCCCCTGGTCGACGGCACCGCTCCCGTCGGCACCCTCGTCGGCAGGCCCGGCGTCGGGCCTGTGGCGATGGCGACCGCGGTTGCGACTGCGACGCCGTTTGGGCATCGACGACTCCGGGGGGGTCTCGCCACCGATGGGCCCTTCTTGTCCAGGAGACCCCGGCACCGCACCCGGCCCCGGCTCGCCCGGCTCCTCCCCCGGCCCCGGCTCGCCCGGCTCCTCCCCCGGCCCCGGCTCGCCCGGCCCCGGCTCGCCCGGCTCCTCCAGGTCCGGCTCGGCGCCCTCCGGGTCCGGCTCGGCGCCCTCCGGCTCGGCGCCCTCCGGCCCGGGACCCTCCTCGGATTGTGGCCCGTCCGGAGCGTCCGTCACGAGCCCTGCATGAGAAGCGTGCGGATCTCGTCGTCTTCGCACTGCGCGCTGACGAGCAACACGACTTCGTCCCCAACGACCAAGGGCGCGTCCGCCCGCGGCACGACCACGTGGCCGTCTCGCACGAGCGCGACGACAGCGGCACCACGAGGCAGGACGAGCGCCCCGAACTCGCTGCCTAGAACCGGCGAGCCGGCGTCCAACGTCACCTCCATGAGGCGGGTGTGACCGCCTTCAAACTGCAGCAGGCGGACCAGCGTTCCGACCGACACAGCCTCCTCAACGAGGCCCGCGAGCAGATGAGGCGTCGACACCGCCACGTCCACGCCCCACATCTCATTGAAGAGCCAGTTGTTCTTCGGGTGGTTCACCCTTGCGATCACCCGAGGGACGGCGAACTCTTGCTTGGCGAGCTGGGAGACGACGAGGTTGTCCTCGTCGTCGCCGGTGGTGGCCACCACGACATCCATCTCATCGAAATGGGCCGCCTGCAGGGCAGAGACTTCGCAGGCATCTGCGGTAACACAGCGGACGCCCTCTATCGGCGGCAACGTGGCCAGGCGATCGGGGTCTCGATCTATCAGCACTACTTCATGCCCATTTCGCGCCAGGTCCTCAGTGAGAAACCGGCCCACGTTGCCCGCACCCGCGATCGCCACTTTCACCCGTGGTTCCCCCCGTCCCTCGATTCCGCGACAACCGATGCACCAGGGAACAACGCTTCAATCTTGCTTTCCACGTCGCGTGTGACGACGAGGTGGAGGACGTCGCCTTCCTGTCCGACGAGATCATCGACGTCTACCGTCGGCACGCCCGCCCGGGTTACGGCGACGACGCGGATCCCCTCGCCGTGGAGGGCAGCAGACGGCAAGCGGCGTCCCTCCCACTCGGTGGGCAGCGGTTGCTCGATCAGGTGCATTTGGCCCGTCGAGTCGGACCATTCGGTGATGGCGCGTTCGGGAAGAATCCGGCGGAGTACGTGGTCGATCGCCCAGGGGACCGTCGCCACCGTGGGGATTCCCAGCCGTTGGAAGATCTCGGCGCGGCGCGAATCGTAGATCCGGGCCACCACGTTGGGGATCTCGTAGGTCTCGCGGGCGATGCGGGCACAGAGGATGTTGGAATTGTCGCCGCTGGTGACCGCGGCGAGGGCAGCCGCACGCGTCGCCCCGGCCTCCTCGAGGTGATCCCGGTCGAACCCGAAGCCGACGATCTGCTGTCCCGGCCAGTCGGCTGGCAACCGCCGGAACGAGCGGGGAAGTTTGTCGATGATGGCGACCGAGTGGCCGGCATTGGTCAACTCGGCGGCCAGTCCCGCGCCGGTCCTCCCGCACCCGACGACGATGACGTGCATGACGACTATCGAACACCCGGGAGCGCGCCTGCACAACTCACCGGCATCCTTGGCACCGGACCGCCGCGGCGACCGCGGTGGTCGCTCGAACCGCTCGCCTATTCGGAATCATCAGCCTGGAGCGACAAAGTAGGCTCAGAAGTCGTGCCGGGCGGAACGATCGACGACCTTGGCCAGCCGGCGGTCGAACAAGCGCCATCTCCATCGTCACCGCTGTCGTCACCGCTGTCGTCACCGCTGTCGTCACCGCCTCTGAGCAAGGATGACGTCGGCGAAAGATTCAGTCGTCAGGAATTGGGCGACGTCGTCGTCCTTCCCGAGTCGTTCTCCTACCGCCTGAAAAAGGCGCTGCTCGGGCCGCCGCTGGTCACCGAGCGCCTTTCCGTGGAGCGCCTCGGCAAGCCGACCGCGCTCGGCGTCCTCTCCCCGGACTGCATCTCCTCCACCGCCTATGGAACCGAGGAGATGCTCTTTGTGCTCGTCAGAGCCGTCGGCGTTGCCGCCTTCAGCCTTCTCCTGCCGATCACCCTGGCCGTGATAGTCGTGCTTCTCTTCGTGACCCTCTCCTACCGAGAGGTCGTCATGGTCTACACACGAGCCGGCGGTTCCTACGTCGTGGCCAGGGAGAACTTCGGAGTGAAGGTGGCACAGATTGCCGCCGTCGCCTTGATCATCGACTACGTCGTGACCGTCGCCGTGCAGGTCGCAGCGGGGACCGACGCCTTGACCTCTGCTTTTCCGATCCTCGCGCACGGTGAGCTTCCCACTGCGATCTCGGTAGCCGTCGTGGCGCTCATGTGCTACGGCAACCTGCGCGGAATTCGCGAGGCCGGCCGCATGTTCGCCCTTCCGACGTACCTTTTCATCACCGCGACCGGGCTCGTGATCATCATCGGACTCATCCGGGCCGCGCTCGGGCAGCTGCACGCCCATTCGATCCACCACCCGGGGGTCGTGCCGATCGGCACGCCCGGCAGCGGGCTCTTGTACGGGGCAGGGATCATCATCGTGCTGCGTGCCTTTGCCAACGGCGGGTCGTCGCTGACGGGCCTCGAGGCGATCTCGAACGGCGTCTCGACGTTCCGCCAGCCGGAGGGTCCCAATGCCCGCCGGGTGCTCGTCATCATGTCGATAATCCTCGGCTCACTCGTGTCGGGGGTGTCGATCCTCGCCCACATCACTCACGCCGTTCCCTACGTGCACGGCAGTCCGACGGTGCTCTCCCAGGAGGCGAAGTACGTCTTCGGCACAGCCTGGTTCGGGAAGTTCGGCTTCTTCTTCGTACAAGCCGCCACGATGCTGATCCTCTGGACGGGCGGCAACACGAGCTTCAACGGGTTCCCGAACCTCGCCAGCTTCGTGGCGGAGGACTCCTTCCTCCCGCGCCGACTCACCCGCCGCGGGCACCGGCTCGTTTTCTCGAACGGGATCATCATCCTCGCCATCGCTGCCGAGGCACTTCTCATCGTCACTCACGCGCAGGTGGACATCCTGGTCGGCGTATACGCCGTCGGCGTCTTCACCGGCTTCAGCTTCGCGGGCTTCGGCATGTCCAAGCACCACCTCCGCCTGCGGGAGAAGGGATGGAAGCACAAGCTCGCCATCAACGGATTTGCCGGGATCCTGTCCCTCAGCGTCGTGCTCATCTTCGTTATCGTGAAGTTCCGCGAAGGCGTCTGGATCGTCGTCCTGCTCTTCATCATCCTCGTGCCCACCCTGATCCGTCTCCACAAGGAGTACGAGGAGGAGCGCAAGGAGCTGGAGGAGAACGTCAGCAACGCCGCCGTGGCCCCGATCCTTCGCCGTCACGTCGTTCTCGTATTCGTCGACCGGCTGGATCTCGCCGATGCCCGAGCCCTGCAGTACGCCCGCATGCTTGACCCGGACGAGCTTCGGGCGGTGCATTTCGTGTTGGACAGTGCCCGCGCGGCCGAGCTCGAGGCTCAATGGGCCGAGCTCGGTCTCTCACGCTTTCCTCTTGACCTTGTCGAATGCCCCGACCGTCGGTTGATCAGGGCCTCGATGGAGCTGGTAGCCGAGGTGGCGGCCGATGGCCAGACGGAGGTCAGCGTGCTCCTGCCGCACCGCGTGGTGCCGGGGGCATGGCAACGGTTGCTGCACGACCGCACGTCGGACCGCATCGCCGCGTTCGTCGGCGAGTTGCCGAACGTGAACGCGACGATCGTGCCCTTCCAGCTCGGGAAGCGGCGGAGGGAATTGGTTCCCTGGAAGGCGGGGGGAGAGCGGGGGACAGGAGCGCTGCACGACGCCGAGTTCGGCACGATCGGGCCGAGCCGGGCGGCGCGCGAGGCGGGTGCCAGGACGGCGGCGGAGCGCGTCGCCGGCTTCCAGACCGCCTCCCCGTCAGGTCTTGCCGCCGGCGCCGTTCCCATCAGTGACCTGCGACCGCGTCAGCGTGCCCGGGTCGCGGGGCGGATACGGACGGTGCGCGTCCAGCCACGAGCCGGTGTCTCGTCGCTCGAATGCACGATCGCTGACGGGACCGGACAGGTGATGGCGGTGTTCCAAGGCCGCCGGCGCGTAGCCGGCATCGAGCCCGGAGCCCGCGTCGTGGTCGAAGGCATGGTCGCCGCCCGTGGCCGTGGCGTCGGGATGGTGAACCCCCTCTACTGGGTGATCTCAACCCCCGATCACGCTGAGGCGCCTGCGACGGGGGGCCACGACGCTGTCCCAGGCGGTCCCGGTCGCGCCTGACCGTCGGTCCACGAAGGGCTGCCGCCCGCCTCCTGGCTCCGAAGGCCGCCGGCTCGGGCCGCTCACGCACAGCAACGGACAACGGTCGCCGACTGCCCAGTCAATTGCGCAGTTTGAATCTACGGGCCGCCTACCGTATTGTCCGAGCCGACCCGACCAAAGGAGCAAGTAATGCCTCCTCATCTGTTCGCGGCCGAGGGCTATCAGGCTTTCGTGCTCGGCGGCGCCGAGCGAGACTGGCTCGTGTTCGCACTCGCCACGGGCCTGGTGGCGATCGGAACCGCCTTTTACCTGATGCGCGGCGTGCTCGCCGCTGACACCGGTACCGCCAAGATGCGTGAGATCGCGGGCGCGATCCAAGAAGGCGCCGTCGCGTTCTTGCGCCGACAGTTCAGGACGATCGCGATCATCGTCGTCCCGCTGTTCGTGCTCGTGTTCTTCACCGCCACCAAGGTCGTACGTCCGGACGGGACGGTGGCGCTGACCTTCGTGCAGGCCGGCTTCGCCCGCGCCATCGCCTTTTTGTGCGGCGCGATCTTCTCCGGGCTGACGGGCATTATCGGCATGAGCATGTCGGTGCGCGGCAACGTCCGCACGGCGGCCGCGGCCAGCGAAGGGAAGTTGCCACCCGCGCTGAAGGTGGCGTTTCGCACTGGAGGCATCACCGGCCTGCTCTGCGTCGGTCTCGGCCTCATCGGTGCGACGACGATCGTGTTCATATTCCAGAACACGGCCACGGCCGTGCTGGTCGGCTTCGGGTTCGGCGCATCGCTCATCGCCTTGTTCATGCGTGTCGGCGGCGGCATCTTCACCAAGGCCGCCGACGTGGGGGCCGACCTCGTCGGCAAGGTCGAGGTAGGGATCCCCGAGGACGACCCTCGTAACGCCGCCACGATCGCCGACAACGTCGGCGACAACGTCGGCGACTGTGCCGGGATGGCATCCGACCTCTTCGAGTCCTACGAGATCACCATCATCGCCTCGTTGATCCTCGGATACTCCGCCTTCCAGTCGCTCCACCTGCCACCCGCGCGCGGCCTGCTCTTCCCGCTCGTCGTCGCCGGCATCGGCATCCTCACGTCCGCGTTCGGCATCTTGATCGTGCGCGCTCGTCCCCGCGACAAGTCGGCCATGGCCCCGATCAACCGCGGCTTTCGTACCGGCACCGTGCTCACCCTCATCGGAGCGTTTCTCGTCGCGCAGTTCTACGTCCACGACCTGAAAGTCTTCTGGGCCGTGGTCATCGGCGTTGCGTTGGCGAACGTGGCGAGCCTCATCACGGAGCATTTCACCTCGACCGACCAGAGTCCGGTACAGGAGATCGCCCAGGCGACCCGCACCGGCCCGGCGACGACGGTGCTGGCCGGCATATCGATCGGTCTCGAGTCGAGCGTGTGGGCGATCATGGCCATCATCGTGGCGATCGCGGGCGCGGTCGCGCTGGGCAGCGGCAAGCTGACCGTGTCGCTCTACTTCGTGGCCCTTGTCGGCATCGGTATGTTGTCGACGACGGGGATGATCATCTCGGAGGACTCCTTCGGGCCGGTCTCGGACAACGCCGCCGGCATCGCCGAGATGTCGGGTGAGTTCACGGGCGAGGCCGAGCGGGTCATGGTGAGCCTCGACGCCGTCGGCAACACCACCAAGGCGATCACCAAGGGGGTCGCGATCGGCTCCGCGGTCATCGCCGCAGTCGCCCTGTTCTCGTCGTTCGTCGAGACCATCGGCAACGAGTTTCCACAGCTGAAGCACGTCACGGGCGACGCCTTGTTCCGCAATGCTCTCACTCAGGTCAACGTGGCGATCCCGACGACGTTCATCGGCCTTTTGATCGGCGGGTCGGTCGTCTTCCTGTTCGCGTCACTTGCCATCCGGGCCGTCGGACGGTCAGCGGGGACGGTCGTCGAAGAG
Source organism: Acidimicrobiales bacterium (assembly GCA_050015255.1). Taxonomy (GTDB): domain Bacteria; phylum Actinomycetota; class Acidimicrobiia; order Acidimicrobiales; family Bog-793; genus Fen-455. Next base: position 69,532 of record JBEKBT010000001.1, read on the forward strand.
GTGCGCCGCCAGTTCCGCCAGCACCCCGGGATCATGGACTACACCGAGAAGCCGGAGTACGGCAACGTCATCTCCATCTGCACAGCGGCCGCACAGCGGGAGCTCGCCACCCCGGCCCTGCTCGCGGTTCTCTCACCGGTCATCGTCGGCTTCGGGATCAACTACCTCTCCCTCGGCGCCTTCCTCACCGGCACGATCCTGACCGGCCAGCTGATGGCGAACTTCCTCTCGAACTCCGGCGGCGCCTGGGACAACGCCAAGAAGTACATCGAGGACGGCCATCTTGGCGGCAAGGGGTCCGAGTGCCACAAGGCCGCCGTCATCGGCGACACCGTCGGTGACCCGTTCAAGGACACCGCCGGCCCGGCGATGAACCCGCTCATCAAGGTGATGAACCTCGTTTCGCTGCTCATCCTGCCGACGGTGATCACACTCCGGCACAACGACGTCGCCAAGTACTGCATCGCCGGCGTCGCCCTTTTGATCCTGCTCGCTGCGATTGCTTTCTCCAAGCGCTCGACGGGCACGCTCGACTCCGAGAAGGCGGACATTGACGCCGCTCTCCCGACCGGGGGACCGGCAGCCGACTCACCGGCATCCGACTCGCCGGCAAGCACCGACGATGCCGTTGTACGCTCCTAACTTCTCGCGGACCGGCGCCCTCGGGGCCAGCCGCCCTGACCGGGACTAGCGCACATGCCCAAGCCACTAGTGATCGTCGAGTCGCCGGCGAAGGCGAAGACCATCGCCGGCTACCTCGGTGGTGACTACGTCGTCGAGTCGTCGATCGGCCACATTCGCGATCTGCCCCGATCGGCGGCCGACGTCCCGGCCGCCTTGAAGGCCGAGCCGTGGGCCCGTCTCGGCGTCGACGTGGAGAACGACTTCAAGCCTCTTTACGTCGTGTCGCGCGAGAAACGAGAGCAGGTCGCGAAGCTTCGCCGCCTCGTCTCCTCGGCGAGCGAGGTCTACCTGGCGACAGACGAGGACCGCGAGGGCGAGTCCATCGCCTGGCACCTGGCCGAGGTGCTCTCGCCCCGGGTCCCGGTGAAGCGCATGGTGTTCCACGAGATCACTCCCGCCGCCATCCACTCCGCCATCGAGCATCCTCGTGACCTCGACCGGCGCCTGGTGGACGCGCAAGAGGCAAGGCGCATACTCGACCGTCTCTACGGCTACGAGGTCTCGCCCGTGCTCTGGCGCAAGGTGGCCAAGGGCCTCTCCGCGGGTCGGGTGCAGAGCGTGGCCACCCGGATCGTGGTAGAGCGTGAGCGCGAGCGGATGCAGTTCCGCTCGGCCAGTTGGTGCAGCGTCGAGGGGAGCTTCTCCGCCGACGCGCAGCCCTTCGCCGCGCGCCTGGTCGAGATCGGTGGTCGCCAGGTGGCCACGGGCGACGACTTCGCCCCGACAGGGACGCTCATATCACCGGACGAGGTCATTCTCTTCGACGAGCCGGGAGCGACCGGGCTCGTGGCGGCCCTCGACGGCGCCGAGTTCCGTGTCGCGAGCGTCGAGGAACGCCCCTACCGGCGCTCGCCGGCCGCTCCGTTCATCACCTCCACGCTCCAGCAGGAGGCGGCCCGCAAACTGCGCTTCTCGGCGCAGCGGACCATGCAGGTCGCCCAGCACCTCTACGAGCGGGGCTACATCACCTATATGCGCACCGACTCGACGACGTTGTCGGACACCGCCGTCAGGGCCGCTCGGGACCAGGCTCGGGCGCTCTATGGGGAAAAGTCGGTGCCTCGCTCTCCCAGGGTTTACCGCAGCAGGGTCAAGAACGCCCAGGAGGCCCACGAGGCGATCCGGCCTGCCGGCGACCGCTTCCGCACCCCGTCTCAGGTCGCCGGCGAGCTCAAGGGCGAGGAGCGGCGTCTTTACGAGCTCGTCTGGCAGCGGACGCTCGCCTCGCAGATGAACGACGCCACCGGGACGAGCGCGCGGGCGCGCATCGAGGCGCGGACCTCGGCCAAGTCCTCGGTCGCTCCAGCCGGCACCACGACGGCGTTCGTGGCCAACGGCACGGTCATCACCGACCCCGGTTTTCTCGCCGTGTACAGAGAGGACGAGGACGAGAACGGGGACGGCCACGGCGAGCGCCGCGACGGCCAGGATGTGCGCCTGCCCAGGCTGGTCGTCGGGGGCGACGTGGTCTGCGACGGCCTCGAGGTCGAGGACCACGCCACCAAGCCGCCGGCTCGTTACACCGAGGCCTCGCTCGTTCGCCGCCTCGAGGAGCTCGGCGTCGGCCGGCCCTCGACCTATGCGAGCATCATCGGGACCATCCAGGACCGCGGCTATGTCTGGAAGAAGGGGACGGCGCTCGTCCCCTCTTTCACGGCCTTCGCCGTCGTCGGCCTGCTGGAGGACTACTTCGCCAACCTGGTCGACTACGGGTTCACAGCCTCGATGGAGGACGATCTCGACGAGATCGCCTCGGGAGGGGAGGAGGAGGTCCCCTGGCTCGAGCGCTTCTACTTCGGCGAGAGCGCGACGGAGGGCGTGCGATCGGCAAAAGCGCCGGGCCACTCGCTGGCCGTCGACGGTGTCCACGGCCTCAAGCGGGCCGTGGAGCTGCATCTCGGCGAGATCGACGCCCGGGAGGTGAACTCGATCTCGCTCGGCACGGATGCAAACGGGCGTGAGATCGTTGTCCGCGTGGGTCGCTACGGCCCGTACCTGCAGCGCGGCGAGGAGCGCGCCGCGATCCCGGAGGAACTGGCTCCCGACGAGGTCACCTTGGAGAAGGCTGCCGAGCTGCTCGAGAACCCGTCCTCGGATCGGGTCCTCGGCCAAGACCCGGTCACGGGGAAGACGGTGCTGCTGCGCGCCGGGCGTTTCGGTCCCTATGTCCAGCTCGGGGAGGCGACCGGGGAGACCGACAAGCCACGGACGGCGTCGCTGCTGAAGACGATGAACATGGTGGAGGTCACCCTGGACGACGCTCTGCGTCTGTTACAGCTCCCACGCACCGTCGGCGCAGATCCCGAGACCGGTGAGGAGATCATCGCCGCCAACGGCCGGTTCGGCCCGTTCTTGAAGCGGGGCTCTGAGACTCGCAGCCTTGAGACCGAGGACCAGCTGTTCACGGTGACACTCGAAGAGGCGCTCCGCCTACTTTCCGAGCCGAAGAAAGGCCGCTACGGCTCGAGCCCTGCGCCGCTTCGCGAGATTGGGACCGACCCCGAGTCGGGATCGCCGATCGTGCTGCGCTCGGGCCGTTTCGGACCTTATGTCACCGACGGGACGACGAACGCCTCGCTGCGCCGGGGCGACGACCCGGAGGAGCTGTCCCTCGAACGCGCCGTCGAGCTGATCGCGGAGCGCCGCGCGGCTGGTCCCTCCAAGCGCGCCCCTCGCAGAGCCGCCGGAACGAAGAAGGCCGGAGCGCGCAAGACAGCCGGGGCGCGCAAGACCGCCGGAGCGCGCAAGGCCGCCGGAGCGCGCAAGGCCGCCGGAGCGCGCAAGACCGCCGGGGCGAAGGCAGTCGGCACCACGACGGCCGGGGCGGCCAAGAAGGCCGGGACTACCAAGAAGGCCGGGACTACCAAGAAGGCCGGGACTACCAAGAAAGCTGCCGGCGCCAAGAAGGCTGCCGGCGCCAAGAAGGCCGCCGGCGCCAAGAAGGCCGGGGCGCGCAGAGCGCCAGGGGCCGCGCTCAGGAGGACTAGCACCGACTCGGTTTCTCAGCCTGAGGACTGGTAGGCAGATCGCCTCCCGCGGAGGCTCTGTGCGAAGCTCTGGCGGCCGATCCGCTGGCGCAGACGCGGGAGGGTTTCGCCCGTCAACCTAAGGGGGTTTCGTCTATGGCCAAGAAGCTCGTGGCTGAACTGGTCGGTACGTTCGTCCTGGTCTTTTTCGCCGTCGGGAGCGCGGTCGGCGGGATCAAGCTGATCGGGCCCGTCGGCGTGGCGTTCGCCTTCGGCCTCGTGCTCCTGGCGCTCGTCTATGCCATCGGACCGGTGTCGGGTTGCCACGTCAATCCGGCTGTCACCCTGGGGGCGCTGCTCGCCGGGCGCATCCCTTTGCGCGAGGCGGCCGGTTACTGGGTCGTGCAGTTCGTCGGTGGCATCGCCGGTGGCGCAATGTTGAAGTTGATGACTTCCAGCTTCGGCAAGGTCGTGGACCAAACGGGAACGCTCGGCACCGACTCCTACGGCAAGCACATCAGCGAGGGTGGTGCCTTCGTCCTCGAGATCGTGCTCACGTTTCTTCTCGTGTTCGTCGTTCTCATGGCGACCGAAAAGGGAGCCGCCGCCGGCTTCGCGGGGCTCGCGATCGGCCTCTCGCTGACGGTGATCCACCTGGTGGGCATACCGCTCGACGGCACTTCGGTGAACCCGGCGCGAGCGCTCGGTCCGGCGTTGTTCCAGGGCGGGACCGCGCTCAGCCAAGTGTGGCTGTTCATCGTGGCGCCCCTCGTAGGCGGCGTGCTGGCGGCAGGCCTGAACCTGATGCTCTGGAGCGAGTCGAAGCCGCTCGAGCGCGAGCTCAAGGCCGAGGCCTGAGCAGTTGTCCCCGCGCGCCCCGAGAAACGGGGCCGCGGGCCGGCGAAGCGACCGCCTCCGCCAGCGGCTACTGCCGTGGTGCAGGCCGTGAGGCTCTATCGTTCGAACTGTGGGCACAAAGGGGCGTTTTGTCGCGCTCGAAGGCGGCGAGGGCGCCGGGAAATCGACCCAGTCCCGCCTTCTTGCCGCGGCGATCGGCGCCGAGCAGAGCCGCGAGCCGGGCGGGAGCCCTATCGCCGAGCGCATCCGGGCGCTTCTTCTCGACCCGTCGCTCGGCGTGCTTGCGCCCCGAGCCGAGCTGCATCTCATGTTGGCGGCGCGCGCCGAGCATCTGAGCGACCGCATCGAACCGGCGCTCGCAGCTGGGCGCCACGTCGTCGTCGACCGGTTCGCGGGCTCGACGCTCGCCTACCAGGGCTACGGCCGAGGCTTGCCGATCGAGGAGGTGCGCCTGGCCTGCGACCTTGCGGCCGGAGGCAGGTGGCCCGACCTGTCGGTTCTCCTGGACCTTCCCCTGGAGCTCGCCGAGGCACGCCGCGCCGCCCAGCACGCGCAACTACCGGGAATGAGCCCTGACCGGATCGAAGGCGAAGACCGGGAGTTCCACTTGCGAGTGAGCGAAGGCTTCCGCAAGCTCGCCGCGGACGACGCCGAGCACTGGGTCGTGGTCGACGGCTCCGGGCCCGCGGCCGAAGTCGCCGCCGAGGTGTTGCGAGCCGTTCGGTCACGTCTCGGCATCGGGGGCCCCTCGTGACCGTGGTCGAGGGCCCGAGCCGGGCACCCGTGCTCGACCGGGTGAGAGGCCAGCCGGAAGCGGTGCGGCTTCTCCGCGGTTCGCTGCGGACGCCCCTGCACGCCTACCTGTTCCTCGGGCCGCTCGGCACCGGGAGGCGTGACGCGGCGATTGCTTTCGCGGCGGCTCTGCTGTGCCCCGATAGGGGCTGTGGGCAGTGCCCCTCGTGTCTGGAGGTGCTCGCGGGCCGACATCCGGATCTCGCCGTCATCGAGCGTGCCGGTGCCTCGATCCTGGTCGACCAGGCACGCGAGGTCGGCCGCATGGCCTTGCGCACCCCGCGCGTCGCCCGCTACCAGGTCCTCGTCCTGGTCGACTTCGACCTTGTCGACAAGGCCGCGCCGGCCTTGCTGAAGACGATCGAGGAGCCACCGGACACAACCGTCATCATCCTCATCGCCGAGGCCGTTCCCCGCTCTTTCGTCACGATCGCGAGCAGGTGCGTGCAGGTCCAGTTCAAACCGCTCGACGCTGGGACTGTCGTCGAGGTCCTTACAGCCGAGGGCGTCGTGGTCGCGACCTCCGCCGCTTTCGCCGAGGCCTCAGGCGGGCGGCTCGACAGGGCCAGGCTGCTGGCGCGCGACTTGGGTTTCGCCGAGCGGTTGCACCGATGGAGAACCGTTCCGAGCCGGTTGGACGGGACGGGGTCGAGGGTCGCCGAGCTCGCCGACGAGCTCGTCGCCGCCGCTGGTGAGCCGCTCGAGGTCGTGCGGGCGCGTCAGGCCGAGGAGCTGGCCCTGCTCCAAGAGGAGGCAGAGCGGGGGGGCGAGAGGGGCGTCCCGGGACGGGCCGCGATCGAGGAGCGACACCGCCGTGAGCAACGACGGGTGCGAACCGACGAGCTTCGCGCAGGTCTCGATGCCCTCCTTTCTGTGTACCGCGAGCGCCTCGTCGCGCCTCAGGTCTCGGCGCAGCGCCTGAGGACCACCCTCGCCGCCATGGCGGCCATAGACGAGGCCGCGACGCGCCTCAGCCGCAACGTCAACGAGACGATGCTGCTCCAGTGGCTGATCCTGCGCCTCGACACGTGAGCCGGCGGGCCGTGGTACAGGTGGTAGTGGTCGGGAGCCTGTCGATGGACCTGACGGTGCGGACTGACACGTTGCCATTGCCTGGTGAGACGGTGATCGGCAGCTCCTTCACGATGGTGCCCGGGGGCAAGGGCAACAACCAGGCCGTGACATGCGCCCGCCAGGGCGTGACGACTGCGATGGTCGGCAGGGTCGGCTCGGACTCCTTCGCTGGGGCGATCCGGTCCCTGCTGGTAGCCGACGGTGCGGACGTCTCCCATCTCACGAGCGACCCCAGTGTCGATACCGGGATCGCGCACATAACCGTCGAAGCCAGCGGCCAGAACTTCATCATCGTCGTGCCCCGGTCCAACGGCACGCTCACGGGGCAACACGTCAGGCAGGCGGCCGGCTTGATCGAGGGCGCATCGGTGCTCCTCGTGCAGCTCGAGGTGCCGCTCGAGGCGGTGGTGGCCGCGCTCGACGTCGCGAGGAACGCCGGGGCGATCACGATGCTCAATCCTTCGCCGGCGCTGGAGCTCAGCGACGAGCTTCTCTCCAAAGTCGACATCTGCCTCCCGAACGAGCTCGAGGCCGCGGAGCTGAGCAGGATGAAGGTCGACGATGCCGCCGGGGCTGTCAGGGCCGCCGCCGTACTGCTGCGGCGTGGCTGCAAGTCTGTCGTCGTCACCCTCGCGCCGAGAGGCTCTGTCTACCTCGACGGCGACCGCGTTATAGAGGTGCCCGCCTTGTCGGTGCCGGTCGTCGACACGACCGGTGCCGGCGACGCTTTCTGCGGAGCGCTCGCGTCCACGCTGGCCCGCGGCGGGGACATCGAGACCGGCCTGCAGAGGGCGACGGCGGCTGGTGCATTGGCCGTGGGCGTGCTCGGGGCTACTCCGTCCTTGCCGCGGGCCGAAGCAGTGGACGAACTGCTCGCTCGGCTCGGTCCGGTGTCCCTCAAGAGCAGTCCACCGCCGTCTGCGGTTCAAGGTCTCGGTCGCACCTCGTAACGTCTCTGGAGGAGCACCGGCAAGGCCTCGCGCACCGACCGGACGTGCTCGGAGGAGATTTCGGCGATCGCCACGCCCTCGGTCTCACCGAGCCTGGCCAGTTCGATGCCCATGGGGTCGATCACGAGGCTGTGGCCGCAATATGTGGGAGGCGGCTGGGCCGCTGCCATCAGGTAGGAGGTGTTCTCGATGGCCCGAGCCCGGCACATCGTCATCCAGTGATCTTGCTTGAGCGGACCTGCGACCCAGGCGGCGGGCACGGCGAAGGCGGTGGCACCGCGGTCGACCAGTGCGCGGAACAGCTCGGGGAAACGTAGGTCGTAGCACGTGGCGACGCCGATCACGAAATCCCCGAGCGCCAGGGTGAAAAGCTCGTCGCCGTCGATGCGACCTGGCACGAGGGCGTCCGACTCCTTGTGGCCCAGGGCGTCGTAGAGGTGGAGCTTGCGATAGCGGCCGAGGAGCCCCGTCGCATCGACCGCCACAGCGGTGTTGTGCACCCGCTGCTCGCCGGGCACCTTCTCGAACATGCCCGCTATCGCGCTCACGCCGAGCTCGCCGGCGGCGCCCGCCAGGGCGGTGACGAAAGGCCCGTCGAGAGCCTCGGCCGCCTGGGCGAGCTCCGCGGGAGGCCGGTCGGTGGGGTACATCGCGGCTTCGGGCAAGACGACAAGCTCGGCTCCGCTGCCGGCGGCGGTCCTCAGGAGCTCGAGTGTGCGCGCCCGGTTGGCGGGAGCGTCGGGCTTGGACGCGAACTGGGCGACGGCAACCTTCACGGGGACACCTTGCCACTTCGCCTGTCGAGGCGCCGGACGTCGCAGGTCCCCGGGTGGTCCGAGACCTGGCGGCGGCTCAGCGCGACAACGATCACTCCTACCCGCTCTTGTCCTCTATCTCCCAGGCATGGTCGAGGACGTGCCAGGCGATGCGGCGGGCTGCATAGCGCGGCGGCCATCCCTTCTCGCCAGGTGACCGACCGTCGGAGCGGGTGCCCAGGAGGTCGATGAGGGCGGCGCGGGTCTCCGGCAGGTTGTCACCGAGGCGGATGCCGAGCTTTCGCGCGTAGACGATCTCGGCGTCGGCAACGTGGGAGGCGGTCTCGTCGCGGTCACGTCCTCCGCCCCGGGGTCCTTTCCTCAGCGCGGCCGGCGCCGACGCGACAACACCGTCGAAGACTTGCCAGCAGGCGGCCACCAGCGCGGCCAGGCGCCTGGCGCCCTTGGCGTCGAGGGCCCGGCGTTCGTACTCGGCGGCGATCGCCGGCGCGCCGAAGTCCGTGGTGGTATTTCCCACGAGACGTTCCACGACCTCGAACCCCTCTGCTGCCCTGGAGGGGAGGCCGACGCCTGCTCGTGCGGTCACCGGCGCGTAGCGGCTGGCATAGCCCGCAAGGACTTCGAGCGCCTCGTCCTCCGTGCGGGCTGAGCGGCACCAGCCGGGCCATTCCAAGGCGGAGGCGAACACGCGACGGGAGCCGCTCTCGATACAGACCAAGGTGTCCGCCACGAGCTCAAGCGCGCCGGGCAGGAAGAGACCGCATTGCCTTATTGTCGCTCAGATGACCGATGTCAATCGCGACGCCTCGCGCTCGGCGCCGCACGTCCCGACACTTTCGGAAGCGCAAGTCGAGCAGAATCCGTAACTGGCACGAGGATTCGGTGGAACCACGCCCATCGTCGGTTGGCTCGGTCCGCTCGAACGACGGTACCGCCATCGGATACTACGAACTGGGCCAGGGGACAGGTTTGATCCTGGTGCACGGGGCCGGTCAGACCTCCGAGAACCTGCGTACCCTCGCCAGTGAGCTTTCCGACGTCTTCACCGTCTATGTTCCCGACCGCCGTGGCCGGGGCACGAGCGGCCCATATGGGGACTTCCATGGTCTGCGCATCGAGATCGAGGACCTGAGTGCCCTCCTGGAAGCAACAGGCGCCCACTATGTGTTCGGCCTCAGTGCAGGAGCTGTGATCGCCATCGAGACGGCTCTCGTACGGCCGGAGATCGAGAAACTCGCGCTCTATGAGCCGCCCCTGTCCTTTGACGGTGTGACTCATGCGGCGTGGGCGCCCCGCTACGAGCGTGAGCTCAAGGCCGGGAAGCTCGGATCGGCTCTCATCACCGTGATGAAAGCCACCGCCGACCGCACGCCTGCTCGCTACTTGCCCAGATCTCTACTCGCAGCCCCGCTGAATCTGGTCATCCGAAAGAAGGCGAATCGGCCCGTGCCGCCCGGCACCGTGTCTCCCCGCGATCTCATCCCGACCCTGCACTACGACGCGCAGACCGTCATGGATGCTGCCGGTCCCCTGGAGCGTTTCGCTGGACTCCACTGCGAGATCCTTCTGCTCGGCGGCTCCAAGAGTGCCGGGAACCTGACGGCATCGCTCGACGGCCTGAGCGCGGTCCTGCCGGGTGCCAAGCGAGTGACACTTCGAGGCATGGGCCACACGGCTGCGGACAATAGGCGCCAGCCGTCTCTAGTGGCGGCAGAGCTGCGGGCCTTCTTCGCCTAGTGCTGCCCGGCGAAGGTTGGCTGGTCCGGTCCTTCGTCTGCGCCCTCCGAATCTCGAGCGCCGGCGCGACGGCAGGCGACAAGGAGCCGGCGAGCGCCGAATGCCTGTTCCAGCGCCCCGCAGCTGCGCCCGGAATGTCTGCTAACCGCGTCGAATCAACCAGATCCGCGTCGTTCTGGATGCCCACGATCCGTGGTTGTGGGATTCCCTTGGCTCGGTCTTGACCTCCTGCCGCCGTCAGGCTTAGCCTGACGACGTAGTCAGGCTTATCCTTACTTGCCGTGGCCGTGAGGAGACGAATGTTGCGAACTTCAAGCAAGGAGGCGTTGAGCTGTTCGTTTTGTGCCAAGAGCCAGTTCGACGTCGTCAAGCTGGTCGCCGGTCCCGGTGTATACATCTGCAATGAGTGCGTAGACCTCTGCACTCAGATAATCGCTGAGGAATTCGATCTCAAAGGACGTCGGGCAGGTGACGCGATTCCTTCGACCAAATCGCAGATTCCACAGACCCTGAAGGCCTGGGAGGCGCTATCTGACGAGGACCTCCTCGCTGAGATGGTGCGAGCTCACGCTGCTCATCAGAACGTCGACCTTGCGGTCGCTCACCACGTCGCCGCGCTCAGAGCGCGAGGCGTCAGTTGGGCGCGCATCGGTGAAGCACTCGGAATGACGCGCCAGTCGGCATGGGAGCGCTTCTCCGGGGAGGAGTAGCCGGCGTCGCCACCACACCGGCGATCCGGGGGCACCTGGCGACGGGCTGGTGACTATCGGTCAACTGGGCTTCCGACCCCAGGCCGACACCATGGGCGAGGTTGCCAAGTCGAGCTGACCTGTAGCGACGTTGGATAGGTGCTGTTCGATCTCGTCCCCAGTAGCCAGTTCTGTGGCGATCAGGCGCTCCCGGATCTGTTCCACGGTGGCACGCTCCAGCCGATCTACCGCAGGGCCGCCGATCGGAAAGTAAGCATCCGACTGCACGTTCACAAGCCCCGCAGCTCTAAGCAGTCTTGGAAGCTTGCGACCGAATGATAGATCCACACCTTGTTCGGCCATCAGGGCACGAAACGCTACCTTCAACTTGTTGGCGAGCTCCTCTGCTGCGTCGTGGTCGTCGGGACATGCAAGAGGCTGCAGACCGGGGTCAGCTTCTTCGACCAGGAGCCATCCACCAGGCTTGAGGGCGTCAATCATCGTGGCCAGGGCTTTGGACCGCTGAGGGACGTGGACGAGCACAAGTCGAGCGTGGACGAGGTCGAACGAATCGTCCGGTGCGGGCTCGGTTCCGATGTCGTGCCGTTTCACTACGAAGCCGTCCTCCTCGGCTTCCAGCCAGGTGGTGTCGATATCGGTGGCCAACACGTCGGCCTTGGTCTGTTCGGCAATCCAGGCAGGCACGCTTGCACGTCCGGCCCCAACCTCCCACACCCGCCATCCGAGTGACAGGCCGATCGACCCCATGTGCCGGAAGGTCGACGGGTTGAAGAGCGTCCCGAGAGCATCGAAGCGCCGGCCCGCCTCGCTCTGGCGATTGTCGAGCAAGTAGTCCTCACGAGCCATTCCAAGATCCTACGGACAGATCGGCTCGAGTGACCGTATAGATGTCGATCAGGGTCGGGTCCGAAGACACATCCAGAACGCCCGGGCTTAAGGGGTTCGGACCGCCCCAGAACGGATCACGAAGCGATCCCCTCACATCGTCGGCGGTACCTGTCGACCATGCTGTGCCCCCGACCACCAGGCCGGCGGGCCGGTCGAACGACGACGCTCCTACGCATGTCAAAGGGTCGATGAGGCTCCCCGGGATGTTGTGGATCGTCAGGCTGCTCACGACGACGTCGAACGACGCTGACCGGAACGGCAGGTCGCGCGCGTCAGCGTTGACGACGTCGACTCGGTCGCGAACTCCCTCCACGACCGCGTTGTGCTCGGCGGCAGCCCGACTATTGCCACTCTGATCCCGGCGCCGCCAAATATCCGCTCCTACCGCCCTGCCTTCAGGCAGCCGGTGCGCTGCAAGGAGCAGCACAGCCCCCCGCCGCAACCCACGTCCAACACATTTTCGTTACCGCCAAGGTGCAGCTCGTCCAGCACCTCCGTCCAGACCGCGAACTTGCCACGGCTAGTGGAGTAAAGGTAACTCGCGGCTGATCCCGCCCCCGCCATGGCGACGATGCCGGCCAGCCGGGCGATACCGCGCTTGCGATGCCTTATCGCCCACAGCACAGTGCTCGCCAGCCCAACCTCAAGCGCCCCAAACACTGGAATGACGATGATGCCGCCGTCGATGCCGTACTTACCTCTTTCTGCGGCGGAATCACCGCAGCCCTGCGCCGCGACCTCTCCGATCGACTCCACGTGCCTTAGTTTGCCCGACAGATCCCCGGTACCGGTGGCTGCCTACCGCCCGTCCAGAACATCCGATCGGGCGGCCGACCGAACAGACGATCCCGATCGCTTACCGGTACCGATCGACCGATCTTCGCTCCCGCGTCGGCCGGATCAGGCGCGTGAGCACAAAATCATGAGCCTCTGCGGCGCCGTCGTTCTCTGTGTCGACCGGATTGGCAGGTCGGTGTTTGAGCGCTATCTGTCTGCTTAGGCGTCGCCGACAAAAGAGGCCCGACGAGCTATACCGTCCAATCTGACTGAGAAGTCGACTGACATTCCCTCGCGCGTTTCATGGACCTGGTGATGATCGGGCCGAAGGTGTCAGCAGACTCACCAGTTCGACCTGGATAGCAGAGGTCGATCACAGGTGCTCCGTCGAGGTTCCGTGCGTCACCGCGGCTTCGATCGCTGCAACCTCAGCGACCATCCACGACTGGTAGTCGTAGCCGGGTGTGGGCATCGTTTCGTAGACGCCGACGACGGGTACCCGGGCGGATTGAGCGGTCTGCCTGAATGATGTCGTGAGTGCGTCGACGACCTGCTGGTTGTAACAGAAGACCTTGACCTGGTGTCGAAGGCTCGCAATGTCGTCTCGAAGTACGCCTTGTGGCTCGGCTCGGGCGCACTCGACGACCCGATGGATGACGTCACGAGCGCCTCACTGCCGCATTTCACGGGAAGGCCAAAGGCAAGCAGCTTGAGACGTACCAATTATCCAGATCTCGTGTCCGTTGGCTGGCCGGGCCTGCGTTTCTCTCGACTGGGAAGTCGGCCGGCTTCAGCCAGGGCCCGGCGTAACAGGAACTCGATTTGAGCGTTGGCGCTTCGCAACTCGTCGGCGGCCCAGCGCGCTAGTGCATCGTGGATGGCGGGATCGAGCCGTAGCAGTACGCTCTTGCGCTCACTCATCTCGTTGCAGTACTGCGCCTATTGGTAGAGAGAGCCGGTGTTGATCACCGGCTGGGTCGCCTGTTCGCTGCACAGGACGACGAGGAGATTGGAAACCATTGCAGCTTTCCTTTCTTCGTCCAGTTCGACGACGTCCCTCTCCTCGAGCCGCTGCAAAGCGAGCTCGACCATACCAACTGCTCCTTCGACGATGCGCTGGCGGGCCGCCACCACGGCGCTCGCCTGCTGCTGCCGCAGCATCGCCTGAGCGATCTCTGGGGCATAGGACAGTCGGGTGAGCCGTGACTCGATGATCGTCACACCAGCAGGATGCACTCGGTCCGTGATCTCGGCCGACAGGCGCTGCGTTATCTCCTCGGCGTTGTCGCGCAGCGAGAGAGCGCCGCTGCCGCGGCTGTCGTATGGGTAACTCGACGCGGTGTGACGCACGGCGGTCTCTGTCTGGATGGCGACGAAACGAGTGAAGTCGTCGACGGCATAAATCGCCATTGCGGTGTCCTGGACCCGCCAGACGACGACGGCGGCGATCTCGATCGGGTTCCCGTCAGCATCGTTCACCTTTGCGATGGAAGTCTCGAGGTTCCGCACGCGAGTGGACACCTTCCTCCTCTCGGCGAAAGGGTTCACCCAGTGCAGGCCGGCCGCACGGATGGTCCCGTGGTACCTCCCGAACAGCTGGACGACACGCGCCTCTCCCGGGACGACGGCCGTCAGACCCTTGAATGTGAGATCGGCGGCGATGAGCAGCGCGATGCTGACCGCGAGGCGGGCTATCGGGCCAGCGGTCGTCCATCCGCCTTCGGCAACGCCGAACCCCATCAGCGTGCCGGCCGCCATCACCATCCCTATGCCGAGAAACAGCACGGGGACACCTGGCGCCGACCATGCCTCGCGCTCGGTCACTTGCCTCGGGTCTTGGGTCGAGCTGGTTGGAAGCTGCTCAGTCATGGTTGCGGACCTCCCGAGTGACTCAGCTGATACCACAGGATTATCATAATGATATCACACCAGCCGGACAAGGAGAGCGAGGAACCGTGGCGCTCAGCTCTGAGATCCCGGTCAAAGACCTCCACGACGCCCCGGCTGCGAAAGACTTACAGGACGAGGCGGGCGGCGGTAAACGCGCGTGATCCGCTGGGCCGGGCTGGACAGGCGCAGAAGCTCCTGATGGGCAGGTGAGCGGCTACTACCCCACGCGTCCGTCGATGCGTTCTCGCAGCAAGTCCGCGTGACCAGCATGACGGGCATACTCCTCGATCATGTGCACCAGCACCTCACGCAGGCGGATCACCTGACCCTTGCCGTAGCTCCCGGCCACCTCCAGGTTCGGTGCCTCCTCGACGAAGCGCTCAGCAAAGCGCACCTCTTCCCGCCAGGCGGCCCAAGTGGACTCCACCGCCTCTGGGTCGCCGATGGCCCCGTTGAACGCGGCGTCCCGGTCGTTGTCGTGCTGGTACAGAGACGGGACATCCTGGCCGTCGAGGACACGGCGGAACCAGTGACGCTCAACGTCAGCGAGATGGCGAACCAGGCCAAGCAGTGACAGGTTCGACGGTTCGACCGACCGGCGTGCCATATCGACGGCGCCGAGGCCCGAGCACTTCAACTCGATGGTCAGGCGGTAGTCGTGCAGGTAGCCGACCAGCATCGCCCGTTCATCGTCGAAGCCACCCTCGGTCCGAGGATCGTCCTCGGGGCGGACGAACATGTTCGACCATCCGAAGTTGCGAGTTATGCCCGCCTCCCGCAGCCCGGTGTCTGTCGGGTGGCCGGCTGGACTGGTGTCGTTTGCCATGCGACCAGAGTGGACAATCTCGAGTACGCCGCGCCAGCCGTTTCCGGTCACGACCGGAGCTGCGGCCATCGCCCTCGCCGCTCATCAGCGCGACACAGCGAGGCTCTGGGGCGGTGCGGCATCATATGGGGTCTTCTAATGGCTTCATTCGCTGGCGAGCAGGGGGGAGATCATCGTGGCCACGGTGCGCACGGGTAACAAGGCAGTACTGCTGGTCGTCGACGTGCAGGTCGGCGTGATGGACGGGGCGTGGGATTCCAAGCGCGTCGTCAAGAATGTGGCGCGCGCTGTAGAGCGGGCACGCGCAGAGGGCGTCCCCGTCGTGTGGGTGCAGCACTCCGACGAGCAGCTGGCTTACGGGAGCCCCGAGTGGCAGTGGGTGCCGGAACTGCTACCTGCCGACGGCGAGCCAGTGTTGCACAAGAAGTTCAACTCGTCGTTCGAGCAGACCGAGCTCGAGGAGGAGCTCGCCAAGCTGGGCGCGACCCACGTCGCACTGGCCGGTGCCGCCACGAACTGGTGCATCCGCGCCACGGCCTACGGAGCCCTGGACCGGGGCTACGACCTGACCCTGATCGAGGACGCCCACACAACAGGCACGATGGAGCTCGACAACGGGACGAAGATCGAGGCCTCGAACGTCGTCGACGAACTCAACGTCTGCATGACCTGGGTCAGCTACCCGGGCCGCACGAACGGCACGGCCACGGCCGAGCAGGTTGACTTCGCCATTCCCGGCGGCAAGGTGCAGCGCCATGATGATTGAGGTCTTGCTGTTCGACCCCACATAGGGTCAAGAGGCGGGCCGACCGATGACCGCGGTATTAGCAAGCACGCGTTCTATGTCGAAGCCGTAATAGATCTCACGTCGCGAGAGTCTCCATGACGGATAATGCGGCGGCCAGTTGCCGCCTCGGCCCGGATAGCGCGTCTTTGAGGCAGGACGGACGACTTCGGGCGGCGAGCCGCTGTAGCGTCGCCGCCATGACCGACCGCGCGGAGACCGTCGCCAGGGCGCAGCAGGTCGCGGAAGACGTGCTGTTCCCCGGAGCGCTCGAGACGGACGCAAGTCCCAGCGTGCCCATCGGCCGGCTGGACGCGCTCGCCTCCGCTGGTCTCTACGGCCTCTTCGGCCCGAGCGAGGCGGGCGGTCTCGCCGCCGATCCGGTCACGGGCGCCGAGGTGACCGAGATCCTCGCCGGCGCGTGCCTGACGACCTCGTTCGTCTGGACCCAACACCACAGCGCCGTCCTCGCGGTCGCCAACGCCGGCTCAGAGGCGCTGCGCAACGAGTGGCTGGCCCGGCTGTGCCGGGGGGATCGGCGCGCGGGCGTGGCCTTTGCCGGCTTGCGACGTCCGGGTCTGCCTATCTTGATAGCGCGCCGTTCACGGGACGGATGGGTCCTGCACGGCAGCGCCCCCTGGGTCACCGGATGGGGCCGCATCGACGTCGTCCACACTGCTGCGCGTGACCTCGCCGGCAACGTCGTGTGGCTGCTGGTGGACGCCTCGTCCTCGGTCACTCTCGGAGTCGAGCCGCTCGAGCTCGCGGCCGTGAACGCCAGCGCGACGGTCCGCCTCCGGTTCTGGGGCCATGAGGTTCCGGCGGACCGGCTCACCTTGGTAGAGCCGCTCGAGGCGTGGATCGAACGCGACACCGCCGGGCTCGCCCGCAATGGCTCGTTCCCGCTCGGCATCGCCCGCCGCTGCTCCACTCTCCTGGGCCCGGAGCTGTTCGACGAGGAGATAGCCGCCTGCCGGAGGCTGCTTCACGAGTCGACGCCCGAGACGGTCGTAGAGGCACGCTGCCGGGCGGCCGAGCTTGCCGTGCGCGCTGCCTCGGCACTGATGGCTTCCGGGGGAGGACGATCCGTGCTCATGAGCGAGCAGGCGCAGCGGCTGGCACGCGAGGCCATGTTTCTCCTCGTTTTCGGCCAGACACCCTCGATCAGGGCCGCGCAGCTGCAGCGGTACCGAGATGGATCTGAAAGAGCCGCCCAGGAACTTCGAGCCGACCGTCCCTGACGACCGGAAAGGCTTGGCGCCGCCGCAGAGGCGGGGCCAAGCTGGAGCGAAAAGCTGAGCGGCCCAGATCAGTGGGTGGCTTCGTCGGTGGAAGCCGCTTGATCAGGCTTTCTGTGCGTGGTGGTGGGTCAGCTTCCTCTCCATACGGTGGCCGAGCCGCTTGGCGGCCGTGACCAGGATCGCCGTCTTGACGGCCTTCCTTGCGATTGGGCGTCGACGCATGTTGACTTCCTTTCAGTTTGTTAGATCGTTAGCTGGCTGCTGGCAGATCTGCGACCGCGGCGTCGACGAGGTCCTTCGGGATGCGAGCTCCTCCGACGAGGAAGCCGCCGGCGGCCTCCACCGCGTCGGCCAGCGGGGCAGCCCACAGGTCCTCGATCAGAATGACGGCGGCAGACGAGTCCTCGAAGAGCTCTTCAGCGACGAACTCATAGTCCTCGGGCCCGATCAGACCGCCGACCTCGCCCTCGATCTCGGCGAAGCCTGACAGGTGGTCGTGCCCGTCGAATTCGACCACGCTGATATCGCCGTCAGCGTTCTTCGTGAGGAACACGAGGTCGAGGAGCCGTATCTTGCCTGTGTCGACGAGCGTCTTCAGTGCCGGGGCGATGTCGTCACTGAGGGCTCCGTCGGGGAAGGTTACAACGAGGTATTCAACCCGGTCCGATTGCCATGGTCACCAACTCTCCTTGGGCGACCGGGGTGTTTCCCCGGTCGCACTTGAGAATGGCCCCAAGGAGTCGACGCATCTGATCGAAATCCCGCAACCGCGTATTTCTCGGCAAAGCGGGCGGGCGCACCTACGACCGGAGCCCGCCAGCTAATGGGACTCAAGACGAAGGTGGGAGGCGAGCCCCCCGTGCTCGGGAAGCCGTCCTCAGGGATGTGGTGAGGGCGCCGACGCGGGCAATGCCGATCGTCGGCGCCCCCTCCACCGCGGTACCCAGCGTTTGACCCCCCGGTGGCGCCGGGTCCGGCCCTGCTCTGCAGAGTCCAAGCGAGGTGTGGATACGGTATTCGCCGATGGCGGCGCCGTCAACAGGTCGACTCGTAAGAGGCGGCCATCCGCCGCCAGGATGCCATCGCGTCCCACCCGGTGGTGAGGCCGCTCAGGAGAACAGACCCTCCAGGGAGAGGATCGCCTCCAGGGCTTCGGCCGCGATCGGATGTGAGAACAGTGACCCTTGGCCGAAGCGGCACTGCTCTTTCTGGAGCGTGGCGAGCTGCCAGCCCTGCTCGATCCCCTCGGCAAATGTCTCGATGCCGAGCGTCCGGCACAGGCTCAAGAGAGTGTGGATGGCGCTGATCGCTTCAGGGGAGTCGGCCATGGCGGCGACGAACGACCGGTCGATCTTGAGGGCGCCGAGGGGCAGCCGCTCGAGATGGGCAGGGGAGGAGCCGGTGCCGAAGCCGTCCACGGCGACGAGAACGCCGAGCTCCCCGAGCTCGTCAAATCGCCGGGCCACGCTGTCGGTGGAACTCGACAGGCTCGGCTCTGCGACGTCGATGATGAGCGACGCGGGCTCGAGTGCTGTGGCAAGAAGTATGTCTCGGAGCTGATCGACGAAGTCGTCCGCCTCGAGCTGGCGCGTCGAGACGTTGATCGACATCGTCAGCTCATGTCCGAGCCGGTGCCAGGCGACGGCCTGCCGGCAGGCCTGCTTGAGCACCCAGGACCCGACAGGGACGATCATCTCGGTGTTCGCCAGCACGGGTCCGAAGTACTCGGGATCCACGACGCCCCGGACGGGGTGCCTCCAGCGGAGAAACGCCTCCGCGCCCCACACGCCGGCGCTGTTCAGCTCGAACACGGGTTGATAGACGAGGAAGAACTGGTTCTCCTGGAGTGCCTCGCGCAGGTCCGTCTCGAGCTCGAGCCGCTCCATGGCGGCGGACTTCATCTCGGGCCTGAAGCGGACGTGACAGTTCCTTCCCTGCGCCTTGGCCTGACAGAGGGCGATCGCGGCGTCGCGCAGGAGGTCGTCCGGCTCGTCGCTCTCATTTGTCGCGATGCCGATGCTTGCCGTGACCGACAGCGGGACGTCATCGAAACCTTCGAGGCGGAAGGGCTCCTTCAGGGTGTCCAGCAGCCTTTCGGCGAGCAACTCCGGCCCTCCGGAAAGTGACAATCCATCTGCCAAGATTGCGAATTCGTCGCCACTCGGCCGCCCGATGGTATCGCTTACCCGCAGAACTGCCATGAGACGGCCCGCGACCGCTTTCAACAGCTCGTCCCCGGCGTCCTGTCCGAGCTTGTCGTTGATGGACTTGAAGTTGTCCAGATCGACGAGCAGGGCGGCGACGAGTTGGTGATCTCGTTGAGACCGCAGCAGGACCTGCTGGAGACGATCGCGGATGAGCGTCCGGTCCGGGAGGCAGGTCAGGGCGTCATGTCCCAACCGGCGGCCGGCCTGAACCTCGGTGTTGCCTTGTAGCTGCTCGGTCTCCTTGTGGGCGGAGAGATCGAAGATCACCCCGTCTATCCAGAGCGGGAGCCCGTCAGGGCCGGCGACGCTCCGGCCGCGCTCAACGACCCACTTGTAGGCGCCGGCGGCGTCCACCAGCCGGTACTCGACCGAGAACGAGCCGTCTCGGCCCAGCGCGTCTCGCACGACCTCGCTCACGTGCCCGCGGTCCTCGACGCAGATGATCGATGCGAAGGACCGGAGGTTGTCCCGGGTGAAATCGGTCGCCGGGTAGCCGGTCAGCACTTCGATGTGATCGCTGATGAAGAGCATTGTCCAAGGTTCGGCGCACTCGCGGCGATACACGGCGCCGGGGATGTTGAGGACGAGGGACCGGAACTGCTCTTCGCCCTCGTGCCCGGCCATCGCCTGCGCGGTCGACGCCGTCGAGTCAAACATCGAGCGCGTGTTCATCTAGAGAATTGTCGACGCCGACTGCGGGAACTTGACCCCTACAAGAGGCAGATCGCCCAACCGCAGCGCTCTCAATCCGATCGTGCGGCGGCCGACCCCACCGGCCAACGGCCGATGCCACCGTTCTCGAGTAGGAAGTTCGTTACGTTCCGGTCCGCGTGCTCGGCCCGCCAGGCGAGCATCGACTGTGCATAGCCGAGGATCCGCGAGGGGTCGTCGACCTCTGTTCTCCAGGTGGGGTCTGCCTCGAGGTCGTAGCAGCACCACGAACCGTCTGCGAATTGCACGTACGCCCCATCGTCGGATCGCCGGACGGCGAGGTTGCACCGCTCGAGGTGCCTGTCCCACGGCCAGTCGAAGGCGGCGGCGGGAAGGCCCAAGTACCGCCAGTCGAACTCCCAGGTGGCCGCGGAGCGCCACCACGGCGGAAGGCGACCTTGCAGGAACGCAGTGAGCGGCAGCCCGTCGCATTGCGCGGGGATATCGAGCTGCAGCGCCTCGCAGATCGTAGGGAAGAGGTCGACGTTCTCGGTGAAGGCATGGACGACGGTCCCGTGGGCCTCGACAAGCCCGGGGGCGCGAACGATGCCCGGCACCCGATAGCTCTCCTCGAAATAGCCGAGCTTGCCCATCAACCCGTGATCTCCGAGTTGTTCGCCATGATCCGATGTCACGATCACAAGGGTTTCCTGCCACTGACCCAGTCGTTCGAGGGCATCCCAGACCCGGCCGAGCTGGGCATCGACATCACCGATCATCCCGTAGTACTGAGCCCGCAACCACCGGAGGGTGCGCTCGTCTGCAGGAGCCGCGGCCAGCGAGGAGCGAAGCGCCTCCTGGTGAAACTCGTGGCGGTTCGGCCCGGGGGCGATCGGCATGTCGACGTCGTCAGGATCGAAGGCGAGCGCCCAGTGACCTGCGGCAGCGTAGGGAGGATGCGGTCTCAGATAACTCAGGTGGGCGAACCAAGGCTCGTCTCGTCGCTCGAGCCACTCCAGGTAGCGATTCGTCATGAAAGCGGACACGCCTACCTCTTCAGGCCTGTCGGACTCGGTCGCCAGGGCGCCGTCTGCTGCCGACGGCACGTCGTGGCCGAGCTCGCGGAGCCATTCGACCCAGAGGGTGTAGTTGCCGGTCAGGTCGAGCCCGACGCTGAAGCCCGGAAGCACTCCTTCGTAGCTGGAAAGGCGGGGATTGTCAGGCGACTGGACCGTTCGCGGATCGACCCCCTGGTCCGTATAGCCGAAAAGTGTGGGATCGAGACCGGCCCTTCGACCGGCGCGGGCCAGATTGTCCAGTCGGTCGTCGAGCGGGGTGCCGTTGGCGACAACGCGGTTGTTCATCTGATAGGTGCCCGTGTAAAGACACGCGCGTCCGGGAGCGCAGGGCGCAGCCTGGCTGTAGTGGCGATCGAACCGCACGCCTGAAGCGGCGAGCCGGTCCAGGTTCGGCGTGCGAACGACACGATGGCCGGCAGCCGACAGGCAGTCGCCCCGGAACTGATCCAGCGTCACCAACAGCAGATTCACTCGGCCTCCAAGTACCGACTGCACCTATTCCATCAAATGGCAGAGTCATGGAGCGTACCGCTCGGGACTTGAAGAGGCATTGCTCAGACCAATACACGACCGAGCAGTCAAGCTCAGTTACCCTGTCTAAGGAGCTCCGGAGCCGTCTTGTGCTTATCGGCGGCTGGTGGGGGTCCTCAAGTGTTGTCGGCGTCGAGACGATGAATATGTAGGGGATCCGAGGGGAAGCCGGGCACCGGATGAGAAAGGGGCACGTTGGGCGATCCTCCAGACGACTTAGAGCCTCCGGCTGAATCCGCCGGTGAGAGCTCGGCGGGGGGGTTCCTTGACAACGCCGTGTCCGGTTCGCCCAGCAGCCCATCGGACGATGAGAGACTTGTCGAAGTTCGCCGGCGTCTCGCGCGCCTGTCGGTAGAGGGTTCGATCCGCGTCGCCTTGCAGCCCATAGTCGATCTCGCCACGACGAAGGTGATCGGCTACGAGGCGCTGGCGCGCTTTCCCGGGGATGAGGCGATCTCACCGCGAAGATGGTTTGACGAGGCAGCCGAGGTCGGCCTGCTGCGTGAAATCGAGATGGCCTCCATCCGCGCGGCGCTCGCGCAGCTCGCCCAACTGCCACCGGAGCTGTTCATCTCTGTCAACGTGTCACCGGTGACGGCGGCGTCGGAGGAGCTCGGCGAGGTCCTCAGCAGCGTCGACGGTTCGCGTGTGGTCCTCGAGATCACCGAGAACGCCGCCGCGGTTGGCTACGAGGAGGTCAGCGAAGCCGTCGGCATGCTTCGCGCCAACGGGGTGAGGATCGCCCTGGATGACACCGGATCGGGTGACGTGAGCTTTTCCAGCCTGTTGGACGTCCACGCAGACATCATCAAGATCGACGTCGACATCACCCACGGGATCGCTTCGGATCCGATGAAAGAGGCGATGGCCGCCTCCCTCAAGTCGTTCGCGGACCGGTTGGGCGCGATGAGCATGGCCGAAGGAATCGAGACCGAAGAAGAGCTCGAGCGTTTACGGGAATTGGGTGTTCAAGCCGGTCAGGGGTACCTATTTGGCCGGCCTGAGCCGGCCTGAGCCGGCCTGAGCCGGCCTGAGCCGGCATCCGCCCCGCCCGAACCGGGCCCTGACCGGCCGAAAGCGCCAATGTTCGTGGCCCGCCGTTGGCGGCGGCGAAGGCGCCGCGGAACTGCCGCGGACTTCCTCTCTTGCCTCCCGCGCTCCTTTCCAGTAACTATCTGGAAATAGAATCTTGATCGGCACCACCCGGACATTGGAGCGAGAAGAGGCCGGTGGAAGGCAGCCGCTGGAGAGGGTCAGAAGAGACCCGGGGCCTGTGGGCTCCGGAGCTTTCCTTGCGCGGAGAGAAGTCGTCCGGCCCCGCCGGCTCGGTCCCCGCTCTGTCCGGCCTGGCAGACTCGACCGGCTCAGAGGACCGTTTCACCATCTCCGTGCTCGCCGAGAAGACGGCCACGCCAGTACCGACCATCCACTACTACCGTCACCTCGGCCTTTTGCCGGAGGCAACCGAGCTTGCCTCCAATCGCTTTCTCTACGACAAGCGCCACGTCGAGGCGCTCAATGTCATCCGCCTGCTCCGCGAGCAGAGAAACCTGCCGCTCGAGGCCATTCGTGAGATGCTCCCCGAGCTGCTCGCCTTCGAACGGGAGGGCGATTTCTCACTGGACACCTGGGACGACGTGATCGCCGCCTACCTGGAGCGGTCCGGTCCGGCCGTCGTCTCGGCCCGGCTCGTCGCCGCCGCCCGGGAGGCTTTCGCCCAGCACGGCTACGCGGGCGTCAATGTCGCGGACATCTGCAGTGCGGCCGACGTCGCCAAGGGGACCTTCTACAGGTACTTCGACTCGAAAGAGGCGATCTTCCTCGCTGCGGCTCGTTCCACCGTCGATGCCGTGGGGGAGCAGCTGGACGAGTTGCCGGCGCCCATGAGCGAGCACCAGGCGATCGAGAAGCTGAAGCTCCTGCTGGGCCCCATGGCTCCGCTGCTGTTGGAGGTGGCGACCGGGGAGCTCCGCCACCAGCCGAACCTGGTCGGTGTCGCAGGTGTCATCACCGCCGGCCTCGCAAGCCGGGTGGTGCCGCGGCTGCGAACGAGAGGCAAGGCCGCGAGGGTGACCGCCCGGCGGGTTGTGGACGCGGCCCTGGTCGGGCTGCTCCGGCCGACTCTCGAGTCGGCAAGCTCTTCCCAGCCTCCGCTTCCCTGATTCTTTGCCGCCGTGCTCCGCTCGGCTGCTCGGCTTCGTGCCTTCGGAACCGCAGGTCGCGGGCTGATTCACATCGGCACTGGTCCCGGGGACAGCCGTTTGGAAGGTCCCTCGCGGCGGGCGGTGGTGACCACAGTCCCTTGACGAGGGAGCCCGCACACGTATAACAAAGGTGGACTGGTGGTCATCGGCGCTACGCGAAGGAGTAGACCGATGGTGTCTATTGGATCAGGCCAATTCCCGGGAAGCGGGTTCCACGTGCCGGACCGGCTCGCCCCGAAGGCATCCGGCCTCCCTCTCGGAGGCCAGTTTGACGCGCCCGATCTGCTGGCCAGGAAGGCAGGACACGAGAACTTCCCCGTGGCCTCACACCTGTTGGCTCGAGAGTCCCGGGCGAGGCTCATGGCGATCTATGGTTTCGCCCGCCTTGCCGACGACCTCGGCGACGAGGCGGAAGGCGATCGCCTCGCTCTGTTGAACTGGCTCGAGGCGGACCTCGAGCGTGCGGCCGCCGGCAACGCCACGCATCCTGTGCTCCAGCAGCTCACGCCGGTGATCGAGGGCCTCGAGCTGAACCTGGACCCGTTTCGAGCCCTTATCGAGGCAAACCGGATGGACCAGCGCGTCACCCGCTACCAGAGTTTCGCCGACCTGGTGGACTACTGCATGTTGTCCGCAGCACCGGTGGGTCGGCTGGTGCTGTCGGTCTTCGGGGTCTCGACGCCGGAACGGGTCGCCCTTTCCGACAAGGTCTGCATCGGCTTGCAGCTCGTCGAGCACCTCCAGGACCTCGGAGAGGACGCGCGGCGGGGCCGCGTCTACATGCCGGTCGAGGACATGGGGCGCGTCGGGTGTGCCGAGGGCGACCTGTTGGCGGCCCACGCGCCGCCGGCGCTGCGGAGCCTTGTCGCCCTGGAAGTGACGAGGGCTCGTGAGCTGCTCGGCGCAGGGGCGCCGCTCGCGGCATCGCTCCGGCTGCGTCCTCGGGCGGCGGTGGTCGGCTTCGTGGCCGGGGGCCTGGCCGCCCTCGACTCCATCGGTCGCGCCCGCAACGACGTGCTCGGGACCCGTTGCCGTCCCCGGAGGATCCGCTTTGCCCGCCGGGCGCTCTCGGGCCTCGTGGCGGCGAGCGTGAGGCGGGGCCGGTCTTGAACACCGATCTCGCCTACGACTTCTGCGAGGCCGTCACCCGGCAGGAAGCCAAGAACTTCGCATACGGCATCAGGCTGCTCAAGAAGCCAGAGCGCCGGGCGCTCTCGGCGGTCTACGCGCTCGCCCGCCGCATCGACGACATCGGCGATGGCCAGGCTCCGCCGGAGCTAAAGCTCGCCGGCCTGCAGACCGTCCGCAAGGAGATCGACCCGATCGATCCCCAGACGAACGACCCGGTCCTCGTGGCAGTGGCCGACGCGGCACGCAGTTACGGTCTTCCGATGTCCTGCTTCGCGGAGATCATCGATGGCTGCGAGATGGACGTCACGGGCACGTCCTACGAGACGATCGACGATCTCGTCGGCTACTGCCGCAGGGTGGCGGGCTCGGTCGGCCGGCTCTCGCTCGCCGTGTTCGGCTCCCCCCGGCCCGAGCACGCGGTGCCCCTCGCCGACGCGCTCGGTGTCGCCCTCCAGCTCACAAACATTCTGCGGGACATCGTCGAGGACCGCTCTGCGGGGCGCGTGTACCTGCCTCGTGCTGACGCCGAGTCGGTCGGCTGCGCTCCGGATCTCACCGGGCCGCCGGCTGAGATCGCCCGGCTGGTCGCGCTCGAGTGCCGCCGTGCCGACGAGTGGTTCGCCGAGGGCCTGCAGCTGCTGGCGCTGCTCGACAGCCGGAGCCGGGCCTGCGTGGCGGCTATGGCCGGTATCTACCGGCGTCTGCTGGTGCGCATAGAGCGGGAACCGATGGCCGTGACGCGGGGGCGCGTTTCGTTGCCCACCTGGGAGAAGGCCCTTGTCGCAGGCCGTAGCCTGGCAGGGGCGCAGCCATGAGCCCGGCCCGCATCGGCGTCGTCGGGGGCGGACTTGCCGGTATGGCGGCGGCCCTTTGCGCCGCGGACGCTGGGGCCGAGGTCGTGCTGTTCGAGCGGCGCCCGGTCCTCGGCGGTCTCACCTCCTCGATCCAGCGCAACGGGCTTTCCTTCGACAACGGCCAGCACGTGTTCCTTCGCTGCTGCACCGCCTACAGGGGCTTTGTCGACCGGATCGGGGCCAACGACAAGGTCTTCCTGCAGTCGCGCCTCGACGTGCCCGTGCTCGCCCCCGACGGCACGCGCGCCTCGATCAAGAGGACGGCGCTGCCCGCCCCCCTGCACCTGGCCGGCTCGCTCGGGCGCTACAGCCACCTGTCCTTGCGCGAACGGGTGCGCCTCGGGCGCCCCGCGCTTGTCCTCGGGCGGCTCGATCCGGACGATCCGTCGCTCGACAACGTCTCGTTCGGCGACTGGCTCAAGAGCCAGGGCCAGAGCGAGCGGGCGGTGGAGCGCCTCTGGAACCTCATCGCCCTCCCGACGATCAACCTCCCCGCCGGCGAGGCTTCGCTCGCTCTCGCGACCAAGGTGTTCCGGGTCGGGCTCCTGGACCGCTCGGACGCCGGAGACATCGGCTGGTCAGCGGTCCCGCTCGCCGAGCTCCACGGTGCTCTGACCGCCCGCGCGCTCGAGGCGACCGGTGTGGAGACGCTGCTAGGCAGCGCGGTGAGTGCGGTCAGTCGTTCCACCGCCGGTGCCTTCACGCTTCGCGCCGGAGAGCGCAGCGAGGTCGTCGACGCCGTCGTCGTCGCCACCCCGCTGCGGGTGGCGGCCGCCCTGGGCGCCTTCGAGCGTGAGGCGGACCTCGAGCGGCTCGGGGCATCTCCCATCGTCAATGTCCACCTGGTTCTCGACCGCAAGGTGACCGAGCTCCCCCTCGCGGCCTGCGTCGGCTCGCCGGTCCAGTTTGTCTTCGACCGCACGGTCTCGAGCGGGCTCAAGTCCGGGCAGTGCCTGGCCATCTCGCTCTCGGCTGCAGACGGCTACATAGCCCGGGGCTCGAGCGAGCTCGTGAGCGCGTTCTTGGAGGCGCTGCGCGAGCTGTTCCCGCCCGCACGCCACGCGCAGCTCCTCGACGCCCTGGTCACCCGTGAACGAGCGGCGACGTTCCGCGCCGCTCCGGGCACCCGGGCGCTGCGGCCCCAGACCCGCACCGGGGTGCCGGGGGTGTTCCTTGCCGGAGCCTGGTGCGACACGGGATGGCCGGCGACGATGGAAGGCGCGGTCCGTTCCGGCCAGCAGGCGGCCTCGCAGGCGCTGGCGCTCGTCTCCGGCACCCGCGTCGGGGACCCGAGACAGCTGGAAGGGGCGGGGACATGACAGTGGTCTCTTCTCCGGCGAGGAGGGAGAGCGTCCTCTTGGCCGCCGAGTCGTTGACGAGGGCCAGGGACCTGGTCAAGCCCGCATTGGACGCGGCCGTGCTCCGGCTCTGCCCGGAACTGATGCCGGCGGTGAGCGAGCACCTTGACGGGGGAGGAAAGTTCGTGCGCGCCGGGCTCGTGCTCGCATCGGCCGCCGCCTGCGGAGCCGAGGAAGGCTCCGGCCTCGTCGGCGGGGTGGCCATCGAGCTCGTGCACAACTTCTCGCTCATCCACGACGACATCATCGACCGCGACCTGGAACGGCGGCACCGCCCGACCGTGTGGGCCGCGCATGGCGTGGGTCATGCCATCATCGCCGGCGACGCCCTCGCGACACTCGCCTTCCAGGTCCTGTTGGACGAGCCGAGCGCCGAGCGGGTGCGCGCTGCCGGGCTGCTCGCGGAGGCGACGCAAGCGATGATCGCCGGCCAGGCCGAGGACATGGCCTCCGAGTTGCGCGACTCGCTGTCAGTGGAGGAGTGCCTGCAGATGGAGGCCGGCAAGACCGGGGCCTTGTTGTCCTGTGCCGCCGCCACGGGCGCGACCCTCGCCGGCGCCCCCGCGCCGACGATCGAAGCCCTGGCGGACTTCGGCCGCCATCTCGGGATCGCCTTCCAGGCCATCGACGACGTGCTCGGCATATGGGGCGAGCCGAACGTCACCGGCAAGCCGGTCGGCAACGACCTGCGCCAGCACAAGAAGACGCTGCCGATAGCGCTCGCCCTCGCCCGGGGGGCGGAGCTGCCCGCCGGGCTCGTACACCTGCTCGAGCGCGACCTCACCGAGGCAGAGGTGCGCAAGGTCACGCGGCTGTTGGAGCAGTGCGGGGCGCGCGAGGAGACGATGGCCATCGGGGAGACGCAGCTTTGTGCCGCGCTCGGCGCGCTCGAGCGGGTGCCCCTCGAGCTAGGGCCGCGCTCCGAGCTGGCGGCGATCGCCCGCTATGTGACCGAGCGCGACCGGTGAGGCCTCTGAGGCGCCGGGAGGCGGCGAGCGGCCAGGGCAACGCAAACCAGCCGTCGCAGGCTGGCAACCCGCAAGACGGTGCCCGGGCCTGCCTGAAAAGAGCCGTCGAGGCCCTCGAAGCCCTCCAGCATCCGGACGGCTGGTGGAAGGGCGAGCTCGAGACGAACGTGACGATGGACGCCGAGGATCTCCTGCTGCGCGAGTTCCTCGGCATCCGCACGCCCGCGCAGACGGCCTCAGCCGCCCGCTGGATCCGCTCGCGCCAGCGCGAGAACGGCACGTGGGCGAACTTCTACGGCGGCCCGCCTGAGCTCTCGACCACCGTCGAGGCCTATGTCGCCCTCCGTCTCGCCGGTGACCGGGCCGAGGCCGAGCACCTGCAGCGCGCCGCGGAGTTCATCCGAGGCTCCGGCGGCGTCGAGCGCACCCGGGTCTTCACCCGGATCTGGCTGGCCTTGTTCGGCCTGTGGTCGTGGGACGAGCTGCCGGTGCTCCCCCCGGAGCTGATGTTCCTGCCGCGCTTTGTCCCGCTCAACATCTACGACTTCGGCTGCTGGGCACGCCAGACCGTGGTCGCGCTCACCATCGTCAGCGCCCACCGGCCGGCTCACCAGGTTGGATTCGACATCGACGAGCTGAAAAGCGGGCTCCCGGCACCGCCACCGGCGCCACTTAGCACCTGGGCGGGCCGCTTCCAGGCGCTCGATCGCGCCTTGAAGGTGTACGAGCGCCGGCCCGTCAAGTTCCTCCGGGAGGCCGCCTTGAGGCGCGCCGAGCAGTGGATCGTGCAACGTCAGGAGGCGGACGGTTCCTGGGGCGGCATCCAGCCGCCCTGGGTGTACTCACTGATCGCCCTGAGGCTGCAGGGCTACGCCCTGGACCACCCCTCCATGCGGACAGGGATAGAAGGCCTCGAGGGCTTCACCATCGAGGATGACAGCGGGAGGCGGCTCGAGGCCTGCCAGTCCCCGGTCTGGGACACCGCCCTCGCGGTCACGGCCCTGGCCGACGCCGGGCTCCAGCCGAGCGAAGCGGTGCTGCGGTCGGCCGCGCGCTACCTGCTCGCAGAGGAGATCACCGTTTCCGGCGACTGGTCGGTCCGGCGCCCTCGGCTCCAGCCGGGAGGCTGGGCGTTCGAGTTCGCCAACGACAACTACCCCGACATCGACGACACCGCCGAGGTCGTGCTGGCGCTGGGCCGGACCGATGCGGTCGTGGACGGCGCTGTCGGTCGCGCCGTCGCCTGGATCGAGGGGATGCAGTGCAGCGACGGGGGATGGGGGGCCTTCGACGTCGACAACACCCAGACCTTGTGCCGCGAGCTCCCGTTTTGCGACTTCGGGGAGCTGATCGATCCCCCGAGCGCGGACGTGACGGCGCACGTGGTCGAGATGCTGGCAACGCTCGGGCGCTCTCAGCTTGCGGTCGTCCGCGGCGTGGAGTGGCTGCTGCGCGCCCAGGAGGAGGACGGCTCCTGGTTCGGGCGCTGGGGTGCCAATTACGTCTACGGCACCGGGGCCGTGGTCCCGGCGCTCGTCGCCGCCGGGTTGCGATCGGACCACGCGGCCGTGCGGCGGGCCGTCACCTGGCTGGAAGGCCATCAGAACCGCGACGGCGGCTGGGGCGAGGACCTGCGCTCGTACCGGGACGCCGCCCAGGCCGGACGGGGGACCTCGACGGCATCCCAGACAGCCTGGGCCCTCCTCGCCCTGTTGGCCGCGGGCGAGCGCTCCGCGGCGACTGAGGGCGGGGTGTCCTTCCTCGTCGCGACGCAAAACGAAGCCGGATCCTGGGACGAGCCCCTCTTCACCGGGACCGGGTTCCCGGGCGATTTCTACATCAACTACCACCTCTATCGGCTCGTGTTTCCTGTCACGGCCCTGGGGCGCTACGTGAACGGAGACCCCCACGGCTGAGCTCAAGGTCCTCACAGCGCTTCGTGTGGAAGCGATCGCCGTGGGCGGCGCGGACGCCGTCATCGGCGCCGGTGCCGCGCGCGCCAGGCGTGCCGGTGCCGAGCTTGCCGCGAGCCTCGACGAGCAGACCGCGGTCGCCCTCGTCGGCGTCGCCGGAGGCCTCGCGCCGCAGCTGCGAACGGGGGACCTCGTCATCGCCAGCGAGCTGCGGAGCACCGACTCCTCCGAGTCGCGAAGCCTTCCCGGCGGGGGGACCCTCGCCGCCGAGTTCCGCCGTGCCGGCCTCGGTGTGCTCACAGGGCCGCTCGTCTCCTCGACGCGTTACGTCCGGGCCGGCGACCGCAAGCTGCTCGCCGACTCGGGCGCCCTGGCCGTCGACATGGAGTCGGCCTTCTTCATGGGCTACCTGCCGAAGAACCCGCTCGCGGTCATCCGTTCGATATCTGACACGACCGAGCGCGGGCCGGTTCTCGGCGGCGTCCGGGCGCTCGGGTCCCTGCTCGCGGTGCGCCGGCCGCTGGAACGCTGGGCGCGCGCCTGCGGTGAGCACGAGGTGGTCCTCGCCTCCCCGCGCTCGTTCTGCGCCGGGGTCGACCGAGCGATCGAGATCGTCGAGCGTGCGCTCGAGCGCCACGGAGCGCCGGTGTACGTGCGCCGTCAGATCGTCCACAACCTGCACGTCGTGCGCGACCTCGAGTCGAAGGGGGCCGTGTTCGTCGAGGAGCTGGACGAAGTGCCCCCGGGCTCGGTCGTCGTGCTGGCGGCGCACGGGGTGGCCCCGGTCATCCGCCGGCAGGCGGCCGAGCGCAGCGATCTCAAGGTCATCGACGCCACGTGCCCGCTCGTCGCCAAGGTGCACACCGAGGCGCGCCGGTACGCGAGCCAGGGCTACAACCTCATCCTGATCGGCCACCCTGACCACGAGGAGGTGATCGGTACCCTCGGCGAGGCACCGGACCGGTTCCACGTCGTGGAGGGCGCGGAGGACGTCGGCCGGCTCGAGCTCGCGCCCGACCCGAAGCGCCCGCTCGTCTACCTCACACAGACGACGCTTGCCACCGACGAGACGGCCGAGATCGTCGCCGCCCTGCGGCTCCGGTTCCCCGAGATCACCGCGCCGGCGGCGGACGACATCTGTTACGCCACCCAGAACCGCCAGGACGCCATCCGCCTTATCGCCCACCGCTGCGACCTCATGCTCGTGGTGGGCTCGGCCAACTCGTCCAACACCGCTCGCCTCGTCGAGGTGGCCCGGCGCGAGGGCTGCCGCGCGGAGCTCATAGAGGACGCCTTGCAGCTCGAGCTGGGCTGGCTCGCAGGCGTGAGGAGCATCGGGCTCAGCGCCGGCGCCTCGGCACCCGACGTCCTCGTCCAAGAGGTGCTCGACACACTCCGCTCCCTCGGGCCGGTGCGCCTGAGCGAGGAGAGGACCAGACAAGAAACCGTCCGTTTTGCCCTACCGACACAGGTGCGCTGATGCCGATCCCTCTCCGCCAGAACGTCCGTATCGGTGCCCATCTCATGCGGCACCGCCTCAAGAAGACCAAGTACTACCCGTTCATCGTCGAGATCGAGCCGCTCTTCGCGTGCAACTTGTCCTGCCCGGGCTGCGGCAAGATCCAGCACCCGACGGAGGTCCTGCGCCAGCGCTTGTCGGTCGACGACGTGCTCGGCGCCGTCGCCGAGAGCGGCACGCCCATGGTCTCGATCGCCGGCGGCGAGCCGCTACTGCACCCGGACATCGAGCGCATGGTCAAAGAGCTCGTGGCCCGCAAGATCTACGTGTACCTGTGTACCAACGCCGTGCTCTTGAGGCGGCGTCTCGACCGCTTCACGCCTTCGCACTACTTCTCCTGGGTCGTGCACATGGACGGCACGCGCGAGCGGCACGACGCCGCTGTCGCCAGGGTGGGCGTCTTCGACGAGGCGGTGGCGGCGATCCGCGACGCCAAGGCGCGGGGCTTCCGGGTGACGACGAACTCGACGTTTTTCAACACGGACTCGCCGAAGACGGTCCGTGACGTCCTCGACTTCCTGAACGACGACCTCGGGGTGGACGCGATGATGATCTCGCCTGCCTACGCCTACGAGAAGGCTCCTGACCAGGAGCACTTTCTCGGGGTGGACCAGACCCGCCAACTGTTCAAGGAGGCGTTCGCCGACAAGCGCAGGAGCAAGTGGCGCCTCAACCACTCCCCGCTCTTCCTCGACTTCTTGGAGGGCAAGGTGGACTTCCAGTGCACCGCTTGGGGCATACCGAGTTACTCGGTCTTCGGCTGGCAGCGGCCGTGCTATCTCATGGGCGACGGCTACGCGAAGAGCTACCGCGAGCTGGTCGAGACGACCGACTGGAGCGCCTATGGGCGGGGCCGCGACCCGCGGTGCTCGAATTGCATGGCCCACTGCGGCTATGAACCTTCGGCCGTGATCGCGAGCCTGAGCTCGCTCCGCCAGTCGCTTCGCGCGCTAGTGAACACGCACTGATCGACATGGCCGTCATCGAGGTCCCAACCCAGCCCGCGCTCTCGACACCGGTCTCACCGGCTCGCCTTCGCAAGATGGACGCCCGGGAGCTGTGCGCACTTGTGGCGGAGATCCGCCAGTTTCTCGTCAGGAGCGTCTCGATCACGGGAGGTCATCTGGGATCGAACCTCGGAGTCGTGGAGTTAACAATCGCCCTGCACCGAGTGTTCTCGTCCCCGGACGACGCCATCATCTGGGACACCGGCCATCAGGCCTACGTGCAGAAGCTCGTCACCGGCCGCCAAGGCGCCTTCGGCGGGCTGCGCCAGCGCGGTGGCCTGTCCGGCTACCCGAACCGATCCGAGTCCGAGCACGACCTCGTCGAGAACAGCCATGCCTCGACAGCCCTCTCGTACGCTTACGGGCTCGCCAAGGCGCGCCAGCTCCGCAACGATCCGCGCCGCGTCGTCGCCGTCGTGGGCGACGGCTCGTTGACCGGTGGCGTGGCCTACGAGGCGCTCAACAACATCGGGACCTCCGGCGCCGACGTCATCGTCGTCCTCAACGACAACGGGCGCTCCTATGCCCCGACCGTGTCCCGGATCTCCTCCGCGGGAAGTTTCGCGGCGGACAGCTTCTCCTCGGCGGGCAGCTCGGCGGCACGCGAGTTCTTCGACGCCCTCGGGTTTTGCTACCTCGGACCAGTCGACGGGCACGACCTCGAGTCCCTCGAGGAGGCGCTGCAACTGGTGGCGGGGCGGCCCGGGCCCATCGTGCTGCACGTGCACACGGTCAAGGGCCGCGGCTACGAGCCCGCAGAGCTGGACGAGGAGAAGCGCCTGCACGACGTCGGCCCCTTCGACCCGGAGACCGGCGTCGCCCTCGCTTCGGCCTCCGGCCGGCTGAACTACACCGAGGCGTTCGGCTCGGCGCTGCTGCGCGAGGCGGCGGTGCACCCGGAGATCGTCGCCATCACCGCCGCAATGCCGGGACCGACGGGACTGATCCCGTTTCGTGACCGCTACCCGGAGCGTTTCTTCGACGTCGGCATCGCCGAGCAGCACGCCGTGAACGCGGCCGCCGGCATGGCCATGGGCGGCCTACGGCCCGTCGTGGCGATCTACTCGACGTTCCTCAACAGGGCCTGGGACCAGGTCTACTACGACGTCGGCCTCCACAAGCTCCCGGTGATCTTCTGCCTGGACCGGGCCGGCATCACCGGCGACGACGGGCCCAGCCACCACGGCGTGCTCGACATGATGCTGCTCACCAAGGTTCCCGGGATGACGGTGTTCGCCCCGTCGTCGTACGAGGAAGTGGGCAACATGCTGCATGATGCCCTGGCCATGACTACTGGCCCGGTGGCCATACGCTGGCCGAAGAGCGAGGCTTGCTCGAGCGCCGAGGTAGGAAGCGGCCTGCGGGCACGAAGGCTGCGTGCGGGGTCCGGCGTCTGTCTCATCGGCGTCGGCAAGCTCGTCGAGGCCTGCGATCAGGCCGCCGACATGCTCGCCGCCCGCGGCCTCGAAGTCACGGTGTGGGACGCCCGCCTGGTCGTTCCGCTCGACCAGGCCATGATCGAGGACGCGCTAGCCCATGAGCTCGTGGTGTCGGTCGAGGACGGCATCGTGGAGGGCGGGGTGGGGTGGCGTCTCGAGGCGTCGCTTCGCCGCAGGGCCCCGGTCGGCAGCTGCCCCGCGGTCGTCAACTGCGGCGTGCCGACCGCATTCCTTCCCCACGGGGACGCTTCCGACATCCTGGCCCGCTTGGGCCTCGACGGCCCCGGCATCAGCCGGGTGGTGCTCGAGCACCTCTGAGCCGGGGCGCCAGGGCCGCTGTCGTAGTCTGGTCGGGTCCGGTGGCGCGTTCGCAGCCTCCGAGCCCTTTCAGAGAACGAGGAGCACCATGACCCAGACCGTCTCCGCCGCGGAAGGCGTCCAGACCGTCTCCGCCGCAGAAGCTGCACCCGTAGTTGCCACAGATCGTGGACACGTGTTCTACCCCTGGTCGGCACAGGCATCCGTCAACCCGATCGTCATCGTCGGCGGCAGGGGCTCGTACATCTTCGACGACGCCGGCAAGCGCTACTTGGACTTTTCCTCCCAGCTCGTCAACGCCAACATCGGCCACCAGCACCCCAAGGTCGTCGCGGCCATCAAGCAACAGGCCGATCTGCTCTGCACGATCAGCCCCTTTCACGCCAACGAGACCCGCAACGAGGCCGCCCGCCTGATCTGCGAGCTCGCCCCTGCCGGGCTGAACAAGGTCCTTTTCACCTGCGACGGTTCGGAAGCCGTCGAGCACGCCGCCCGCCTCGCCAGGCAGCACACCGGCCGGATCAAGCTGCTCGCCACCTACCGCTCCTACCACGGGGGCACCATGACGGCCGCCAACCTGACAGGTGAGCCGAGGCGTTGGCCCAACGACTACGGCAGCGCCGGGGTCGTGCACTTCTTCGGCCCGTTTCTCTACCGCTCGCCGTTCCACTCCTCGAACGAGGAAGAAGAGTCGGCCCGGGCGCTCGAGCACCTCGAGCAGGTCGTGGCGCTCGAGGGGCCTTCGACGATCGCCGGCATCGTGCTGGAAACAGTCCCCGGTACCGCCGGCATCATGCCCCCACCTCCCGGCTATCTCGCCGGCGTGCGTGAGATCTGCGACCGCCACGGGATCGTCCTCATCACAGACGAGGTGATGGCCGGCTTCGGCCGGACCGGAAAGTGGTTCGCGTTCGAGCACTACGGCGTGGTTCCCGACCTCGTCACCTTCGCCAAGGGCGTCAACTCCGGCTATGTGCCCCTCGGTGGGGTCATCATCTCCGATCCGATCGCGGCGACGTTCGCCGAGCGCGTCTACGCGAGCGGCCACACCTATTCGGGCCATCCGCTCGCGTGCGCCGCCGCCGTCGCCACGATCAATGCGATGAAGGTGGAGCGGATCGTCGAGAACGCAGCCTGGATAGGTGAGAACGTGCTCGGACCCGGGCTGCGCGAGCTAGCTGTCAAGCACCCGTGCGTCGGCGACGTGCGCGGCCTCGGCGTGTTCTTCGTGCTCGACCTGGTGAAGGACAAGGCGACGCGCGAACCCATCGCGCCCTACGGCGGCACGAGCCCCGCCATGGTGGACCTCATGCGAGCCTGCGGGGAGCGTGGCCTCCTGCCGTTCAGTCAGTTCAACCGGCTCCATGCCGTGCCGCCGTGCAACGTGAGCGAGAGCGAGGTCCGAGAGGGGATCGCGATCTTGGACGAGGCGCTCTCAGCGGCGGACGCCTACTGCGCCGGCTAGCCATCGACCGCTCGCGCGGTGCGGTTCAGGCGCCGGGGCGAGCAGGGCGATGGCGAGGTCCTCTGGCGCAAAGGCCGGGGATTGCCGTCCGCGAGCACCGGATTTGTGATTAACCTGCGCCCGGTATCATTCATGGTCGGCCTGACGCGTGGGGGGACCCGGATCAACGAGGAGCGTCCGCGATGCAATGCTCTGCACGAGCGCCTGCTTGCACTCGCGCCCCTCCCGTGACCGAGAGCCTTTCGCCATGACCCAGCTCTTGAGGCTTGCGACCGCCGTCGCGTTGTCGGTCACGCTCGCCGCCTGTGCAGGCTCGCTGCCCTCCGACGCACCCGGACGCGCGACCACCATCACCCTCTACAACGGCCAGCACCTGGAGACGGCCGACTCGCTCATCGCCGGTTTCGAGGACGAGACAGGGATCCGCGTCGCCGTCCGCAGCAACGACGAGGACATCTTCGACGCCGAGATCCTCGCCGAGGGGTCCCGGTCTCCCGCCGACGTGTTCTTCACCGAGAACTCCCCGGCGCTCGAGTACCTGCAGCAAAAGGGCCTTCTCGCCCCGGTCGACCGCTCGACGCTCGCTCACACGCCCAGCCAGTACAACTCGCCGGAGGGCGACTGGGTGGGCGTCTCGGCTCGAGTCAGCGTCCTCATCTACAACCCGGGCCTGATCAACAAGAGCGCGCTGCCGGACCATGTCCTCGAGCTCGCTGATCCCCGCTACAAGGGCAAGCTCGCTTTCGCGCCCGGGGAGACCGACTTTCAGCCCATCGTCACCTCGGTGCTGCGCACCTACGGCAAGGCCGAGGCTCTCCGGTGGCTGGAGGGAATCAAGGCCAACTCGGCCGGGCATGTGTACCCGGACAACGAGACGATCGCCGACGAGGTGAATCGTGGGACCGTCGCCTTCGGGGTCGTGAATCAGTACTACTGGTACCGGATGCGGGCCGAGATCGGCGCCTCGAACATGCACTCCGAGATCGCCTATTTCGCGCCCCGGGACCCCGGCTATGTCCTCGACGTCTCCGGCGCGGGGATCCTGCGCTCGTCCAAGCACCAGGCTGCCGCCCAGAGGTTCCTCGCCTTTCTCGTCTCGGAGAAGGGCCAGGAGATCATCGCCCACTCGATCAGCTTCGAGTATCCGATCGCGTCGGGCGTGAAGTCCGTGCAAGAAGAGACACCGTTTGGCGACCTGGAGCCGAACCCGATCGACATCGCGCAGCTCGGTACGGGAGCCGCGGCGATCGCGCTCTTGCGCGACGTGCAGGCCCTATGAGGATCCCCGGGCCCTGCCGCCACCGGCGTGCCGTCGACGAGCTCGCGTCCGCCTACCAGTCCTTCTATGCCAGCAACGGGTCCAAGGCCGCGAAGGCTCGTGTCAGCGCGGCGAGGGCAGAGGTCAACAGCTTCTGCCCGGGGGCGGCCCCGTGAGACGCCTGTGACAAGGGCGAGGACCATCCGCCCGAGGGAGGTCGTGTGGCGATGACCCTCTCGCCGTCCCGGCCGGCTCCGGCGTCGCTCCCCCCGATCGGCGACGACGCCACAGTCCCCGCCCGGCGCCCGAGGCGGCCGGTGGCCCTCCTCGGCGCGAGCCTGCTGGTCGTAGCCGTTCTGGCGCTCCCGCTCGCCTTCCTCCTCACCGAGGCCGACGGCGCCGGTGCCTCGAATGTCTGGCACCTCGTCTGGCGCTCGCTGACGGCCAGCCTGCTGTGGAACACGGTCCGCCTCACCGTCGTGGTCACCTTGCTCTGCGCGGTGATCGGGACCCTGGCCGCTTACGGCGTCGAGCGCACGGACCTGCCCGGCCGGCGCATCTGGGCCGTGCTCGTCGTCGTGCCCTTTGCGATCCCTGATTTCGTCGTGAGCTTCGGGTGGAATTCGCTCTCGGTCTGGGTGCAGGGCTTCAGGGGAGCGGTGCTCGTCATGACCCTTGCCGTCTACCCCCTCGTCTACCTGCCCGTAGCGGCGAGCCTCAGAGGCGCCGACCCGGGCCAGGAGGAGATCGCCCGCAGCCTCGGGGCGAGCGGGCTCTCGACGTTCTTTCGCGTGACGCTCGGCCAGGCACGCCGGGCGATCCTCGGGGGCTGCCTGCTGGTGGCACTCGTCATCCTCGCCGAGTACGGCGCCTTCGAGATCCTCGGCTTCCAGACCTTCACGACCGAGATCTTCACGGAATTCGACAGCGGTCTTTTCGCCACCTCGACCGCCTGTGCCCTCTCGCTCGTCCTTGTCGTGTTGAGCCTCGTCGTACTCGTCGGCGAGAGCGCCTCGCGCGGCGGCGGCCGCGTGAGCCGCGTCGGCTCGGGGACCCAGCGCGTGCTCGTCCGCAAACAGCTCGGCAGGGCGCGCTTTCCCGTGCTTTTCGGCTACGCGGCACTTGTCGCCGCCGCGCTCGGGGTGCCGACCGGAGCCTGCGTCTACTGGATCTTCGAGGGTGGCGCTCACGACATCTCGGGCACCTCGCTCGGCTCCGCGGCTCTCTACACCGTCGCCTACAGCCTTTCGGCGGCTTTCTTGGCGACCGTGATGGCGGTGCCGGTGGCGCTGCTGACCGTGCGCCATCCCGGTCGTCTGCACGCTCTCCTCGAGCGGACGACTTTCCTGGTCCTCGCCATACCCGGG
Source organism: Acidimicrobiales bacterium (assembly GCA_050015255.1). Taxonomy (GTDB): domain Bacteria; phylum Actinomycetota; class Acidimicrobiia; order Acidimicrobiales; family Bog-793; genus Fen-455. Next base: position 107,754 of record JBEKBT010000001.1, read on the forward strand.
CTCGTGGTGGCGCTCGCCATCTCGTACTTCTCCACGCAATACGCGGACGACTTCGCCTACCAGACGGCGCCGCTGCTCGTCCTCGCCTACTCGATCATGTTCTTCCCCCTCGCCCTGGTGTGCGTGCGGGCCTCGGTGGCACAGTCCCCTGTCGCCTTGGAGGAAGTGGCCGGCTCACTCGGGGTGCGCCGCCTCCGTGCGCTCTGGCGGGTGACCCTGCCCCTCGTCGCGCCCGGGATCGGTGCCGCCTTGTGCCTCGTGTTCCTCTCGGCCGCCACCGAGCTGACGGCGACCCTGATCTTGATCCCCACCAATGCGCAGACGCTCGCGACGCAGTTCTGGGTCTATCAGCAGAACCTCTCCAACGGCCAGGCAGCCCCCTTCGCCCTTGTCATCATCGCCATCGCGGCCGTCCCGAGCTACGTCCTCGGCCGTTTCTTCGACCGGCTCCCGCGTCGCGGGACGGTCCAGGCACCGGTGGTCATGACATGACCGCCCTCGAGATCACCGGGATCCACAAGTCCTACGGTGCCCATCCCGTGCTGCGCGGCCTCGACCTCGCAGTCGCCGCCGGATCGTTCACCTCCATCCTCGGGCCCTCGGGGAGCGGGAAGACGACGCTTCTCCGGGTGATCGCCGGTTTCGAGCGCGCCGATCGTGGCGTGGTGCGCCTCGGTGCCGAGGTCGTCGACAGCTCCGACAGCTACCTGACGCCAGACCGGCGGCGTATCGGCTTCGTGCCCCAGGAAGGGAGCCTCTTCCCGCACCTGTCGGTGGAGCAGAACGTGGGTTTCGGGCTGCAACGGCGCGAGCGGCGCGGCAAGAGGGTCGCGGAGCTGCTGGAGATGGTCGGGCTGAGTGGCCTCGAGCGGCGCTACCCCCACCAGCTCTCCGGCGGCCAGCAGCAGCGTGTCGCCCTCGCGAGGGCACTCGCCATCCAGCCAACGCTCGTACTGTTGGACGAGCCCTTCGCATCCCTCGACGCGAGCCTGCGGGTGGCGCTGCGCCGAGATGTCCGCGGGGTGCTCAAAGAAGCTGGGACGACTGCCGTGCTCGTCACCCATGACCAGGACGAGGCCCTCTCGCTCGCGGACCGCGTGGCGATACTGCGCGACGGCCGGATGGGCCAGTGCGACACGCCGCAGGAGCTCTACGCTCATCCTTCGACCCCGGAGCTCGCCCTGGGACTCGGCGAGACGAACTTCCTCCGTGGGCGGGCGCGCGGCGAGGCGGTCGAGACTCCCCTCGGGCTATTGGCCCTCGAGAGACGTCCGGAAGCCGGGGCTGCACCGACTGACGGGGCCGCGATGCTCGTGCTCGTCCGTGCCGAGCAGATCGTGTTCTGCCACAGCTCCGGCGCTGACCGGGAAACTGCCCGAGTGCTCAACGCCGAGTTCTATGGCCACGACGCAGTCGTCCGGGTGCGCCCAGACTGGGACGAGTCGGTGAGCCTGATCGCGCGCACCTCCGAGGCTGGAGCCTTGCCGGAGCAGGGGACCCGGGTCGCCCTGTCTGTTCGCGGGAGGGTCATCGCCTGGGCCGAGCGCGTTCCGCCCAAGGACGCCGACCTCGTTGCGCCGTGATCGCGAACGCCAGCGGTCCTGGGCTGACCAAGCTTCCCGCGAGCATCTCGCCTAATGTGATCACAGGACTACTGCGTGATCAGCTCGGTTTCCAAGGCCTGGTTATCACCGACTCACTGTCGGCGATCGCCCTCAGCGCCATCGGCTACTCGGTCCCCGCGGCCACGGAGGCGGGCGCGGACATGGTGCTCTTCGACGCCGATCAGTCCGCGGTGGCAGCGCTCACGCGCCAGATCGTCTCCGCCGTGGGCTCCGGAAAGCTCGCGCGCAGCCGGCTCGTGAGCGCCGTCACCCACATCCTGAAGGTCAAGCGCGTCCAGGTCTGTCCCCCCGGGTGAGGCGAGCTCCGTCCTGTCGCTCGACGTGAGCCCCGGCTGGCGGGGATTGGCGAGTTCTAGACTCGGGCCGACAAACGGAGGTAACCGCCTTGGAAACGTCAGAAGTCCTCGCCAACGCGGAGGATCGGGTTGTGGACCAAGCGGTTGCCGAGCTCGAGCAGCGCCATTCACGCGACCAGGCGACCAGCCCGGAGGCCAGTCGCCGCCATTTGCGGGACCTGTTCCAGCTCGTGGTCCGCTGCGTGCGCGAGGACGACGTCGATCCGATCATCGCCTCTTCTCACCAGCTCGCCGCGGACCGCTTCGTGGCCGGCTTCGACATCGGCGAGGTGCAGGGGGAGTTCAACGTCCTGGAGGAGGTGCTCTGGCGCGAGGTTGCCGACACCCTTGCCGGCGATCAGCGCATAGACGCCCTCGAGCTCCTGAATGCCATCCTGGGGGCGGGGAGGGACGCCCTCGCCCGGACCTATGTGGCCCTTGCCAGCAGTGGGAGCGGGGCGCCTGGTCACGAGCCGCTCGCCCAGGGGCAAGGTGGCGAGGCGGCAGATGGTGGCGACGCGGTCGCGCAGGCGGCTGGCGCGCGTGGCGCCGTTCGCGTCGAAGTCATCGGAAGGGTCGGTGTCATCACCCTCGGCGACGAACGCCGGCGCAACGCCCTGAGTGCTGAGCTCGCCAACGGCATCATCGCCGCCCTGGAAGGCTTGCAGGCGCAACAGGTGCGGGCAATCGTCCTTCGCGCCGCCACCGGGATGCGTGTCTGGTCCTCGGGTCGTGACATCACCGAGCTCCCCCGGGGCCGGCGCGATCCTCTCGCTTACAACGACCCTCTGGAAGAGCTGCTCCGCGCTATTCGCACCTTCCCGGCGCCGATCGTCGCCATGGTGCACGGATCTGTGTGGGGCGGAGCCTTCGACCTGGTCTTGAGCTGCGACATGATCATCGCCGACGAGACGGCGAGCTTCGCCATCACCCCCGCGAACCTGGGACTGCCGTACAACACCACCGGCCTGCTCCACTTCCTCGGGCGCCTGCCCATCAATCTCATCAAGGAGATGTTCTTCACCGCCGCGCCCGTCGACGCGCAAAAGGCCAAGGAATGGCTCGTGGTCAATCACCTGGTGGAGGCCGCCGAGCTGGAGAGCTTCACCTTTGATCTGGCGGCCACGATGGCCTCCAAGTCGCCGCTCGCGATCACCGTCATCAAAGAGCAGCTCCGCGTCCTGAACGACTATCAGCCCGTCGCGGCGCAGGTCTACGAGCGCATCCAGGGCCTGCGGCGCCAGGCTTACGACAGCAGCGACTACCTCGAGGGGCTCAACGCCTTCGCCGAGAAACGCCAGCCTGTGTTCCGGGGCACCTGAGGAAGAGACGCCGTCACGGCGCCGTTCCCAGGCCGCCGCCAACTGGTTCCGAACGGCTTCGATGTGCTCCAGGGCAAGCGGGCCAGGTCGTAAGTCCGCGGAGGCCAGGCGTCGGCGGCTGGGCCGTATTCTCACCGGGATAAGCGAACCAGCTGCGCTTCCCTTCTCGGAGTCGAAGAGCCCACGGGTAGGCATCGTCGCCGAAGAGCACAGGCTTCGCCAAGGGACTCTCAGCCTGCCGGACATCTCCGCGGCGACGATGGCGAACGTCGCCCCGGCGATGAGCTTTTGCTTCGGCTTCGGCTGTCTCGCCTTTACCGCCGGGGTGGCTGCACCGCTCACGATCCTTCTCGCCGGTATCGCGATCTTGTTCCTCGCCAACACCCTCTCGGAGTTCTCGAGATCGATCCCCTCCACAGGCGGGTTCGTCACCTTCGTCGGCAAGAGCTTCGGGCCGACGAGCGCCGTCACCACCGCGCTCGTCATGGGTGCCGGGTACATCGCCGCCATCTCCTCGGTCGTGGCCATCTCCGGCGGTTTCGCCTCCATTGTCTTGAAGTACTACTTCGGCTGGAACATCCCCTGGGGAATCTTGACGGTGGTCCTCACGCTCCTCGCCGTCTGGAATGCCGCCAGGCACATGCTCCTGCCGCTGCTCGGCGCGGCGTCGATCGTGGTGCCCCTGTACTACCTGTCCAAGCCGGGCCAGGCGTCGCCCTTCAACTGGTACCCCTACGTCGCCCTGGCGATCCTCGTGCTCTCGGTCATCTACGCGAGGGTGCTGACCCGCCACGATGCGGCCCTCGGGGACCGCGTCGGCTCTATCCTGGCCGATGGCTGACTTCTGAGCCCTGAGCGGCGACAGGTGAGCGATGAGCGGGGACGGAGGAGGACCGAACGGTGACGGAGGAGGACCCTTACGACCTCGAGCGCTTCGTCACCGCCCAGGACCAGGGCGGGACTTACGACCACGCCCTCGACGAGCTTCGAAGGGGCCGCAAGACGGGCCACTGGATGTGGTTCGTGTTTCCCCAGATCACCGGGCTCGGGCTGAGCCCCATGTCGAGAGTCTTCGCCATCTCCTCCTTGGAGGAGGCCAAAGCCTATTTGCGCCACCCCGCGCTCGGCCCGCGCCTTCGCGAATGCACGGGCACGCTCCTGCAGATCGATGGCAGGACCGCGGAGCAGATCTTCGGGGTCACAGACGCCATGAAGCTGCGGTCTTCGATGACCTTGTTCCTTCGGGCCGCGCCCGGTGAGACGTTGTTCGCCCGAGTGCTCGACCGCTACTTCGCCGGCCAAGCGGACCCGGTGACCGACGGGCGCGTCTGAACCCGCTTTGGCCAGCTGCGCAGGGCCTTCTCGTGCCTCAGGTCGTCTTCGATGAGCTGCACTGTCGCCTTCGGGTCCGGCACCTCGACGATCAGTCTCCAGTACTGCTCGTGCTCGAGCTCGATGACGATCGCGTTGGCGCCGTCGTGCACGTCCCAGAAGAGTCAGCTCAGTGGCCGGCACAGTCCCATTACCCTCGTCGAGAGTCGGCCCATCGTTGTGGGCGCGCCAGGCATTGGACCTTGCGGCTGCGGGCGCTGCGTGAGAGAGCGACTTAGGGCATTCAGGCGCTCGCCTTCTGCGTCGTGCACCGGGAAGCCAGTGCCGGTTCGGAGGACGAGGCCCAATCGGAGGCGTGAGGGCCGTAGGCTGTGCCCCGAGAGAAACGAGGTGCTCGCGTCATGGCGGTCGTTGCCGTGGGGATCAACGAGCGGGACGTGCCCCTAGAGGTATTCGAGCAGGGCGCCATAGCTGAGCCCGACCTGGCAAAGGCGCTCCAGGTGCTGCGTGACAGTGAGCACGTCTCCGAAGCGGTCGTGGTGTCAACATGCCTTCGCACCGAGGTCTACGCCGTCGTCGAGCGCTTCCACGACGGCCTCGCCGACATCGAGGGCTTTTTCCGCACGTGCTCGAGGTCCACCGAAAAACACTTGCCGGCACTGTCGGATCATCTCTCTTGCTGGATTGAAGACGCCGCGGTCGCGCACCTGTTCGAGGTGGCAGCCGGGATCGACTCCCCGGTGCTCGGTGAGGGCGAGATCCTCCGCCAAGTGCACCGTGCGGCCGAGCTTGCCCGCCAAGAGCACGCGGCCGGGCAGGTTCTCGGGAAGCTGTTTCTTCATGCCGTGGAGTCCGGAAAACGCGTGCGCACCGAGACCGGGATCGCACGCGGTACGGCCTCACTTGCACACGCGGCTGTCGCGCTCGCGGCCGTGCACCTCCAAGGTGATCTCGACGGCCTGTCGGTGCTCATCATCGGGGCGGGAGAGATGGGAGCTGGGTTCTCCAAGGCGCTCGCGAAGTCAATGACCCCGGCCCGCGTCGTGGTCGCGAATCGCTCGGCGAAGCGCGCCGGCGCGATCGCGGTCAAATCAGGGGCAGAGGTCGTGAGCCTTTCGAAGTTGGACGACGAGCTCGTGCGGGCCGATGTCGTACTGACCTCGACAGCAGCGCCAGAAGTGGTGCTGGACCTGGACCGCCTCGACTCGACGATGCGGTCGCGCCCCGACCGGCCTTTGTTGATTGTCGACGTCGCGGTTCCACGTGACGTTGATCCCGCCGCGGCCGAAATCGATGGAATCAGCTTGCTGGACGTGGAGGACGTGCGGCGATTTGCTGAGTCGCAGATGGCCACGCGTCAGGCGGAAATCCCGGCCGTCCGCGCGATTCTCGACGAGGAGCTCGAGCGCTACCGCGGCTCGGCCGCGGCCAGGTCGGCAGCTCCGGTCGTAGCCGCGTTACGGACACGGGCCGAATCGATCCGTCGCTCGGAACTCGACCGCCAAAGGGCGCGGCTCGACGCGCTCGGCCCTGAGGCCGCCGAGATCCTCGAAGCGGTCACGAAGCGCATCGTCGCAAAGCTTCTGCACGAGCCGACGGTGCGAGTCAAGGAGGCAGCCGGCTCGCAACGCGGCGAACGACTCGCCGCGGCTTTACGTAGCCTGTTCGACCTGTAGGGCCACGGTGCTGCCGCCCCGGATCGCTAGCTATGCTTCGCTAAGTGGGCTTTCTTGCTCGGAGAATGCGACGGTCGCGTCGGCCCGCCGCGAAGCGCCGCTTGGCCGAGTCATTCTTGGGCGTCGACGACCTCGTCGAGCTGCTGTTCCTCAGGCAGCACACGGTGGACCTCTCGTGCTCGAGGCGAAGCCGCCCGCGTTGCCCGACAGCGGGGCCGTCGTGTTGTCGAGCCGCTGCCGAGCACGGCTCGCTTGACCGCGAAACAGTGGCACTCGAGCACCCGGGAGCGATCAAACGCGCCGGTGCCGTGATCCTCACCTACCTTGCAGCCGAGGTGGCCGAGGCACTCGGTGGCTGAAGCGGGCCCTGCAGGCCGGCCCACCGCGGGCCGGCGGAGCTTGGAGCTGTTTGCCCAGGCCTGCCGGGTCATCCCCGGCGGCGTCAACTCGCCGGTCCGCGCATTCGATTCGGTCGGAGGGTCGCCGTACTTCGTCGCCCGGGCCGAGGGAGCCTTCGTAGAGGACGTCGACGGACGCCGGCTGCTTGATTACGTGCAGTCCTGGGGAGCCTCTATCTTGGGTCATGCCCACCCAGCCGTGCTCGAGGCGATTGCCGAGGCCGCGGCGCGGGGCACGACCTACGGTGCTCCGACTGAAGGGGAAGTCCGTCTCGCCGAGGTGATCACTGAGGCGGTGCCCGGTTGCGAACAGGTCCGCCTGGTGTCGTCGGGAACCGAGGCAGCCATGACGGCCATCCGGCTCGCCCGCGGTGCGACCGGCCGGGACCGGGTGGTGAAGTTTGCCGGCTGCTACCACGGCCACAGCGACGCGCTCCTCGCAGGCGGGGGTAGCGGCGTCGCAACCCTCGGCCTCCCGGGTTCGGCGGGGGTGCCGGCAAGCGCCGTGTCGGCCACGATTGTCGCGCCATACAACAAAGTCCCCGAGATCGACGAGTCGGTGGCCTGCGTCATAGTCGAGCCGGTGGCGGCGAACATGGGGTTGGTGTCTCCAGTCGACGGGTATCTCGAGGGGCTCCGCTCCGCATGTGACCACAGCGGGGCTCTGCTTATCTTCGACGAGATCATCACCGGGTTTAGAGTCGGCCGTGCCGGTGCCGCCGGGGTTATTGGCGTGCAGCCGGACCTGTGGTGTTTCGGAAAGGTGATCGGAGGAGGCCTGCCCCTGGCAGCCCTCGGCGGCCGGCGCGACCTCATGTCACAGTTGGCCCCGCTCGGGCCCGTCTATCAGGCAGGCACCTTGTCGGGTAACCCGCTCGCGACCGCTGCTGGGCTCGCCGTGCTCGAGCATCTGAACGACGAGGCCTACGCTGAGCTCGGTTCGAGTGTCCGGCGACTCGCCGACGGGCTCGCGGAGGCGATAGGCACGAACGGGCTTCTTGTCGAAGTTCCCGTGTTTCGTACGCTCTTTTCGGTCTTCTTCTCCGACGAGCCAGTTCGCGACTACCAAGGCGCGACACGAGCCGCTGCGTCCGGGCTCTATGCCTCGTTCTTCCGGGCGATGCTCTCTCGAGGCGTCGCGCTCGCCCCGAGCCCGTATGAGATCGCCTTCATGTCGCTGGCACATTCCGGCGACGACATCGACCGTACGATCCAGGCCGCGGCCGACGCGGCGCGAGAGGTCGCCGGGGGCCTGTGCGCTCAGCGCTCGGAGATCTGACGAGCCGTGGCCGCAACGGTCGGGTACACGGCCCCGACTGGCCCGAACTCATCGGGCCTGTAGCTAGTTCCCCACGATCCGCAGGAGCCACTCGATGATAGAGCGGCTGTACGTCCCGCCATTGTTGCAGAGCGGTGCGCGGGCGGGGAGCGGAGCTGGCTCGGGCCGACCGGGAACGGCCGGCGGACTTTGGCACGTTATGTGGCGCCGGCTCCTATTGAGGCATCCGCTGAAATAAGCGCCCGCTTATCATCGTGGACGTGATTCGGACGATCTGGTCGGCGGCGTCGACCGCCCAAGGCTCCACGGTCAGCTGCAGTGCCCGATGCAGCTCGGTCGGTTCGGTGACGAGTCTCGACACGCCCTGAACAAGAACGCTCCACCCGCTCAGGCCGTCAGTCGCATAGCCGTCAGCTTCGAAGGCAAGGACTCTGCCGACGGTGGCTGCGTGGAGCTTTGTGCCCTCAGCCGTGCGAAACACCACATCGCCATCCAAGACTGCAAAGTTAACTGGCAACACTGCTGGTAGCGCTTCAATGCTGAGGCCGACTCGTCCGATAGGCGAAGTTGCCAGCAGGCGCAGGCATTCGTTGCGCGACAACTCTACGCGCTTCAGGCCGCCCATAGCTTCATGATGGTTTGCAGCTGCAACGAACGCTAGGGCCGAAAGTCTCCTGAGTTTGGCCGGCGGTCACGAAGGGTCTTCACCGTCGCCGCACACGACTCGGCTGGGAGACTGGATGGTTCGAGCGGGATCTTCCCCTGCCCAAGTACTCGGGGCGTCACTGGCGGGGAAGCTTTCCCGTCCCAGCTCGTCGACGAGCTCGTCGAGCCGGGATCGTTCGGACGGGTCGTCGGGTGAGCGACGACCCGATGCTGTTCCTGCGTCACACTTCACAGCAGCCAGTATGCGGCTTCGTGTTCGTCTGGCCGGCCACTCGCTGGCATCGCCCCTTCTGGACACTTGAACGGGCACGCGCAGGATCCGGCGCCCAGCGACCCACAGGGGGCGCGGTGCCACGACGGGCGCCACGGCGGCCCGGTCAGGGCTGACCGGGGCCCTTCGCCATTTGCCTCTCCTTCGCTTCGACGGTCCCTGCCCGTCATCAACTGTGTCAACTGTTGGGCCGCGGTGCGAAGGATCTGAGGACGATCAGCCACGCATGGAGAACGGCGGTGCCCTTGTGCAGCAGCGTCGTCCGGGCGAGAAGGGGCTGGTAGCGCCCGAGGGCCACGAGGGCGCTGTCGAACCTGGCTCCCGTGAGGCTTAAGAGGAGCAGCTCGGCCGGGCGCCTCGTCGCGAGCTTGGCGGCATCTGCAGCACCGAGAACCGGGAGACCTGGGAGCAGGTCGAAGCCGGCGTGGAACATGCCGATCGGCTCGATCAGCGCCCATGTCTGGGTGCTCGACGCCCACATCAGCAGCTGCTCGCCCTTGTAGGTGGGGTCGCCCACAAAGCCCGGCAGGGAGGCGCTGACCTGGTACCAGTCGATGAGGCCGGCGGCAGGGCCACCGAGAGCCGCGTTGTAGTTCG
>JBEKBT010000002.1:0-97627 GCA_050015255.1 Acidimicrobiales bacterium
CTAGTGTCCTGAGTTGTCAGTTAGCTAAAGAATCTGTGTTTTCGGGAATTTCCGATCGGCAGACCGCGTTGGTGCCGTGCGAGCATGGAGGTGCGCATGGCAGAACGTGGACGACCGAAGGAGCCGTTGGTGCTCTCCGAGGAGGAGCGGCTGACCTTGGAGCGGCTGACCAATCGGAGAAAGACGGCACAGGCGCTGGCCTTGCGGGCTCGGATCATCTTGGCCTGTACGCGAGATGGTGCGACCAACAAGGCGGTGGCAGCCCAGCTGAAGGTGCATCCGGTGACGGTGGGCAAGTGGCGGTCCCGGTTCGTGGCGCACCGCTTGGAAGGGCTGTTCGACGAGCCTCGGCCGGGAGCCAAGCGGACCGTCACCGATGACAAGGTGGAGGCGGTGATCGTAAAGACCTTGGAGGACAGGCCGGCCGATGGCGCCACGCATTGGTCGACTCGTTCCATGGCCAAGGCCACAGGCATGTCCCAGACCTCGATCAGCCTGATCTGGCGGGCGTTCGGTCTTCAGCCACATCGCGCTGAGAGCTTCAAGCTGTCGACCGACGCGCTGTTCATAGACAAGGTCCGTGACATCGTCGGCCTCTATCTTGACCCTCCCGAGCGGGCGGTTGTCCTCTGCGTGGACGAGAAGAGCCAGATCCAGGCTCTCAATCGCTACGCCCCGATCCTGCCGATGATGCCCGGCACGCCCGAGCGCCGCAGCCACGACTACGTGCGTCATGGCACCACCAGCTTGTTCGCGGCGCTGAACATGGCGACGGGCACAGTCATGGGATCGCTGCATCGCCGGCATCGAGCTGGCGAGTTCAAGAAGTTCCTCATCCGCATCGACGAAGAGGTCCCAGAGGACCTCGACGTGCACCTGATCCTCGACAATTACGCCACCCACAAGACTCCCGAGATCCAGCGCTGGCTGTTGCGTCACGACCGCTTCCATCTGCACTTCACGCCCACCTCGGGCTCCTGGTTGAACATGGTGGAGCGGTGGTTCGCCGAATTGACCACCAAGAAGATCAAACGGGGAGCCCACACCAGCGTCAGGGCGCTCGAAGCTGACATCCGCGACTGGATCGAGCACTGGAACGACAACCCCCGGCCCTACGTCTGGGTCAAGACCGCCGACCAGATCCTCAACGCCTTGGCCCGCTACTGCCAGAAAGTCTCCGCCGCGGCGGCACCCAACACTGAGGGGCTGCATGACTAGATATATTCACCGATCTATCAACTCAGAACACTAGCGTCAACACTTCTGTCAGGACCTGTCGAGTGCGGGGCACAGAGCAGTCTTGGACGGTACGCAGGTTGTTCCACGATGACCAGCTTGCCGCGAGGTCGAGCGCGTCGAGCATTAGCGGCCGGCGCTTGGCGTCAAGACGTGACAGCTCGGGAGCGAAGACGTCTGCCACCTGGGCTCTGGCCGCCGCATATGCGTGGGCGAGCTGTTCGACCAGGACAGGATGTGTGTAGCTGAGATGGATTGCGACCCTTCTCACGGGAGCGATCTCCTCGTAGAGCTTCGAGCGCAGACGCACGAGCTCGGCGATCCGGTCGGCCACGCGTGGGGCGTCGAGCCGCGGTCCCAGGTAGGTGTCCTGGATGGGGCGAATCCTCGAGGCCGCCGCCACGAAAAGCGCATTCAGATCGGCGAAGTGACGGAACACGGTGCGCTCCGAAACCCCGGCGCGAGCTGCGACCTCGGCGGCGCTGGGGAGGTAGATCACCTGTGGTTCCGACTCTCTCACGATGTCGAGGACGGCACTTACGACCGCCTCGTAGTTGCGTGCCGCTCGCAGCCGGCGCCCGTCCGCCTCCTTCTCGCCAGAGGCCGGGCCGCGCTTTCGCACGGGCTGGGGCGGGACCTGGCGGGCCAAGCGCTGGGTGCGGGCGGAAACCGCACGCACGTCCGAGGGCGAGCGGGCGGTTTCCGCCCGGCCCGGCTGCCGGGCGGCGCTGCGTTTCGGGGTGGTAGTGGTCCGAGCTCGGGTGGCGGTTGTGCCAGGCGTACGGCGAGAGCGCGCGCTAGGAGCCGATCGGGTCACCATCGATGACATCCGGGTGACAAAGCATTCACGACAGTCATGCTACTCAAAACCGCGCGGCCGGACTCGTCAGCAGGCCTGCCAGTTACCTAGTGGGCGGTTCTCACCCGTCTGCGAGCAGGTCGCCGCCGGATTCCGCGATCGGGATGCTGGGTAGTGGCACCGCCGCCGGGCCCTGGATGACCTCTCCGGTGACGGCCGAGAAGATCGAGCCGTGGCACGGGCAGCGGAACTGGAGCGCCGGCTCGTAGAAGCCCACCGTGCAGCCCATGTGGGTACATACCGCGCTGAAGGCGACGAAGGAGCTCTTGGAGGGATGGACGACATAGGCGGGGACGCCCTGGGCCGGGTCGGTGAACTGGCTGGCGCCGCCGACGGGCACGTCGCTGGCGAGCCCTATGTACGTGCCCTTCGTCGAAGTCTCACCCTCCGACCCCGTCGTCGGTCGCGAGAGCGTGGGCGCGACCGATGTGCGCGACGTACTGGCGAACATTCTCCCGGCTGTGGCCGTGATCCCGGCCGTGACGACGGCAAAGCTCCCGAGCGCGAGCGCGGAGGCCAACTTGCGAGCAGCCGCACGGCGGTCCAGGGCAGCCGGAGTCATCAGCGCAGGCCCAACCGTGGCCGTCGCTCTTTCCTCGGCGTCACGCTTTGCCAGGGCGGAGTCGAGGGTCCAGGCTCCGCAGCCTCCTAGGACAAGGGGCGTCCAGGCAAAGAAGAACACGATGTCCGAGCCGTAGAAATAGGGCGTGGTGTTGAAACTGACCGACAGGAACAGGATCAACGACAAGGCCATACCGCCGGCAGCGGCAATCCGCCCGAACAGGCCGAACAGAGTCCCGAGACCCACCGCCAGCTCGCCAAGAGCAATCAGCAAGCCCACGAGCACCGGCGCGTGCGCCGCCACTCGCACGAGCGGTCCGATCGGGCTCGTCGTGATCGACGCGTGCAATTGCGCCTGGATCGATCCCGGATTGGCGGCATTGAAGAAGAAGCGGTTCGCCAGCTTCTGCAGGCCCGCGTAAGTGAAAGTGACGCCCAGAAACGCCCTGAGGATGATCTGCGGGCCCCCGGGCGTGTCACGAAGGCGCGCCAGCAACCTTGCCGCCGGCCGCCCGGCCGGCTCGGGTCCCGATGGCGTCGTCATCGGTTCAAGGTTAGGGACGGTTCGCCTCAGAGAGCGATCGCCCCTGCAGGATCGATCGGAGCCGACGGCGAGCCGTGCTCGGTCTCGGCAGCCCCCGCCTCGCTGTGGACGGTCTTGCGGAGCCTGATCTCGGGCAGCACGAGTGACAGGACGAAGGCGACGGCGACGACCGGCGTGGCTATGAGGAACACGGTGTCGATCGTGTGCACGTAAGCGACGGTGGCCGCCGTGTGGATCGCGGAGGGGAGCAGTTTCAGCTCGGCCGGACTGCCGACGATCTGGCGAGCTATCTCACTCACGTGCGGGCGGGCCGCAACAGGCAGGGCCTTGGTCAGATTGCCTATGAGCCGGTCGTTCAGGACCGCACCCAGCAAGGCCGTCCCGAAGGCACCTCCCATCGAGCGGAAGAACGCCGCCAATGACGTCGCCGTCCCGAGATCCTTGTAATCGACGCCGTTTTGAACTGCCAGGATCAGCACCTGCATGACGAGGCCGAGGCCGAACCCGGTGATCAGCATGAAGGCCGAGGTCACCAGGAAGGATGTGTGGACGGTCAGGGTGGAGAACAACCCCATGCCGATGGTCATGATGCCCGTGCCGAGGATCGGGAAGATCTTGTAACGGCCGATACGGGCGATGATCTGGCCGCTTCCGATTGAGGCCGTGAACAGGCCGACCATGATGGGCAGGAGCATGAGGCCCGAGGCGGTCGGGGAGACCCCGCGGACCACCTGCAGGTACACGGGCAGGTAGATGATGGCGCCGAACATGGCGACGCCCACGATGAAGCCGGCGGCGTTGGCCACCGTGAAGACCCGCATCCGGAACAGCCTGAGCGGCACGATCGGCTCGGGCGCATAGTGCTCACGGACGAGGAACAGCCCGACGAATCCGAGGCCGGCCACGGTCATGCCTGCGATCTGCGGTGAAAGCCACGGGTAGCCGTCTGGAGAGCCCCCGAGGGTCGTGACCAGCAGCAGGGCGGAGAAACCGATGAGGAGAAGGGCCGAACCGAGGTAGTCGATCTTGTGCCGGGTACGGACAGCCCTGTCGCGCAGCACGATGCTCGTGACGACAAGGGCGATGGCGCCGATGGGAAGGTTCACATAGAAGATCCACCGCCAAGACGCGTGGTCGACGAGGAAACCGCCCACGAGCGGCCCCGCGACGCTGGCAATGCCGAACACTGCGCCGAAGTAGCCCTGGTAGCGGCCTCGCTCGGCGGGCGACACCACGTCGCCCACGATTGCCATGGCGAGGACGATCAGGCCGCCGGCCCCGAGTCCCTGCAGGGCACGGAACGCGATCAGCTGGTCCATGCTCCGGCTGAGGCCGGCCAGCACGGATCCGGCCAGGAAGACGACGATGGCGAACTGGAAGATGCGCTTGCGACCGTAGAGATCGGAGATCTTCCCGTACAGGGGAGCGCTCACTGTCGAGGTGAGCAGGTAGGCGGTCACCACCCAGGTCAGGCGGCTCAGGGAATGGAAGTCACCGACGATGGTCGGAAGCGCAGTGCTGACGATGGACTGGTCGAGCGCGGCGAGCAGCAGCCCGAGCATGAGCCCGGAGAACACGACTCGGATCTGGCGGGGGCTCATGGCACTGCTGTCGGCTTCGCGCCGGGGCGGCGCCCCGGCGCCTCTCGCGACCCGGCCGGCCCCGTGTCGAGGCGGGACCTGGTCGGAGGCCTCCTGATGGCCGTCGTGCTGCTCGGCGTCGAGGTGCTGCTCGGCGTCAAGGTAGTTGTCAGTCGTTCTCATGCCTGCTCCTGGTGGTTCCTGTCGTGGGCCACGGCCTTGCACCCGGCGCTCGTCTCCTTGGCGGCCTCAGCGTCGAGGGTCTCCATGATCCTGACAAGCTGGGCCAGCTGATCGTCTGCAAGCACGGCGAGCAGGCTTGCCGTCTTGTGGCAGGCCTTCGCGTGCAGCTCGGTCACGGCCGACTCACCCGCATCGCTCAGGGCCAAACGGACCACGCGGCGGTCCGAGGGATCGTCACAGCGGACCACGAGCCCTTGACGGACGAGCCGATCGACGACCGCGGTGGCGGCGCTCTCTCCGACGCCGAGCTGCTTGGCAAGCTCGCGCATCGTCACCGATTGGCCGCGCAGGTATGTGAGCACGACGAGCTGGTGGTCGGTCACGGTGTGCAGCTCTTCGTGCAGCTCCCCGTGCAAGAGGGCGCTCATGTGCCGTTGCAGCAGGGGCTGGAGCTCGCAGTACCGGTCGATGAGCAGCTCACGGGTCGACTGCTCCGGGACAAGGCCGTTCCCTGGTCCTGGCGCTTCTGGCTTTGTTGGCGCGATCGTCATTTTCACTGCGGGCCTCTGGCTGGATCTCGTGACATTACTCATGGTAGAACAGTTCCACTGTTGAAATATTCCACCCATGAAACGTCGCCCGGACGCCGGAGGCGGCGCCGACCGGTCTCAGCCGGCGATGTCGAGGACGATCTTGCCGAGCTTTGCCCCGGCGGCGAAGCGTGCGTACGCCTCGTCCACGTCTTTCAGGGCGAACACCTCTTCGACGAGGAATCGAACTCGCCCTGCGGCCACCAGGGGCAGGACTTGGCTCTCGACGAGACGGGCGGCGACGGCCCTGTCCTCGAGTGGCCGGGCCCGCAGCGTGGAGCCGAAGATGCGCGCCCGCCGGTTCATGAGCTGGAGGAGGTCGATCTGGCCGCGGGCGCCAGCGCCGATGCCGATCACCGCGACGCGAGCCCCGATGGCGAGCGAGGCGAGGTCGGTCTCGAGATTGGGGGCGCCGACCAGCTCCAAGATCACGTCGTAGGGACCCCATGCGGCGACATCGGTTGGGTCGATCGCGGCGGCGCCGAGGGACTCCAGCGCACCTCGGTGCCGCGCAGCACGCACGCTCGCGATGACAGTCGCACCTGCCAGGACCCCGAGTTGGGCTGCGGCAACGCCGACACCCCCCGCGGCGCCGTTCACCAGCAGCCGTTCGCCCGGCCTGAGCCCGCACTGGGTGAACAGGGCGTCGTGGGCGACCGTGAACGCCTCGGGGAACCCTCCGGCCTGAATCAGTGCCAGCGTGTCGGGCACCGGCATCGCGCTGCGCTCGTGAACGATCGCAAGCTCAGCTTGCGCTCCGCTGCCGACGACTGCCATGACCCGATCGCCGAGGGCAAAACGTGCCACGCCGGGGCCGACGGCTGCCACCACCCCGGCGAGCTCGAGACCCGGGATGTCCGCAGGCCAACCTGGCGGGGCCGGGTACAAGCCGGCCCGCTGCAGCAGATCAGCGTTGTTCAAGCCCGCGGCGTGGATTCTGACGAGCACCTCACCGACACCCGGCACGGGGTCGGTTCGTTCCTTCACGGCGAGGGAGCCCTCCTCGATTACAACGGCGCGCATGGTCTGAAAGGTACGCAGGGCGACACCTGAGGCGCGCTGGCACAGCTGAGATGAACTGGCCGGCCGTCAGGGCTGGCCAGCGCCGTAAGCACCGGGCGGAATCGGCGTGTCCATCACGTTGGTGCCTGTCTCTTCTGCCTGCACGACCATGCCGCCGCCGATGTACATGACGACGTGGTAGAGGAGGTAGGCGTCGCCGTAGAAGATGAGGTCACCTGGTTGAAGATCCGACATCGAGACGTGCTGGATCTCGTAGTACTGCTCTGTCGCCCCGTGGGCGAGCGAGACGCCGGCTTGGGCCCACGCCCACATGGTCAGGCCCGAGCAGTCGAAACCTTCGCCCTGTGTGGCCCCTCCCCAGACGTAGGGCACCCCGAGCTGGCCTTGGGCGGCATTCGCTGCGATTTGGCCGGCGCTGTCGCCCGCAGCCGGCACTGGCGAAGAGGCCGGCGAGACTGCAGGCGACGGTGCTGGTGTCGGCACCGTCGCCTGTGCGGGAGCCGACGGCGTTGGTGGAGCGGATGCCTGTTCGGCAGCGGCCTTTGCTGCTGCCGCCGCCAAAGCGGCAGCGTAGGCGGCAGCCTGGGCCCGTTGAACCGCTGCGACGGCTGCAGCGAGTTCGCCCTTGACCTGTGTCTCCTCGTTGTTCAGCTGAGCTGTTGTGGCCTGTTCCTGTGCGAGGTCGGAGGAGATCGCCATCTCGTTGGCCTTGGCGACTTGCTCTGTGCGGTCGAGGGCGGTCCGTTCGATCGACAAGGAGCGCTGGTTGATCAGCACGGTCGTCTCAGACTCGTCCAGATTGCCCGATGCCGCCTGGATGTAAGCCTGTTGCATGCCGGCGGTCTGCTGGTTGCCGCTGAAGACGACCGACAAGCTCTGCGACGCGCCACCGGTGACGTAGGCTTCGATGGCCATCGCGCGAAGGTGCGACCGGTCCAGATCAAGCGCCTTTTCGGTCTGCCTGATCGCCTCGGTCGCGCTGGCGACGCGTTGCGCATACCACGCCACCCGGCCTTCGGCCTGGTGGTAGAGCTCGTCGAGGATTGTCAGCTTGACGTTGGCGGCCTGGATCTCAGAGGCGATGTACTGAGCGCGCTGTTGCAAGGTGGAGACTTGGTCTGCTCCCGCAGGCGACCCGGCAAGAACGAGCGGAGTGCCGATTCCCATGAGCAACATGGCCGAAACAGCCATCGATACGGCCGCGCGCCGACGATGCTTGGAGGCATCGGGTGCACCGGCCACGCTTTGCGCAGCCGCATCGAGACTCCCACCAGCAGGTCTCACAATTCCCGCAACCTAACCCGCCGTACGAAGGCTTGCAAGCCCAGTCGCACCGAGGCTTGCGGGCGAACTGTTGCCATTACAGCGTCGTTACGATAACGCGCACTTAAGGTTTACGACGGTTCCACTGACAGCTAGCTTGAGCCTATGACCCTGACAGGAGTCCCAGAAGGTGCCGATCGGGATGCGGAGGGATACCGCATCGAGCACGACTCGATGGGTGAGGTACGCGTGCCGCGAAGCGCGCGGTGGGCGGCACAGACTCAGCGCGCCGTCGAGAACTTCCCGATTTCGGGCCGAACCGTGGACCCAAGCCTCCTCGTCGCCCTGGCGATGATCAAGGGCGCGGCGGCGACAGTGAACGCGGAGATGGGCACGATCGGACCCGATGTCGCAGCGGCCATCGCCGAGGCTGCCGATGAAGTGGCAGGCGGGCGCCAGTTTGATCAGTTCCCGATCGACGTTTTTCAGACCGGCTCGGGGACCTCGACGAACATGAACATGAACGAAGTACTGGCGAATCTTGCCAGCGAACGGCTCGGGCGAGAGGTTCGCCCCAACAACGAGCCGAATGCTTCACAGTCGTCGAACGACGTGTTTCCTTCCGCGGTTCACCTGGCCGCCGCTCTGGGGATCGTCGGCGATCTGATCCCTTCCCTCGGTCATCTGGCGTCGAGCTTGCGTGCGAAACAGGAGGAGTTCAGCGTCGTCGTGAAATCCGGCCGCACTCACCTCATGGATGCGACTCCTGTCACGCTCGGCCAGGAGTTCGGCGGGTACGCGGCAGCGGTCGAGCACGGCGTCGAGCGCCTCGAATCAGCCTTGCCGCGGGTGGGGGAGCTACCGCTCGGCGGGACCGCTGTCGGTACGGGGCTGAACGCCAAACCGGGATTTGCCGCAAGGGTGATCGAGCGACTCGCGTCGGGCACCGGATTGCCTCTCACCGAGGCCCGCGACCATTTCGAGGCCCAGGGCTCGCGTGACGCCCTTGTCGAGGCATCTGGTGTGCTCCGGACGATCGCAGTATCGCTCTACAAGATCTCGAACGACCTTCGGTGGATGTCTTCAGGGCCGCGGTGCGGACTTGGTGAGATTCACCTGCCGGATCTCCAGCCCGGTTCGTCGATCATGCCGGGGAAGGTGAACCCCGTGGTCCCCGAGGCCGTCTGCCAGGTCGTCGCCCAGGTCGTAGGCAACGACGCCGCAGTTGCATTCGGAGGTGCCGCAGGGAATTTCGAGCTCAACGTGATGCTGCCGGTGATCGGCAGCAATCTCCTCGAGTCCATCCGGCTGCTTTCGTCCGTAAGTGTCGTGCTGGCTGACAAATGCATCGCCGGTATCGTTGCCGACGAGGATCGGTGCAGGTCTTACGCCCTCTCCTCGCCTTCGATCGCCACGGCACTCAATCCCTATATCGGCTACGAACAGGCGGCAAAGGTGGTCAAGACGGCCCTTACCGAGGGAAAGGATCTGCGCACCGTGGTGCTCGACATGGGCCTGCTGAGCGAGGAGGAGGTTGACCGGGCTCTCGACGTTCTCGCCATGACCAAGGGTGGAATAGTCGGCTGAGCTCATCGTTGTGCGGGTCGTGAGGCCTGTAGCACCGCGGCATCGAAGCGGGCGGTAGCGTCGTCTCGATGCATCCCATCGAGCGTCTGCGATGGATCGCCCGTGCCAGTGACGAGGCGCCGGCGACCCTGGGCGCCGAGGCGGCATGGACGATCTCCGAGCTGGCGATGGACGAGCCGGCAGCGGTTGTGACCGCCTGCAGGCGGCTCATAGAGTCTCATGTGACCGCTGGGCCCCTCTGGTGGGTGGCCGCGACACTGCTTGTAGCTCCCGATCCTGACCGAGCGGCCCGGCGGGTCGTCGATGAGCTCGTCTCGGACCCGACTGCCGGCTTGCTCGCCGACGCGCTGAGCGGTCGTTTCGGTGACGGTGAGGCCGTCGTCGTGACGTGCCCCACCGAGACCGTGCTCGAGGCGTTCTCGTGTCTGCCCTGGGCAGTTGTCCGCGTGGTGGGGCCGTCGCCCGGACGGCGCGCCGAGGTTCGCAGGTTCGAGGCTCACGTCAGCGAAGTGAGCGGCTGGGAGCCAGACGAGGCAGAAGAGGCCGTCGAGGGCGCAGCAGTGGTGATCGTCGAGGCGCTCGCCGCCGGACCGTCCGGGGTCCTGGCCAGCGCAGGCACGTCTGGCCTTGCCCAGGCTGCCCGTGAGGCTTCGGTTCCCCTCTGGGCAGTCGCCGGAGTTGGCCGCCTGCTGCACGACGAGCTGCTCGGAGAGATGCTGCGACGGGCCGGTGACACCGTCGAGCTGATCGGACAGGGCTCTTTCGAGGTCGTGATCGGACCGACCGGACCGGAGAACCCTGCCGTGTGCCTCGGCCGGCCGCTGTGCCCTCCGGCGCCCGAGCTGCTCGTTCGTGCGGGCTAGGGCTGGCTCCTCGGTCTTTTTCGAACCGGTCCCCCGAGAGCGAGACGACTCGTGGGCATCGCGCGTCCGCCCGCGAACTCCAGAGCCGCATCACCGCCAGGCGAGTAGCTTCAATTCCATGGGATCGATGATCGAGTTTCCGAGCAATGGGTCGACCGACGACGGCTACCTGGCCACGCCCCTCAGTGGCGAAGGACCTGGAGTTGTGGTGATCCAGGAATGGTGGGGTCTGGTCGATCACATAAAGGACGTGTGCGATCGTTTCGCCGCCGAGGGCTTCGTGGCGCTGGCGCCCGACCTCTATCACGGGGCGAAGGTCGCGGAGCCGGATGAGGCCGCCAAGAAGATGATGGCCCTCCAGCTGGACCGTGCGGGAAGGGACATGAGCGGCGCCGTCGACGAGGTCGCGTCCAGGTCGAACGGCAATGGTGTCGGGGTCGTCGGGTTCTGCATGGGTGGCGGGCTGGCCCTCATGCTCGCCTCGCAACGGCCGGACAAGGTGCGAGCCGTAGTGCCCTTCTACGGCGTCGTGCCGTGGCAAGGCGCGCAACCCGACTACGCGGCGCTCAGCGGGGCCGTCCTCGGCCACTTCGCGGGGAGGGACGAGTCGGCTAGCCCGGAGGCCGCGAGAGCACTCGTGCGCACGCTGAGAGACGCCGGGAACCGGGACGTGAACATCCACATCTACCCGGAGGCCGACCACGCCTTTTTCAACGACACCCGCCCGGAGGTTTACGACCCGGAGGCATCGGAGCTGGCCTGGAGGCGGACCATAGAGTTCCTCCACTCCCACATCGGCTGAGCGCCTCGCGACGGCGAAGGTCGTCGAGTGCCACCTCGCGCTCAGCTCGGCAGTGGGCCGCCACATCAGCCGACTGCCGACCTGACGGCGTCGCCCTACCATCGGTGTCGTGTCCGAGCGTTCCCGCAATCTTCCCCGCCGTTCCTGCCTCTCGGTCCCGGGATCGAGCGCGCGTTTTCTCGAGAAGGCTCCTCACGTCCCGGCCGACATGACGTTTCTCGACCTCGAGGACTCCGTCGCTGCGCCCGAGAAGGAGTCCGCGAGGGCACTGGTGGTCGAGGCCATCCGCAACCTCGAATGGGGAGACCGCGTCATGTGCGTTCGGCTCAACGGCTGGGCGTCGCGCTGGACCTACGGCGACGCGATCGAGGTCGTCGGCCAGGCGGGCCGGCGGCTCGACGAGGTCATGCTGCCCAAGGTCAAGTCCGCGGCCGAGGTGATCGCCCTCGACCTGTTGCTCACCCAGGTGGAGCTGAACAGCCGGCTGCCCGTGGGCCACATCGGCATCGAGGCGCAGATCGAGACCGCCCGGGGACTCATCAACGTCGAGGAGATCTGTGCCGCGTCACCTAGGCTCGAGGCCGTCGTCTTCGGTCCGGCGGATTTTGCAGCCTCGGTGGAGATGCCCGTGCTGAGTGGCGGAGTCCAGATCGACCAGTATCCGGGCGACCACTTCCACTACGTCTTCAGCAAGATCTTGATGGCCGGACGGGCAAGCGGGATTCAGGTCATCGACGGCCCGTTTCTCAAGATCCGCGAGCCAGAGCTGCTCCGTGAGTACTGCGCTCGGGCGTACTTGCTCGGCTATGACGGCAAGTGGGCGGTGCACCCGGACCAGGTCACGATCTTGAACGAGGTGTTCTCTCCCACCCAGGAGCAATTCGACCGGGCCTGGGCGATCCTCGACGCGTACAAGAAGGCGACCGAGCACGACGGCAAGGGCGCGGTCATCTTCGGCGAGGAGATGATCGACGAGGCCAGCCGCAAGATGGCTCTCAAGTTCGTCGCCCGGGGAGAGCGTGCGGGCCTGAAGCGCTCCGGAGCCGGCCGGGCCCTGAACGGCGCCCCGGGTTTCCTCTAGGCGACTGGGTCGTCGCCTCAGATGCCCGAGCTTCCGCAGATGCAGGCGCTCGCCGAGCGCCTCGATGCCGCGCTCGCGGGAGCGACGATCGTGCAAGTGGAGACGTTGGGTTTTTCCGGGCTGAAGACGGTTGTCCCGGCCGGCGAAGGCCTCGAGGGAGAGGAGCTGATCGAGGTGGGGCGCCGGGGCAAGTACCTCGTGCTCAACCTCTCCTCGGCTCGCCGCGTCCTTGTCCACCTCTCCCAGGCGGGCCGGTTGGACATCGAGCTGCCCCCCAAGCACACCAGGCCGAGGGGTGCCGTCGCTCGCTTCGTCTTCAGCAACGGCGCCGCGGTCCTAGTCCGCGAGCACGGCCACGAGCGCAAGGCAGGTTGGTGGGTGCTCGCCGCCGGCGATGACGGCCTGCTGGCCGGCCTCGGCCCAGAGCCGCTCGAGGACGCCTTCGAGGAGTTGCTGCTCACAAGTGAGGACACCCGTCGTCTTCACACCCTGCTCCGGGACCAGCGGTTCGTGGCCGGCGTCGGCCGTGGCTACGCGGACGACGCCCTGAACCGCGCACGCCTGTCGCCCTTCTCGCCCCTCAAGTCGCTGAGCCTGGCGGACCGCAGGCAATTGGTGGCTGCTGTCCGGTCGGTGATGTCGGAAGCGATGGCGTCGGAGCGCAAGCGGGTCGGAGGCCTGTCGGAGGCGAGGCTCGGCGCGGTGTTCGCCGTGCACAACAGGGCCGGCCATCCCTGCCCGAGCTGTGGCGAGGCCTTGAGCAGGGTCTCCTACGAGTCGCACGAGGTCGTCTACTGCACTCGCTGCCAGACCAAGGGTCGCGTGCTGGCGGACCGCCGCCTGTCGCGTCTTTTGAAATAGGCCCCGATGGGGAGCGACCTGCCGGCACAGGTGAGCGCGATTAGCGTGCTCGCCGAGCACCCCAGATGCGGGACGCTCACAGGCGGGCCATGGGGCCCGCTGTATGCCTGGGAGGAGCCCAAGTGATAGGTGAGAGGGTCCTGCATTTTCAGGACAAGCACGTCGACCTGAGCGATCTGGAGTCGAAGATCGAGGAGTACTTGAAGTCGGACGGCTTCACAACCCAGAGGTCCGCCGACAGTGACCACGGGACCGTCATCCAGGCCAAGAAAGGAAAGTTCCTGGCGGCGGTCATAGACGCCGACCGCGCCCTGTCGATCCTCGTGTCGGGCTCGACCGACGACTGTGTCGTACGCATCGGCATCGGCAAGTGGCTCCAGCACCTGGGGACGGCGGTCGTCGAGACGCTGCTGCTCTCCGATCTGTTCCTCCTGGTCGATGTCGCCGAGTCGGCATGGAACCTCGAGATCGAGGAGAAGCTCGTCAAGCAGATCCAGTCCTTCGTCGGCTGACGCCGGGGCGCGAGACGATGGCAGCTTCCGGGGCGTTCCGGCGTCCGATGACGGTGACGAGGGGCGGCAGCACCACGGAAGCGTCTTCGGGGTCCACGCCGGTGAGCTCCCCGAGATAGGCCGCCACCGGTCCCGGCCCCGCGCCTGCGGGCGCCTCAGCCCAGGCGTCGACGAGCTCGAGGCCGACCTCGCGGACCAGCCCGGGCAAGAGCGCGCCCACGTCGGGGTGGCGAGCTTCCGGCATCGACATCGGAGCTCCGTCGATCCGTCCTGCCGAGGTGATGGGCTCCTGGGCGAGAAGAAAGCCGCCCGGGCGCAACGCCAGGGCCATCCGGACGAGGACCGAGCGGGGCTCCAAGACGTGCAGCAGCAAGAAACGGCAGTAGGCAAGGTCCACGCTCTCGGGCAACGCCAGGTCCTCTCCGGCCTGGGTGATGGCCACGACCTGCGCTTCTCCGGCGGCGGCCGCGGCTGTGGCCACCGCGTCGCGCGCACGCGGGTCGCTGTCGACGGCATACACGCGTCCCTCGCGCCCGACGAGCTCAGCCAAGGCGACAGATACGTCCCCAGCTCCCGCCCCGACGTCCGCGCAGCGCCATCCGGCCTGGAGACCAAGGCGCTCGAGGGCGGTCGCGAGGGGTCGCCGGTAGATGTCGTTGCGCAACCCGAGCTCGGCCACCGCGACGACGGTACCCGGCACAGCGGATCGACGATTGCGTGCCGGGCTACGGTTGGCTCCGTGCGTGTGACCATGATGCTCTGTGACGCGGCGCAAGTGGCGGACGGGAAGCTCTTCATCCTCGGCGGGGGTTGGAGCCTCATAGGGCCGGACCCGATGCCGTCCGCGATCGCCATAAAGGTGGATGTGGGCTGGCACGAGGCGGGGCAACCCCATCACTGGGAGCTTTTCCTCGTCGACGAGGACGGGCGCTCCGTCGTCGTCGAGGGCGCGGACGGTCCTCAGCCGATCGAGGTCCGAGGTGACTTCGAGGTCGGGCGGCCCGAAGGAGTGCCGGAGGGAAGCCCGGTAGACGTTGCCCTCGCAGTCAACTTCAGCCCTCTGCCGCTCGCCCACAACACGCGTTTCACCTGGCGCCTCACCATCGACGGGAACAGCGATGATGACTGGCAGCTGGCCTTTTCGACCAGGCCGCCACACGAGCAGCCGGACCAATGACCACCTATGAGAGACCCTTCGGTCCTGGCGCGGAGGGCGAACCAGACAAGGAGGGCGACCGTTGACGAAAGTGGAAGCCTCGACGGTGATAGCGGACGTCATGATCGTCACCCCCGACGTCTTTGGCGACAGCAGGGGCAGGTTCATCGAGACATACCGGCGCAGCTGGTTCCCCCTCGGGCGGGAAATGGTTCAGGGAAATCGCTCGGACCGCCAGCAAGGGGCGCTCGTCGGGCTTCACTACCACTTTCACCAGGCCGACTACTGGTACGTGACAAGGGGCCGGGCCCGGGTCGTCTTGCACGACCTCCGGATCGGCTCACCGACCGACGGTGCGACCGAGATCCTGGAGATCGGTGAGCACGACGATCGTGGGGTGTACATCCCTCCTGGCGTGGGGCACGGCTTCGCCGCAGTCACGGACCTGACGCTCACTTACCTCGTGGACGCGTACTACAACCCCGCCGACGAGCTGGGCGTCGCCTGGGACGACCCGGAGCTCGAAGCGGACTGGGGCGTCGCCGACCCGGTCGTGTCAGCACGGGACCGCGCGAACCCGCGCCGTGCGGAGATCCCGGACCATCTCCGCCCGCGTTACGGCCTGAGAGTCTGAGGGACCGTCTCAGCGCCCGCGGTGCCATGGCCTCGGCCTTCGGCTTGAATGGAGACTAAGTAGCCATTCGAGGAGCTGCGGGTCGTGATCGCTGTCGTAATTGTCGTCCTCGCGGTGCTCGTCATCGCCGCGGTCGTCTGGGCTCGCGTTAGTGCGGCCAGGTCCGAGCACAAGTCGGTCGAGACCTACGAACACGCTCTCGGCGTGCTCGGAGAGGTCTCGAAACGCACCGAGTCCACCGGGTTCCGCATCCTCCCCCATGAGGAGACGGGCCGGCCCCATGTCGGCAGGCCGATCGACCCGGCAGGCGGCGAGGCAGCCGAGGGTCGCAAGGAAGGCAGCTCGGGTGGGCAGGGCCCCTTGGTTTCGAGGCGGCTGCCACCGGCTGGCCAGCCGAAGCTCCGGTTCTCCGGGCCGACGCGCCCGGCGGACCGTTCGCCGGCAGCAAGTGAGGAGGCCGGTGAAGACGCCGACCTGGAAGCCGGAGCGCTGGCGGCGCGAACGGCGACTGCCGGTGCTCGTCCTCATCTGCCCTCGCCCCACGGGCAAGCGTCCGGGACGGCCGAGGCGCGCGCTCGTAGCGCGGCCTACAGGTCGACGTTTGAGCGCCGCCGGCAGGTAATGGCGCGACGGGCCGCGACCGGCGTGGCCGCCGCCGCCGCCGTCGTGGCGGTCGTCGTTGCGGGGCTCTACTTGAGCGGCAGCGGTGGTACGCCGAGCAGCCGTGGTGGGCATGGCGCAGCGTCCGTGACCGGCACGACCGCGCACCACTCAGGTGGCGGGCGCACCAAGACGACCTCGACCACCACGACGAAGTTGCCGACGAGCCTGCGGCCCACCTCTGTGTCGCCGGTCACCTTCACGGTGCCCTCGAGGGAATACACGCTGGCTTTCCAGGCGACGGGGGGACGCTGCTGGGTAGGGATCGAGCACACCACGGCGGGCCCGTGGCTCTTCGCCCAGACCCTGGCCGCTGGGCGGTCGGTGACCTTCAAGGGATCGGGCACGCTCATAGTCAGGCTCGGTGCCCCGCCCTACATAGCTCTGACGGTCAACGGGCTCGCGGCGAAGCTCCCCAGCGGAGTCACGGCGGCCTACAGCGTCGAGCTCACGCCTGCCTCGGCCTGAGCCCGCCTCGGCCTCGGCCTGCGCCCGCCTCGGCCTCGGCCTGAGCCCGCCTGGGCCTCGGCCTCGGCCTGCCTGGGCCTCGGCCTCGGCCTGCAGCTGCCTGGGCCCAGGCACCGGTCCCGGTCTGGCTGAGCATTGCGGAGCCCCGCAGCGGCGAACGACGAGTGCGCTCGTCGGCCCCGTAGTTGTTACTATGTGCGTAGGAGAAACTCTCCCTCGAGAGGAACGCGTTATGGCCATCACGGAGCTCGATCTCGGCAAGTACCAGCTCGGCTGGAGTGACGTCGAGGACTACGTCTTCAAGCCGCGCAAGGGACTCTCAGAAGAGATCGTCCGGGAGATGTCGGCCATGAAGGGCGAGCCGAGCTGGATGCTCGAGTTCCGGCTGGCTTCCCTGCGCCGCTTCGAGCGCAAGCCGATGATGCGCTGGTTTGCGGAAAAGATGCCCGACCTGGACTTTGACGACATCTACTACTACATCAAGCCCACCGATGCCCAGGTCAACGACTGGGACAAGCTGCCCGAGTCGGTAAAGAGCACCTGGGACAAGCTCGGCATCCCGCAGGCGGAGCGCAAGTACCTGGCCGGCGTCACGGCTCAGTACGAGTCCGAGGTCGTGTACCACCGCAATCGCGAGGACCTCGAGCACATGGGCGTGCTCTTCACCGACATGGACACCGCTGTCCGCGAGCATCCTGAGATCGTTCGCAAGTGGTTCGGCAAGATCATCCCTCCCGGTGACAACAAGTTCGCAGCCCTGAACTCGGCCGTCTGGTCGGGGGGCTCTTTCATATACGTGCCGCCAGGCGTGACCGTCGACATGCCCCTGCAGGCGTACTTCCGCATCAATGCCGAGAACATGGGTCAGTTCGAGCGGACGTTGATCATCGCCGACGAGGGTGCGCAGGTGCATTACGTCGAGGGTTGCTCGGCGCCCGTCTACTCGTCGGACTCGCTGCACTCGGCCGTCGTCGAACTCGTGGCGCTCCCGGGCAGCCGTATCACCTACACCACGATCCAGAACTGGTCCACGAACGTCTACAACCTCGTCACCAAGCGGGCTCGGGCCGAGGCCGAGGCCCACGTCGAGTGGATCGACGGCAACATCGGCTCGCGGCTCACCATGAAGTACCCGTCTGTGTACCTGATGGGGCCCAAGGCTTCTGGTGAGGTCCTCTCCGTTGCCTACGCGGGGGCGGGTCAGATCCTCGACACCGGAGCAAAGATGTTCCACTGCGCTCCCGAGACGAGCTCGACCATCGTCTCGAAGTCGATCTCGAAGGACGGCGGCCTTGCCGCCTACCGCGGGAAGGTGCATGTCGACGAAGGTGCCCGTAAGGCGAAGTCATTCGTCCGCTGCGATGCGCTGATCCTCGACGAGAACTCGATCTCGGAGACCAAGCCGTACATGGAGGTCTCAGAGCGTGATGCCGAGATCGGTCACGAGGCAACCGTGTCCAAGATCGGCGACGACCAGCTCTTCTACCTGATGAGCCGTGGCCTCAGCGAGACACAGGCAATGGGCATGATCGTGAACGGCTTCATCGAGCCGATCACTCGCACACTGCCGATGGAGTACGCGGTCGAATGGAGCCGGCTGATCGAGCTCCAGATGGACGGCTCGGTCGGCTGAGTGCCACACCCGCAGCTAGTGGGGGTCGGGCGGGCCTGTGCGCGCTTCGCGGGTTTCCGAGGTAGCGTCCATCGTCATGCCCATGCGGGAAGACTGTCGCCACTACCAGAGCCGCACCTACGCGAGTGGCGAGGTGGCCAGGTTCTGCGTGCTGGACATGGCCCCGGACGCGCCGTGGCGCTGCCCGGAGAACTGCCCGGTCTACGAGCGGCGGCTTGCGGACGCCGGGTGGACCCAGGCCAAGGTCACCGAGCCCGCCCTGGAGCAGGAGCCGGCCGACGTGTCCGCTGCGGACGCCGCCGATCTGCTCGAGGATGCCGAGGAGATCGTCTCTGCGGTGGCGCCCGAGGCCCTCGCCGAAGCCGCGGAGCGCGAGCGCAAGGAGGAGCGACGCTCCGGCGCGAGCGGCCCGCGTCGCTGGTTCAAGCGCCGGGGTCCTCCGCCGCCCAGCCCGTAACGGGCATCCTGTAACGTCCTGACCTGATCACGATGCAGTCATCCGTTTCTTTCACCGCTGACGTCGCGCGGAGCCTCGGCGGCCCGGAATGGATCTCCGAGCGGCGACTCGGCGCATTGGAGCGGTTCCGTGCGAGCCCGCCCCCGGCGCTGGACGAGGATCTCTGGCGGTACAGCCGGATCGCCGACCTCGACCTAGATCAGTACGTGCCGAGCGGCTCTGCCGCCGTTGCCAAGCTGCGGCCGGCGCTCCAGGCCGAAGCCTGGCCGCAGTCGGCTGCCCTGCTGGAGCACGTGGGCGAGCGTTCCGGGCTCGCCGTGGTCGTCGACGGCGTCCCGGTCTCCTGCGAGCTGTCCGCCGCCGCGTCCGCCGCCGGGGCCGTCCTCGGTAGCGTCTTTGCTGACGCGCGTGGCCCGGCCGTACTGGACCAGGTGGCGAAGCTGAATGCCGAGACCGGTAAGGAAGAGCACGAGCCGGACGTCTTCGACCATCTTGCCGACGCCTTCCTTCGTGACGCCCTCGTGCTGTCGGTTCCCCCTCGGGCGCGCATCGAGCACCCGATCGTCGTCGTGCACCTGCTCGGCTCGCGCCAGGCCTCCGAGGCGAGCGCCCTGGCCGTCTTCGAACGCACTGTGATCGAGCTCGGCGAGGCGGCCGAAGCGACCGTGATCGAGCTGTTCGTCTCCGGAGAGGACCCGCTCCTCGTCGTGCCGATAGTCGACCTTTTCGTAGGGGACGCAGCCGTCCTGTCCTACAACGCCATCCAGCAGCTCGGTGAGCGCGCTTGGCAGATCGGCCATCAACGGATCCGTGCTGGCCGCGACGCCACGGTCCGCACCTTCACGGCGTCGCTCGGCGCCGAGTACGCGCGCTTTCGCACCGAATCGGTCCTGGCGGGCCAGGGAGGCAGCGCGGAGCTGCTGGCCGCCTACCTCGGCGACGGCTCACAGGTGCACGACTTCCGCACGCTGCAGGAGCACGGGGCGCCACGCACGACGAGCGACCTCGTGTTCAAGGGCGCTGTCGCAGGCACGGCCCGTTCGGTCTACTCGGGGCTGATCAGGATGCGGCACGGAGCCAGGGGCGCCGACGCCTTCCAGACGAACCGGAACCTCGTCCTGAGCGAGGGGGCTCACGCGGACTCGGTCCCGAATCTCGACATCGAGGAGAACGACGTGCGGTGCTCGCACGCCTCAGCCGTCGGCCCGATCGACCGTGAGCAACGTTTCTACCTCGAGGCACGCGGCGTTCCCCCGGCAGTCGCGGAGCGGCTGATCCTGTTGGGCTTTTTCGACGACCTCTGGGCGCGTATCGCAGCACCGGGCATCCGCGCCCATCTCGTTGCCGCAGTCGCCGCACGTCTGGACGGTGTCACCAGTGGGGGTTGATCAGGTGAGGGTCCGACTGTGCACGACCGGCGAGCTCGAGCTGGGACATGTTCGCCGTTTCGAGATCGAGACAGGCGCGATCGCGCTGGTTCACTGCGAGTCGGGGTTCCGGGCGCTCGTCGATGTCTGCAGCCACGAGGACTACCCGCTCTCGGAAGGCGAGGTCCTTGCCGAGGAGTGCGAGATCGAGTGCCTCCGGCACGGCAGCACCTTCTCCTTGCTGGACGGTTCGCCGCAGAGCCTGCCTGCCACCCAGCCTGTCAAGGTCATACCGATCGAGGTCGTCGGGGACGAGGTATTCGCGGTGATCACATGAGCGCGAGCGTGCTCAAGATCTCCGATCTTCACGCCGGAGTCGACTCCCGCGAGATCCTGCGGGGAATCGATCTCGAGGTGCGAAGTGGGGAGATCCATGCGGTCATGGGCCCGAACGGGTCCGGCAAGAGCACCCTCGCCCATGTGCTTATGGGCAGGCCCGGATACGAGGTGATGAGCGGGAGCGTGTCCCTCGACGGCGTCGAGCTTCTCGACCTCGCGCCTTTTCAACGCGCCCAGTCGGGGCTGTTTCTCACCTTCCAGTACCCGATCGAAGTGCCCGGGGTTCCGCTCGCGTCGGCGCTCGCCGAGTCTCTCATTGCCGCGGGCCGCGTCCTGGAAGCTGAGCCGGCGCCCCTGCGAGCCCGCCTTTTGGAGGAGGCAGCCGAGCTCGGGATCCCGTCCGAGATCCTGGCGCGCCCGATGAACGTCGACCTCTCCGGTGGCGAGGCCAAGAGGAACGAGACCCTCCAGCTCGCGATCTTGCGCCCACGAATCGCCATCTTGGATGAGCTCGACTCCGGGCTCGATGTCGATGCGCTCGGTCGAGTCGCAAGGCGCATCGAGCGGGCGACGCGCGAGGGTGATCCTCCCCTTGGCGTGATTGCGATCACGCATTACCGGCGCCTGCTCGCAGAGCTGCCCGCGCAGCACGTCCACGTGCTGTCGGAGGGTCGCATCGTCGCGAGCGGGGGACCTGAACTCGCCGAGGAGCTCGAGCGGACCGGCTATGCCGCCTATCGGGAGGAGCCCGCGGCGCTCGAAGGGCGCGGTCGGCCGGTCTGACTGGCGGTCGGCCGGTCTAACTAGAGGTTCAGCACCGGGCAGGTCAAGGTCCGCGTGATGCCCTCGATGAGCTGCACCCGGCTGACGATGATCTTGCCGAGGTCGTCTACCGTTTCGGCCTCGGCCTCGGCTATGAAGTCGTAATGCCCGGTCACGTCCTCGGCACGCAGCACCCCGGAGATCTCTGCCACAAGCCATGCGACCGTGGCGGCCTTGCCAACTTCTGTCTGGATGAGCACGTAGGCCCGAACTCCCACTAGTGACCTCCTCGTCCTCGGTTTGCGCCGCATCGTAGCGGGGGACCGGAAGCGATGCGCCGCCACGTACCATGACAACGTGGACAGCGCCGCGCGTTGGGCTCGCCTCACCCGGCTTGTTCGAAGCGCCATCCACGATCTGTTCGACCAGTCGGAGCCCTTCGGCAGGCTCGCGCTCGTCCACGCCATCTTCTCCACGGGCACGACGCTCGTGACCATCTCGCTCGCCGGGACCTTGTTCTTCACGATCTCGCCGGAGGCTGCCAAGGGCAAGGTCGTCCTCTACCTGTTGCTCACGATCACGCCATTTGCCGTAGTCGCCCCGGCCCTCAGCCCCCTGCTCGACCGGGGCAGCTATGCCAGGCGCACGAGCATGGCGGTCGCGTCGGTCGGCAGCGCCGTCCTCGTCCTCTTCATGGCCGGCGACATCAAGGGACTGCTCTTGTTCCCCGAGGCATTCGGGGTTCTTGTGCTCTCCAAGCTCTACCTCGTCGCCAAGGCCGCCCTCGTGCCATCGATGACCGAGACCGATGACGATCTCGCGAGTGCGAACGCGAAGCTTGCCGTGCTCGCCTCGCTCGCCGGCTTCATCGTCTCGCCGGTTGCCGTGGGACTCCTCCAGCTCGGGGCACCTTGGGTCTTGAGGCTTGCGTTCGCCGTGTTCCTTCTCGGCGGCGTGGCCGCGATGCGCCTTCCGAAGATCCTCGACACGCGCGTCTCCAGGCCAGTGGCCAAGCCGGCGGAGAGGACGCCCGGCGGTGAGCCCATCCTGGGGCCACCTGTTCCCGCAGGCGCCCCATCACAACAAGGCGCCGGGTTCCCGCCCCCCGACGACCCGGCCCGTTCCAGCCGCGACCCTCGGGCACGCTTCGACGTCGCTCGCGAGCGCCAGCGGCTGGGGCTCCCTCTCTATGTCCCCGAGGTGGTGCTCGGCCTGGCGGCGATGTCCGTGATCAGGGGGGCAGTCGGTTTCATGACCTTCTTCCTGGCGTTCGCGCTGCGCTCTCTTCACGCCCGCACCTGGTGGTTCGGATTTGTCCTCCTGACAAGCGCGATCGGCTCGCTGGCCGGATCGCTCCTGGTGCCGGTTCTGCGCAAGTATCTCTCCGAGCAGCAGCTGATCCTCTACTCGCTGATGCTGGCGGCGCTGGCGGGCATGCTCGTCGCGGTGGCGGGCTCGTTGTGGGCCCAGCCGTTTCTCACCTTCGCCATCGGGTTCGCGACCACGGCGGCAAAGCCGTGTTTCGACTCGATGGCGCAAAAGCACGTGGCTCCGGCTCTGCTCGGGCGCGCTTTTGCCCGCTTCGAGACGCAGTTGCAACTGGTCTGGGTCCTGTGCGCGTTGCTGGCCGTGATAGTCGGCTTCTCCCTGCAGGCAGGGGACGTCTTGATCGGTGTGACCTGTGCCGTCGCGGCAGGGTTCTACGTGTCGATGCGGAGGGCCGTGCTCCAGAGCCGCCCCGCGCAACCCCGATCGGGTCAGGGCGACATACCGGGCACGTCGCTGAACTGAGCAATACCCCGCCGGCAATTGCAAGCCGTCATCCGGCCCCGCGTCCTGCGCCGTAGTCCCCTCCGAGACGTGCCCGGGACGAGCCCGGGGCCGGCGGCTCTCACATCAGGTGGCGACGTGTCCCGCCTGCGGTGCGGCCGTTGGCAACCTTCGGACAAGGAGGCCAGGTAGATGGCAAGCATTTCCCGACGGATGTTCCTCAAGCAGGGCGGGACCGGGGTCGCAGCAGCCGGTTTCCTCGCCGCCATACCGTCCTTGCCGGGACGGGTGTGGGCGGCACGCAAGCCCGCGAGCGTTCACGCCAACGGTGTCGCCGCACCCCAAGGGCGCGCTGCCACTGGGCCGCTCGTCGTGCACATGGCCGACCCGCGCACCGGTGAGGTTCACCTCATGGTCGGCACCCGCGAAGTGGTCCGCCGTGACTCGTCGCTTGTCGCACGGCTTGTGCGAGAGGCGGGTTAGCCAGGCACCGCCGCCCGGCAGCGCCAGTCCCGGTCGCCGACAGGCGACCTTGATATCGCACTGCGATCCCAGACGAAAGGTGAGGTAACCGACCATGTCTTCCCACCGAGAAGCTCCCGAGATCTCAAAGGATGCCGTCGCAGACAGCGCGGACCTTTATGCCTTCGTGAGCCCCGACAACCCCAGCACGGTCACGATCGTCGCGAGCTACGTACCCCTTCAACAGCCCGCCGGAGGGCCGAATTTCTACGAGTTCGGCGACGACGTGCTCTACGAGATCCACATCGACAACGACGGTGACGCTCGCGCGGACATCACCTACCAGTTCCGATTCAACACCGTGCTCGCAGACATCGGCGTGCACGACCTGTTCCTGTACAGCACGGGTCAGATCAAGCACCTGAGCGACACCACGTGGAACCGCAAGCACTTCTATTCGGTCACCCACACCGACAAGAACGGCTTGCCCCGGGTGGGCCGCAGCGCCACGGTCTACGCCGCGGTGTTCCCGAGCCTCCCGGCGGGCGACTACGCCGTGGTCGGGCCGGACGGCTCGATCACGGCGATCGTGCCAGTTCCCGCCAATCAGGTCACGAGTGCGACCTGGGGCTGACGGGAACGTGCCGGTCCCGCTCGCCCGGACGGCGCTCGCCGGGGACGGAGCTCGCCGGGACGGCTGTCAATCGAGGCGTTTCTTGAGACCCTCGAGCTGGTCGGACATTGCGACGGGCAGCCGATCTCCGAACTGGCCGAAGTAATCGGCGATAGGGGGCAGCTCGGCGCGCCACTCGTCGCGGTGGACTCGCAGCAGCTCGGTCATGTCCTCTTCGGAGATGTCAAGGCCTTCGACGTCGATCGCGTCGGGGGCGGGCAGGTAGCCGATCGGGGTCTCGACGGCTTCACCGCGCCCGCCGCAGCGCTCGAACACCCAGGCCAGCACGCGGGAGTTCTCGCCGAAACCGGGCCACAGCCAGCGCCCGTCCGTGCCCTTCCGGAACCAGTTGACAGAGAAGATCCGGGGCAGATTCGCCTCGTCCTGGCTGTCGCGGAACGACAGCCAGTGCGCCCAGTAGTCGGCCATGTTGTACCCGCAGAAGGGCAGCATCGCGAACGGATCGCGTCTCAGGTTTCCGACCGCCCCCGCGGCGGCAGCCGTCGTCTCCGAGGACATGGTCGCGCCGAGGAAAACGCCGTGGGCCCAGTCAAAAGCCTCGTGGACGAGCGGGACAACCGACGCCCGCCTGCCGCCGAAGAGGATCGCGGATATGGGGACGCCCTTCGGGTCCTCCCACTCGCTGGCGATCGCCGGGCACTGGCTGGCCGGAGCGGTGAAGCGTGAATTCGGGTACGCGGCCGGTGTGGAGGCCTCCGGGGTCCACTCATTGCCGCGCCAGTCGGTGCAATGTTCCGGCGGCTCTGTGGTCAGGCCCTCCCACCAGACATCGCCGTCGTCGGTGAGCGCCGTGTTCGTGAAGATGCAGTTGGCCTCGAGCGTGAGCACCGCGTTCGGGTTGGTGACCATGTTCGTACCCGGCGCCACACCGAAGAAACCGGCCTCCGGATTGATCGCCCGCAGCGTCCCGTCAGGACCGACCTTCATCCAGCAGATGTCGTCCCCGATCGTCTCGACCTTCCAGCCTGGCATCGTCGGGACGAGCATGGCGAGATTCGTCTTGCCGCAGGCCGAGGGAAAGGCCCCGGTCACGTAGCGGACCTCGCCGCCAGGTGAGGTCAGCTTCAAGATCAGCATGTGTTCGGCCAGCCAGCCCTCATCGCGCCCTATCACCGAGGCGATCCGCAGCGCGAAGCACTTCTTGCCCAAGAGGGCATTGCCTCCGTAACCGGAACCGAACGACCAGATCTCGCGAGTGTCGGTGAAGTGGGTGACGTAGACGTGACTTAATTGACAAGGCCACGCCACGTCCTGCTGTCCCGCCTCGAGGGGGGCGCCGACCGAGTGCAGGCACTGCACGAAGTCCCCATCGTCGCCGATCACCTCGAGCACCCCCGTGCCCATCCTCGTCATGATGCGCATGTTCACTACCACATACGGCGAGTCGGTGATCTCGACGCCGACGTGCGCGATGGGAGACCCGAGGGGTCCCATGCAGAACGGCACCACGTACATGGTCCGCCCCCGCATCGCCCCACAGAACAAGTCGGTCATCGTGGCGCGCATCTCGTCGGGGTCCACCCAGTTGTTGGTAGGGCCCGCATCCCTCGGGTCGGTTGGGCAGACAAAGGTACGGTCCTCGACGCGGGCGACGTCGGCCGGGTCCGAACGGGCCAGGTAGCTGTTCGGGCGCTTTGCATCGGACAACTTCGTGAAAGTTCCCCGGTCGACGAGGAGCTGGCACAGCCTGTCGTACTCGTCGGCCGAACCGTCGCACCACTCGACCCGCGCGGGTTGGGTGAGCGCCGCGACCTCGTCGACCCAGGCGAGGAGCTTGCGGTTGCTGGTCTTTGCCATTGGCCGATCGTAGGCGAGCCCCCGGCAAGCGCCCAAGTCGCCTGGCCAGCCTTGCTGACGACCACTGCCCGCCCGTGTCGGCGGTAGCGTCCGAAGTTGTGTCAGGTGACGACGGCGAGATGGCTGCGATCGAGATCATCCGCCAAGCCGTGCCACAACCACCCCAGGGCCAGACCTGGATCGGTGACGATGCCGCCGTCGTGTCCAGTCCTCCGGGCGGGTCACTGCTGCTCGCAGCGGACGTCGTGGTCGAAGGCGTGCACTTCGACCTCGGTCTCGTGGACGCGGCGGACGTGGGCTGGAAGGCGCTCGCCGTCAACGTGAGCGACATCGCAGCTATGGGCGGCCGGCCCCTGCACGCCCTCGTGACGGTAGCCGGGGCCAGTGCCTCGATGATCGACGGGTTGGCCCGCGGTCTCGCCGAAGCCTCAGCTGCCTACCAGTGCGCGGTCGTTGGCGGCGACCTCTCGTCGGGACCGTGCCTCGTCGTCTCTGTGGCCATCACGGGCACCTCGGACAACCGGCCGGCGATCCTCCGTAGCAATGCCCGCCCAGGTGACGCGCTGTTCGTCACGGGGCCTCTCGGCCGCTCGGCGGCGGGGCTCCGGGCCCTTCGCGCCCAGCTCACCGGCGCCGGGCCGGCACCGGCCGACCTCGCCGCCGCTTATCGCCGCCCCGTCGCCCGGCTGGGCGAGGGGAGGGCAGCTTCAGCAGGCGGGGCGACAGCGATGATCGACGTCTCCGACGGGTTCGGGATCGATCTCGACCGCCTCGCGACCGCTTCTGGAGTCGGTGTCGTCCTCGACTCGCTCCCGGTGGCCGAGGGTGCGACGCGTGACGAAGCGCTGGGAGGCGGTGAGGACTACGAGCTCATCTTCGCCGCCGCCGATCCCGTCGCGGTCTCGAAGGCCTTCACGGCCGCCGGCCTTCGGCCGCCTATCCACATCGGTGCGTGCGTCTCGAACCCGGCGACGAGGCGGATAGGCGATGAGCCTCTGGAGGCCTCAGGGTGGGAGCACCGTCTCCGCTGAGCCTGTAGCTCAGCTCGGACTCTCGCTCAGCTCGGACGTCCGGCGAGGATCCGCCGCGGTGGCTTGACGACCCTGCCCGCGCGGATGCAAGAGGTGCAGACGTTCAGATGTGTCGGGGTCCCCTCCACAAGCGCCCGGACGCGCTGGATGTTGGGGTCCCAGCGGCGCTTCGTGCGCCGATGGGAGTGGGACACGTTCATCCCGAAGCTCGGGTGTTTCTCACATATCTCGCATACGGCTGCCACGATGACGCGTTCCCCAAGAGAGAGTTCCTACAAATGGACGAGGTGTCACGTTAGCATCCATTGGAATGGCGCCGTGCGTGACCGATCCGCGACCATCGGTACCACCATGCCGACGGCATCACCCCAAGGCGTCGTGAGCCGGTGACCGGACATCCCGCAGACGCCGATCCCGCCGACGGTCTGACTCCTGAGAGCCTGGTGAGGGTGATGCACGCCTTCTCCGAAGGCTTGGAGCGACACCGCTCCGTGGTGAACCGGCTGAACGTCTATCCGGTGCCTGACGGCGATACCGGGACGAACATGGCGCTCACGGTCGAGAGCGTCGTAAGGGCTCTGGACGGCCTCGACCTCCAGGCGGCAGACGGCGATGCGATGGGTGCCGCATGCCGGGCAATCGCCAGCGGGTCGCTCATGGGGGCAAGGGGCAACTCAGGGGTGATCCTCTGCCAGATCCTCCGCGGCATCTCGGGCACGTTCGCTCCCTGCCAGGTGGTCGGGGCCCACGAGGCGGCAGTTGCTCTCGCCGAGGGCAGCGCAGCCGCGCGGGCAGGGGTCATGCACCCCGTCGAAGGCACGATGCTGACTGTCGCCGCGGACGCGGCGGCGGCTGCGCGTGAGGTGGACGAGATCGGCGGTGGGGACCTGTTGGGCGTGTTCGAGGCGGCGAGGCAAGCCGCGGTCTCCTCGCTTTGGCGCACGCCCGAACTGCTGCCTGTGCTGGCGCAGGCCGGTGTAGTCGACGCGGGCGGCGCCGGGCTCGTGTTGATGTACGACGCCTTCCTGCACGTGATCGACGGGCGGCCGCCCGTCGATGAGCTGCCTTTGCCGCCAGAGGTCGCAGACCAGATCACCGGCGGTTTCGCGGCCGACCACTTCGTGCCGCCGGCTGGGAGCACGGGTGCGCGCCATGGAGTGACCGGCAACGGCGCACGCGATCACGACAGCGCCAGGGACCGGCCCGCGACCGGCAACGGCGAGGCGGGGAGCGTCGAGGGTCCGCGTTATGAGGTCATGTACTTCCTCGATGCTCCCGACGAGACGCTCGGGGCGTTCAAGGCCGTGTGGGCCGGCATCGGTGACTCGATAGTCGTCGTCGGCGGCGACGGGCTGTGGAACTGCCACATCCATACCGACGACATCGGCGCCGCGATCGAAGCGGCGCTCGACGTGGGCCGCCCGCGCGACATACGCGTCACCGACCTGCGCGACCAGGTCGAAGAGGAGTCCTGGGTACGTCGGGCGGCCGAGCTCAGCGCCCCTCCGCCGAGCGTCGAGGAGCCAGCACCGGTGACCTCGGTCGTCGCGGTGGCGACGGGCGACGGGATCCGTCGCATCTTCTACTCGCTGGGTGTTCACCACATCGTGGCCGGGGGCCAGTCGATGAACCCCTCCACCGAGCAGATCCTCGAGGTCGTCGAGT
This sequence comes from Acidimicrobiales bacterium, assembly GCA_050015255.1. Classification (GTDB taxonomy): domain Bacteria; phylum Actinomycetota; class Acidimicrobiia; order Acidimicrobiales; family Bog-793; genus Fen-455. The sequence goes on from JBEKBT010000002.1 coordinate 28,441, forward strand.
CCGTGCCGGGCAGAGAGGTCGTGATCCTCCCCGACAACAAGAACATCGTGGCTGTTGCCGAGCAGGTACGCGGGCTGTCGACAAAGCCCGTGTACGTCGTCGATACCCCCGGGATCCAGGAGGGCCTGGCCGCATTGCTCGAGTACGACCCCGGGGCGACGGGCGAGGAGAACGCACGGGCCATGGCCGCAGCAGCCCGCCGGGTGCGGGCCGGAGAGGTGACCCGGGCAGTCCGGGCGAGCGATTCGGAGGCGGGCCCGATCGAGACCAGGGACTGGATCGGCCTGTCGCGAAGTGGGGTCGAGTCAGTCGCTGCGACTCTCTCAGGGGCTACCTGCGGCCTTCTCGCGAAGATGCTCGGGGACGGGGACGAGATCGTCACCCTGATCGAGGGTGCCGGCGCCACCGCGGCTGACACCCGGCGGGTCTCGGAGTGGTTGCGGGAGAACTGGCCGGGCATCTCCCTCGAACTGCACCACGGTGGCCAGCCGCTCTACCCGTACCTGGTCTCTGTCGAGTGAGCGAGGCGGCTGGAGGCCGCACGTTGCGGTTTCTCCAGGACAAGAGCGTGACAGAGCTGCGTGCCGTCAAGGCGCGAAAGGCCTCTGGCCTCGAGTCGATGGGCATCGAGACCGTTCTCGACCTGCTCATGCACTACCCCCGGCGCTGGATCGACCGCCGCCACCAGTCCGAGATCGCCGCCCTCGCCGAGGACGAGGAGGCGATGGTCACCGCCACGGTGCGACGTGTCTCGGCCCGCCGTTTGAGAGGTGGGAGGACGATGGTGCAGATCCTCGTCGAGGACGCGACGGGGCGCCTTCAGCTCGTGTTCTTCAACCAGCCCTGGCGGGCCCGCCAGCTGGTGGTCGGCTCGGAGGTGGTCGTCTTCGGCCGCACCGAGGTCTACCGAGGCGGGCGCCAGATGACCAATCCCGTCGTGGACCTCGTCGGCGACCAGACGGGCCGCATCGTCCCCGTCTACCCGCAGTCGGGCAAGGCCAAGATCGGCTCGGTCGAGATCGCCACCTACGTGAAAGAGGCCCTGGAGCGCACCGGACGCCTGGCGGAGGTCCTGCCGGGGCGGTTCATCGACGAGATCGGCCTTGCCGGGCGCACGGAGGCGTTCCGGGGGATTCACGCCCCGGAAAGCTTCGAGGAAAGAGACGTCGCCCGGCGCCGCCTGGCCTTCGACGAGCTGTTGAGGCTCCAGCTCATCCTCGTGATGCAAAAACGCGCCGCAGCCGCCCAGACCCCGGGGATCCCCCACGTCCTCAGGCCGGGGCCGGGCAAGGCGAGCCTCGTCGAGGAGTTCCTCGGGCGCTTGCCCTTCCAGCTGACCGAGGCCCAGGAGCGGGCCATCTCCGAGGTGGCGGCGGATCTGGCCGCCTCGCACCCGATGCACCGCCTCCTGCAGGGCGACGTCGGCGCGGGAAAGACGGTGGTAGCGCTGGCGACGCTCCTCTACGGCGTGCAGGGAGGCCACCAGGGGGCGCTCATGGTCCCGACGGAGGTGCTCGCCGAGCAGCACTATCTCGCGGCTCGGGGCTTCCTCGCCGGCTTGGAGGTGGAGGACGGCACTCGCCTCGGAGGCACCCGCGCCCTCGAGGTCGCACTGCTCACGAGCCGGACGACGGTCAGCGAGCGCACGAGGATTCAAGCCGAGCTGGTGGACGGGCGCCTGGATCTCGTCGTGGGCACGCACGCGCTTTTGACCGACAATGTCCGTTTTCATTCCCTCGGGGTCGTCGTGATCGACGAGCAGCACCGGTTCGGGGTCGAGCAACGCGCCGCCTTGCGGGAGAAGGGCCCGAGCGCCGGCGCCGCCGACGGCCTCGCCGAGGCCGAGGTGGGCTCCCGGCACCCCGACGTGCTCGTCATGACGGCGACCCCGATCCCGCGCACGGCGGCCATGACGGTCTACGGCGATCTCGACCAGACAGTCCTCGACGAATTGCCCCTCGGGCGGACTCCGGTCAAGACAGCCTGGCTGAACGGGCCCGAGGAGTACCCGGCCGCCTGGGACCGGGTGCGCAAGGAGATCTCAGCCGGGCGCCAGGCCTATGTCATCTGCCCGCTCGTGGGCGGTGGCCAACCCGAGGACGAGGAGCCCGAGACCCTCGACGAGGCGTCTTTGGAGGAGGACGATCCGGAGGAGGACTTCGGCCGGCCGCACGCCCAGGTCATGCGGCTGCCCCTCGCCGGCCTTGGCCTCGAGCCTGAGGCGACGCCCAAGCAGGCCCCTAAGTCGGCGGTGGAGGAGTTTGCCCGCCTTTGCTCGGGCGAGCTCGCCGGCTTCGCCGTCGGCCTCCTGCACGGGCAGCTTGCTTCGAAGGAGAAGGAAGCCACGATGGCGGCTTTTCGCCGCGGCGAGCTCCAGGTACTCGTCGCGACGACGGTCATCGAGGTCGGCGTGGACGTGGCGAACGCCACCGTGATGGTGATCGAGGACGCCGAGCGCTTCGGCATCGCCCAGCTCCATCAGCTCCGAGGAAGGGTCGGCCGGGGGAGGGACGAGTCGTGGTGCTACCTGCTCGCCGAGGCCGTGACACCCGGGGCGGAAAGGCGCCTACGGGCACTCGAGGATTCCAGCGACGGCTTCGAGCTGGCAGAGGTCGACCTCGAGCTCCGAGGCGAGGGCACCGTCCTCGGGATCCGCCAAAAGGGCCGGAGCGACCTGCGCCTGGCCTCTTTGCGCCGGGACAAGGAGCTGGTCCGTCAGGCTCGCCGGGTGGCCGAGGCGATCGTCGATGCGGACCCGTCCCTCGAGGCGCATCCTCTGCTCGCCGAGGAGGTCCACCTGTTCGTGGACGAGGAGTCCGAGGAGTTCGTCTTGAAGGGCTGAGCCGGCGTTCCGATCGGCGCGCGATTCGGGCACCTGGCAGGCCGGAGCCCTACCGTGGTGGCATGCGGGTCATAGGCGGCACGGCAAAGCGGCGCCGGCTGAGGGCTCCCGACATAGAAGGCCTTCGTCCGACGAGCGACCGGGTGCGCGAAGCGATCTTCGACATCCTCGCCAGCCGCGGGGTCATCGAGGGCGCGGCCGTGCTCGACGCGTATGCCGGCTCGGGTGCGCTCGGCATCGAGGCGCTGTCTCGAGGAGCGGCGGCGGTGTGTTTCGTCGAGGCCGACCGCCGGGCGGTCGCCGCCATTCGCGCCAACCTCGCCTCGACCGGGTTCGCCACATCGTCGGCCGTGCGCGTCGTGCGGGCAGACGTCCCCGAGTTCCTCGCCGGCGAGACCGGCACCCGTTACGACCTGGCGCTCGTCGACCCGCCGTACTCATTCGACGACTGGCCCTCGCTGCTCAGGCTGCTGAGAGCCGACCTCGCCGTGCTGGAGACGTCCAGCCCTGTCGCTCTCCCCGAGGGCTTCGGGATCATCCGCGAGTACCGCTACGGCGGTACGCTCGTCACGCTGGTCGAAGCCCGCGGGCTCGGCCGTGACGATCCCCGAACCACCGAGAAGGACTCCGTGTGACCATCGCTTTGTTTCCCGGCTCTTTCGACCCGTTCCACAATGGGCACCTCGAGATCGCCGAGCGCGCCTCGAGGCTGTTCGACGGGCTCGTGGTGGCCGTGGTCCGCAACCCGCAAAAGGGCGAGCCCCTCTTCGATGTCGACGAGCGCGAGGCGATGATCGCCGAGTCACTGGCGCACCTGGGCTCGGTCCGGATCGTGGCGATGTCGGTCCTGGTCGTCGAGGTCGCCCTCGAGGTCGGAGCCAACGTCATCATCAAAGGACTGCGAGCGGTCTCCGACTTCGAGAACGAGCTGCAGATGGCGCAGATGAACCAGCATCTTTCGGGCATCGAGACACTGTTCCTGCCGACGAGCTCGGCGCACTCGTTCGTGGCCTCGAGACTCATCCGTGAGGTCGTCCGCCACGGGGGCGACGTGAGCGAGTTCGTGCCGCCCCCTGTTGCTAGCAGGTTGAAGGAGCTGCGACCGTGACCGACGTGCACGACACCGAATCCCCCGAGCCCGACGCCGACGCCCCGCCCGAGGAGGGCAACGTCGAGGACCTCATCGAGGAGCTGATCGAGATCATCACCTCGGCGAAGTCGATGCCGCTCTCGTCCTCCGCCATCGTCACCCGCGACGAGGTGCTCGACTTGCTCGAGGCGATCCGCGACGACCTCCCCGAGGAGCTCCGCCGGGCGCGCCGCATGCTCAAGGACCATGAGGAGCTGCTCGCCGCGGCCAGGCGGGAGGCAGCCGACATCGTCGGTGACGCCCGGGTCCAGGCCGAGCGGATGGTGCAAAGGACCGAGATCGTCCGCCAGGCCGAGCACAGGGCGGTGCGGATCGTCGAAGACGCCGAGGCGGCGGCACGCCAGATGCGCCACGAGACCGAGGACTACGTCGACCAGAAGCTCGCCGGCTTCGAGATCGTGCTCGACCGGACGATCAAGACGGTGCGCACCGGCCGGGAACGGCTGGCGGCGGTGCCGGCCCCGCAGCCCCATCCGGGCGACGAGCCGCCGGACGAGCTCGGCGACGATGGTTGGCTCTCGGGGGACGGGCTCTTCGACCAGGATCTCGAGTGAGCAGGAACGACCACCGCGGCCCGTTCGCCGTCGGCGTGGCGGTGCTGCGCAAGCACCCGGGCACGCGGCGCCGGGTAAAGGCCGTCGGGCCGATCGCCGAGCTCGAGGTGAGCAACTCCCGGATAGCGGAAGGTTCGGACGTCGAGGTGGACGTGGTGCTCGAGTCGGTGCCCGGAGGCGTGGTCGTGAACGGCACAGTCTCGGCTCGCTGGGAGGGCGAGTGCCGTCGCTGCCTCGAGCCTGCGACGGGTCGCCTCCTCGCCCGGGTTCGCGAGCTCTGCTCCGACGACGCCGACCCCGAGCTCGGCTACCCGATGACGGCCGACTGGCTCGACCTCGAATTGCTAGCCCACGATGCCTGTATCTTGGAGCTGCCGCTCGCGCCGCTCTGTAGGCCCGATTGCCTCGGGCTTTGCCCCGAGTGCGGCGCGAACCGCAACCACGAGACCTGTACCTGCACGGAAACGACCGACCCGCGGTGGGCCGCCCTTTCCGGGCTCGGTGCTCCTCAAGCCGTACCCGAGTGGAGAGAATGACGATGGCCGTCCCCAAGAAGAAGACCTCGAAGTCGAAGAGCCGCAGCCGGCGGGCGTCGGCCTGGACGTTGAACGAGCCCTCGCGCAGCCTTTGTCCCCAGTGCAACCGGGCGAAGCTGCCGCACGTGGTTTGCCCCCATTGCGGGTGGTACAAGGGTCGCCAGGCAGTAGAGGTCGACTGACAGTCGTGGCGCGGCCGACCAGCGGAGCGGGCGCGGTGCGTTCGTCTGTCAGCTCCTTGCCGGTCGCCGTTGACGCGATGGGCGGGGACCGTGCCCCTGGCGAGATCGTCTCCGGGGCGCGGCGCGCGGCCGAGGAGCTCGGGATCCCCGTCGTGCTGGTGGGCCCAACGGACGGATCGCTCGGTGACACCGGCGACCTGGAGATTCTGCCGGCCAGCGAGGTCATCGCCATGCACGACGACCCCGCCCAGAGCGTTCGGGCCAAGAAGGACTCGACCCTCGTGCGCGCAGCCGAGGCGGTGCGCGACGGGCGGGCCTGTGCCGTGGTGAGCGCCGGCAACACCGGGGCTGCCATGGCGAGCGCACTGTTGAGAATGGGCCGGCTCCCCGGCGTCGCCCGCCCGGCGATCGCGGCGCTCATCCCGGCCGTCACAGGGCAGCCGGCGGTTCTCGTGGACGCCGGCGCCAATGCCGACTGCCACGCCGAGTGGCTGGTCCAGTTCGCCCAGATGGGCTCTGCCTTCATGACACTGCGTTTCGGCACGCTCGTCCCCAAAGTCGCCCTGTTGTCCATAGGCGAGGAGTCCTCCAAGGGCAACCAGCTCGCCAAGGAGGCGCACGCCCTGCTGGCGGCCGGGGTCGGAGTCGACTTCGTGGGCAACGTAGAGGGCCGGGACCTGCTCGAGGGCAAGGTCGATGTGATCGTGACCGACGGCTTCACCGGGAACGTCGCCCTCAAGTCGCTCGAAGGGGCTCTCAGAGCCCTTTTTGACATCCTCGGCCGCGTGATCGGCGCCACCCCGGAGAGCCGCGCCGCTGGCGAAGTGCTCGGCCCTGAGCTGCTCGTCTACGCGCAACGGCTCGACCCTGAAGAGACCGGTGGGGCGATGCTGCTCGGCGTGGACGGTGTGTGCGTCATCAGCCACGGCAGCTCCTCGGCGAGGGCGATCCTGAACGCCGTGCGCGTGGCCCACGAGGCCGTGACCGGCGATCTCGTGGGATCGCTGCGTGACGCGGTTGCGGTTGTCTGACGGCGCCGTCGCCCGGGTGACCTCACCCGCCTCAGAGCGGCGCAAAGGCGGCGGGCAGTGGGCGAGGCCGCCCCGCAGGCCTTAACATGGGACAGAAGCAAGACGAAGGAGCCCAGGTGTCCGAGACGACCGGTGCGATCATGAGCCGCGACGAGGTGATCCAGCTCGTCCGCTCCCAGCTGGCGGAGATCCTCGAGATCGACATGTCGGAGATCAGCGAGTCGTCTTCGTTCGCCGACGACCTCAACGCGGACTCGCTCGCCCTGATCGAGCTGGTCGAGGCGTTGGAGGAGGAGCTCAGCGACCGGTTGCCCGGGTTCCGCATCGATGATGAGGACCTCGAGGAGCTGCGCACCGTGCGTGACGCGGTCGACTACGTGAGCGGGAAGGTCGGGGCGGCCTGAGCAAACCCACAGGCGAGCCCGAGCCGAACGGCGAGAGGCTGCTCAGCGCGCTCAGCGAGTACGGCGTGAGCAGCAGCTTGCTCCGCCAGGCGCTCTCGCACCGTTCGTACTGCTCCGAATGGGGCGGCCGCCCTTCCAACGAGCGCTTGGAGCTGCTCGGCGACGCCGTATTGAGCCTTGTCGTGGCCGAGCACCTCTACCGGTCCTTTCCGGACCTGCCGGAAGGAGACCTCGCCCGGCTTCGCGCCTCGGTCGTGAGTACCGAGGCGCTGGCGCCGATCGCCGATGAGCTCGGCGTGGGCGAGGCGGTCCTGCTCGGCAAGGGCGAGGAGGCTTCGGGCGGCCGTGCCAAGGAGTCGATCCTCGCCGACTGCCTGGAAGCCATCATCGCCGCCGTCTACCTCTCCTCCGGGCTCCCGGCCGCGGCCGCCTTCGTGGTCGATCTGCTCAAAGGACCGATCGCGGGCATCGCCGCCGAAGGCCGGCTCGGCGATCCGAAGAACCGGCTCCAGGAGCTGGCGGCGCGGCTCAACCTCGAGATGCCGTCGTACGAGGTGAACGGCAAGGGCCCCGACCACGCCAAGGTCTTCTTCGCCGAGGTGACGGTGGGCGGCGAGGTCTTGGGCCGCGGTACCGGCACCTCGAAGAAACTGGCCGAGCGCGTCGCGGCGGCCGCCGCCCTCGAGGTCATTGGCGCCCGACAGGGCGATCCCAGCGCTTAGGTGCCCGAGCTCCCCGAGGTCGAGACCGTGCGCCGGGGCCTTGAGGGCACCGTGATCGGCAGGCGGGTCACCGAGGTCCAAGTTCTCGGGCGCCGTACGGTCCGGCGCCAGTCGCCGGCTGAGCTGACGAGCCGGTTGGCCGGTCGCAGGTTCACCGGTGCCGGGCGCCGGGGCAAGTTCCTCCTGCTCTCGCTGGACGACGGCTCGGTGCTCGTGGTCCATCTGCGGATGACCGGCCAACTGCTCCACTTCGGGGGCACTGAGCGCCCGCCCCTCGCCGAGCACACCCATGTGATCGTCGGCCTCGAGGACGGTACCGAGCTGCGCTTTGTCGACCCGAGGACCTTCGGAGAATGGTTCGTATGCTCCGAGCTCGACAGTCGGGGCGTCCCGTCCGAGCTTTCGCACCTCGGGCGCGACCCGCTGCTGGAAGGCCTGCCCGCGACCTATCTCGCCTCCCGTTTCTCGGGCCGTCGCGCCCCGCTCAAGGCGCTGCTCACCGACCAGCGCATCGTCGCCGGCATGGGGAGCATCTACGCGGACGAGACCTGCTTTCGGGCAAAGCTCCGGCCCGACCGCCCCGGCGGCTCGCTCTCCGCAGCCGAGCTCGCCTCCCTGGCAAGGGCGGCGAGGGCCGTGCTGCGCGACGCCGTGGCGTCGCGCGGGTCCTCATTGCGGGACCTGGGCTATCGCGATCTCGCCGGTGACCTCGGGTCCTATCAGGGTCGTCACGCCGTCTACGACCGGGCCGGCGAGGCGTGCCCGCGCTGCGGGCACCCGGTCGTGCGGCTGAAGATCGGATCCCGCTCCGCCTACTGCTGCGAAGGCTGCCAGCAATGAAGCGGGGGCGCGACCGATGCGATACGGCCGGCGAATCCGCTGGAAACCGCGCCACCCGGATAACGTGATCCCAACGTGTTCCTGAAGACGCTGACTCTCAAGGGGTTCAAGTCGTTCGCCGATCCCACGACGATCGAGCTCGAGCCGGGCATCACCGTCGTGGTGGGACCGAACGGGTCGGGGAAGTCGAACGTTGTGGATGCCGTGGCCTGGGTGCTCGGTGCCCAAGGGCCGAAAGTGGTCCGGTCGACGAAGATGGACGATGTCATCTTCGCCGGCACCTCGAAACGGCCCGCTCTCGGACGTGCGGAGGTCTCCCTCACGATCGACAACGCCTCGAGACGCCTCCCGGTGGAGCTCGCGGAGGTCACGATCACAAGGACGCTGTTTCGCACGGGCGAGAGCGAGTACGCCCTCAATGGTGCGCCGTGCCGGTTGCTCGACATCCAGGAGCTTCTCTCCGACGCCGGAGTCGGTCGCCAGCAGCACGTGATCGTCAGCCAGGGCCAGCTCGACTCGGTGCTCCAGGCGCGCCCGGAGGACCGGCGCATGGTGATCGAGGAGGCGGCGGGGGTTCTCAAGTTCCGCCGGCGCCGCGAACGCGCCGAGCGCCGGCTCGAGTCGAGCGAGCAGAACCTCCTTCGGCTGCAAGACCTGCAGCGAGAGGTGCGCCGTCAGCTCCGCCCGCTGGAGCGGCAGGCCGAGGCGGCCCGCCGCCACGACGGCCTCGTCGCGGAGCTGCGGGCGCTCCGGTTGCATCTCGCGGGTCGTGAGCTCGACTCGCTCGAGCGCCGCCTAGAACGCGCCGAACGATCCCATGGCGAGATCACCGAGCAGGAGGTGAGCCAGCGAAACGAGCTCGTGCGCCTCGACGATCTGGTCACTTCGACCGAGTCGGCGCTGACCGAGGTGCAGGCCTGGGACGGGGCTGACCGGCTCGGGCGCGCCGAGCGCCTGCTGGAGCGCCAACGGGGTCTCGCGAACGTGGTCTCCGAGCGTCGCCGCGCCGTCGCCGGCTCGCTCGCGGTTGTGACCGAGGCGGATGTCGTTGCCTCGCTCGAGGCCGAGTCGTCCCGTCTCGCCGCGGACCTGGCTGCCGCCGAGACCGCCTCGGAAGCCCTCGAGCCCGAACGCGAGAGGCTCGAGGACCTCGAGGGGGAGCTGCGACGTGACGAGGCGGCTTTCGCGGCGGTTGCAGCCTCCGGCGAGCTCGGCGTGCCCTCCGGGCCGGAGGCAGTCGCGGGGCCGGCGCCTGGCGAGGGTGCTTCTTCGGATGCCCGAGCCGCCCGCCAAGAGCACGACGCTGCCCTCGCCCGCCTGTCGGAAGCACGCGAGTCAGTGGCAGGACTTGCCGAGCGACTTGCCAGTTTCGATCGCATACGCGCCGAGCACGAGCAGCGCTTGGCCGAGCTGGCGGCGACGCTCGAGGCCTGCGAGAGCGGCGAGATACAGTTGCGCGCCGAGCACGAACGGCTTGGGGCAGCCGAACAGGCGGCAGTTGCGACCGAAAGGGCGAGCGAGGCGCGCGCCCGGGAAGCGCTCGATCGCTCGCACGCTCTCGAGGCTCGTGCCGAGGCGCTGCAAGCAGCTCTTGACGAGACACGGGCGCGCGCCGGTGTGGAGCGCCTCGCCGGCCTGCAGGGCGTGCTGGGGACTTTGGCCGACCTCGTCGACATCGACGACGGGTGCGAGCGGGGCTTCGAGGCGGCTGTCGAGGATGTCCTCGGCACGGTCCTCGTTGAAGGCACGAGCAGGGCGCGCGAGGCGTTGCGCCATCTGCATGACGCCGGCCTCCACGGTGGCGTGCTGCCCACAGGCAGGCCCGGAGCCGCCTCGGCGTCCCCCGAGCCAGTGCCAGATGGCGGGACCGAGCTGCTCCGCGCGCGTGTCAGGTCGGAGGTGGCTGGGGTCTCTGCCGTGCTCGACCAGTTGCTGGCTGGCGTCTTGCTCTGTCGGGGCGGGCTCAGCGAAGCGCTTGGCCTTGCCGAGGAGCTGCCGGACCGGACGATCGTCACGACCGAAGGCGACCGTTTCTCGGCGCGTGGATGGCGGATCGGGGCGGCGCGTACCGGGGCGACGCGCGCCGCTCTCGACGCCGTCCGTCGTGACGCCGAGTCCGCCGCAGGGTCCGCGCGCACGGCCGCAGCCGAGGCAGAAGCCGCTCGTGAGGCGCTTGCCGCCGTCCGCTCAGCAAGCACCGAAGCCGCGAGGCGTCTCGGCGACGCTGTCGCGGCGCGTACCCAGGCACAAGCCACCCAAGCCCAGTCGGCCGAGCGCCTCGTACGCCTCGCCACCGAGCACGCCGCCGCGGCGTCGGCCTACGAAGCCGCTTTGGGGCTCGTGGCGGCGAGCGAGGCGGAGCTTCGGCTACGCGAGGGCGAGCTCGCCAAAGCCGAAGGGGCGGAGATCGAGGCCCTCGCAGTGGCGGACGAGGCAAATCGTGCCCGCAAGAGCCTTGACGAGCGCGCCCGCGTGCTCGCCGCGGCGAGAGCCGATCTGGGGATACGCAGCGCGGGACTCGAAGAGCGGCGAGCGTTGCTAACAGCCAGGCGCGAAGAGGTGGAACGGCGCCTCGCCGGGCTCGACGCGGCACGCTCGGGCGCCGCCGCCCGTCGAGAGTCGCTCGAAGCTGCCGGGCTCGCGCTCGGGCGTCTCGCAGGCGAGCTGGCCCGGCTCGCGAGCGAGCTCACGGGCGCGCGGGATCGCCTGCGCACCGAGCGCGCGGACCATGAGCTGGCTGTCACCGAGACGACCGGTCGTCTGCGGCAGCTGCGTGAACAGCGCACCGCGGCCGAGCGCGCCCTCGCGGGGACCCGCGAGCTGCTGCAAAGGGTCGAGCTGGAACGCGCCGAGGCGAGGCTGCGACTCGAGACCGCCGTCGAGGCGCTGCGCCGGGAACTCGAGTGTGAGCCGGAAGATGCCGTGGCGGCGCCGTGCCCGGAGCTGCCGCCCGGGATCCCCGCCCAGGCCCGGGTTCGTGAGCTCGACCGCGAGCTCCGCCTGATGGGCCCGGTGAACCCCCTGGCGCTCGAGGAGCTTGCCGCTCTGGAGGAGCGGGACCGGTTTCTCGCCGAGCAGCTCGAGGACGTCCGTGGCGCTCGTCGGGAGCTCGGACGGGTAATCCGCGCCGTCGACGAGGAGATCGTGGGGGTGTTCACGCAGGCGTTCGCCGACGTGGCCGGGCATTTCGAGAACCTTTTCTCGATGCTGTTCCCCGGCGGCACCGGCCGGTTGAGCCTGGTCGAGCCCGAGGACCTTCTCTCGACAGGCATCGAGATCGAGGCCCGGCCGGCGGGCCGCAACGTTCGGAGGCTCTCGCTGCTGTCGGGAGGTGAGCGGTCCCTCGTGGCGCTCGCGTTCCTCTTTGCCGTGTTCCGCAGCCGGCCCTCTCCCTTCTACGTGATGGACGAGGTCGAGGCGGCACTCGATGACGTGAACCTGCACCGTTTCTTGGACCTTGTCGACGAGTTCCGCTCCGACGCCCAGCTGATCGTCGTCAGCCACCAGAAGCGGACCATGGAGGCTGCAGACGTCCTCTACGGCGTCACCATGCAACCGGGCGGAGCCTCCAAGGTCGTGAGCGAGCGGGTCGAGACGGCGGCGGCTCGCAGCACAGCGCTCGAATAGGCGGCTCGCAGCGCAGCGCTCGAGTAAGAGCGCGCCGTCGAGGGCTGCCGGCGAGCAGGGGGCGCCCGGGGGGCGGGGCGGGGCGCCCTTCGGCTCCCTGGCCCCGGGCCGGTAGTCTGCGCACCGCATGACTCTCGTAATTGTCCTTGTCGCCGTCGCCGTCGTCTTGCTCGCCTCAGGTGGGCTCGTGATCAGCAAGCGCACGCGCCGGCGTCGCTCGGCACCCCCGGGCTCTGGCGCCTCTCGAGTCGGGACCACCCCGGCACCGCCCGCCGGGACCACCCCGGCACCGCCCGCCGGGACGCCGGCGCCGCCCCCTGCCCCCCCGGCCCCTGTGCCCGCACCGCCGCAGGCCGAGGTGACCCCTGCCCCCGCGGCGGCGGATAGCAGCACCCAGCTCGGGGAACAACTGGCTCGCCCGGCGCTCAAGGACAGGCTCGGGCGCGCCCGGGGCCTGCTGGCCGGCTACCTCGACCAGGTTCGCGGCCGCAAGAACATCGACGAGGCGACCTTCGAGGAGCTTGAGGAGGCGCTCATCCTCGCCGATGTCGGCATCACGACGACGACACGGATCCTCGACGACCTCCGGGCGAAACTGCGCTCTGGCGCCCTGCCTGCGACGGATCCCTCCGCCCTCCTCCAGGCCCTGCAGGCCGACCTGGTCTCGATGTTCGAGGGCGACGATGAATCGCTTTCCTTCGGCCAAGGCGACGGGCCGACGGTGTGGCTCTTCGTCGGGGTGAACGGGGTCGGCAAGACGACGACGATCGGCAAACTCGCCTTGCAGGAGACCCGGGCCGGGCGGACAGTTGTCCTGGCGGCCGGCGACACCTTTCGGGCAGCCGCAGGAGAGCAGCTCGAGTCCTGGGCCGAGCGCGCTGGGGCACGGATCGTCCGGGGCTCCGACGGGGCGGACCCCTCGTCGGTGATCTTCGACGCCGTCCAGCACGCGGCCTCCCGGGGGGCGGATCTCGTGCTGGCGGACACCGCCGGGCGCCTGCACACCAAGGTGAACCTGATGGACGAGCTGCGCAAGGTGCGCCGCGTCGCGGAGCGGCCCCCGGGACAGTTGACCGAGGTGCTTCTCGTGCTTGACGCCACGACGGGCCAGAACGGTGTGGTCCAGGCACGCCAGTTCACGGAGGCTGTCGGGGTGACGGGCATCATCCTCACCAAGCTCGATGGCACGGCCAAGGGCGGGGTGGTCCTGGCCATCCGGTCCGAGCTCGGTCTGCCGATCAAGCTCGTCGGGGTCGGGGAAGGGCCAGGGGATCTGGTGCCGTTTGACCCGGTGGAGTTCGTGGCGGCCCTCTTTGGATGACCGAGGTGCCCGTCGCCGCCCACCGTGCGCGCGTCGTAGCCCGACTAACCTGGTCTAGCCCATGTTTGACACCCTGACTGATCGTTTCGACGCAATCCTCACGCGCCTTCGTGGCCGCGGGCGACTCGGTGACGCCGAGGTCAACGAGGTTCTCCGCGAGATCCGAGTCGCACTCTTGGAAGCCGACGTCAACCTCGCCGTCGCCCAGGACCTCATAGGGCGGATCCGTGCTCGCTGCACGGGGGCGGAGCTTGCCAAGTACCTCACCCCTGCCCAGCAGGTCATCAAGGTGGTCGACGAGGAGCTGACCGCCACCTTGGGCGGTGAGGCGCTCAAGATCACCTACGCATCGAAGCCGCCGACCGTCGTGCTTCTCGCCGGCCTTCAAGGCTCCGGCAAGACGACCGCGTCCGCGAAGCTGGCGCGCTGGTTCCGCCAGCAGGGACGCCATCCCTACCTGATCGGCGCCGACCTGCAGCGCCCGGCGGCCGTGGAGCAGCTGCGGGTGCTAGGAGCCGAGATCGGCGTTGGAGTTTTCTCTGAGCCGACCGATCCGGTAACTGTCGCCCGCCGCGGGCTGGCCGAGGCAGAGCGTCTCGGGCGTGACGTCGTCATCGTCGACACTGCGGGCCGTCTCGCCATCGACCGGGAGCTGATGGACGAGGTGCGCCGGGTGTCCGCGACAGTGCGCCCGGACTACACTTTCTTCGTCGTCGATGCGATGACCGGCCAAGATGCCGTCCAGACCGCAGAGGCCTTCCACCAGGCGCTGCAGCTCGACGGCATCATCTTGACCAAGGTGGATGGCGACGCCCGTGGCGGCGCCGCCCTCTCGGTCAAACAGGTCGTGGGTCGACCCATCGCCTTCTTGTCGACCGGGGAACGGCTCGCGGACTTCGAGGTGTTCCATCCTGACCGGCTCGCCAGCCGGATCCTCGGGATGGGTGACGTGCTCAGCCTCATCGAGAAGGCTGAGCACGAGTACGACGAGGAGGTAGCCGGTCAGGCCCTCGAGCGACTGCAGTCAGGACGGTTCACCCTCGACGACTTTCTCGACCAGCTCCGGCAGATAAAGAAGATGGGCCCGCTCACCGGCCTGTTGTCGATGATGCCCGGCATTCCCAAGGAGATGCGTGACGCTAAGGTCGACGAGCGCGACGTCGGCAAGGTCGAGGCGATCATCTGCTCGATGACACCCCTCGAGCGGGCCGACCCGGCGGTGCTCGACGGTTCGCGCCGTCTCAGGATCGCCCACGGGAGTGGCACGTCTACGACCGAGGTCAACAATCTCCTGCGCCAGTTCAAGGAGATGCAGAAGATGATGCGGGGCGTTGGGCCGATGGCCAAGCTCGCCGGCGCCGGGCGCCCCGCCAACAAGGCCAAGCCCACCAAGGGCAACCGCAAGAAAGTCAAGGGCGGTCGAGTCACCCCGTCCTCCAAGGGCCTCGGCCCGGCCCGCTAGTTGTCTCCACCACGAAAGAAGGAAGAAACCCCGTGACCGTCAAGCTCCGCCTCATGCGCATGGGCAAGAAGAAGCAACCCACCTATCGTGTTGTCGTGGCCGACAGCCGTTCGCCTCGCGACGGGCGGTTCATAGAGGCCGTCGGTACCTACGAGCCCCGCATGGACCCGTCCACCATCGAGATCGACAACGACCGTGTGCTTGGCTGGCTGGCCAAAGGCGCTCAACCCACCGAGACCGTACGCAAGTTGCTCGTCATCTCGGGAGCCTGGGAGCAGTTCGCGTCGACCCGCCCGCCCAGGCAGGCCTCACATCGCTACGCGCGGCCCGGTCGCGCCACCGCACCTGGCAAGAAGGCACCTGGCAAGCAGGCGCCCGCCAAGAAAGCGGCCGTCGCCAAGGCTCCCGCAGGCAAAGCACCGGCCACTGCGATCCCCGCCGCGGACGCTGCCGCTGGCGACGCCGAAGCCGAAAGCTGAACATCGAGATGACCGACACCGGAAGCAACCCCTTCGCAGAGCCTGACTTCAGTGCTCTGCACACCTCGGGCGCCGCACAGGCGCCGGGCGAGGATTACAACAACGACGACGAGCTCGAGGAGGAGTTCGACGACGAGCTCGAGGAGGACGACGACCTCGAAGAGGACGAGCTCGACGAGGAAGACGAGCTCGACGAGGAAGACGAGCGCGACGAGCTCGAGAGCACCGGCGAGCTCGCCAGACAAGGCTCTCTCGTGGAGGCGCGCGACGAGGTCGACGAGGACTACGCCGGCAACCGGATGACGGGCGGCACCGCACGATCGGTCCTCGAGCATGTCGCCCGCTCCATCGTGGATGATCCTGAGGGCGTGGCGGTCGACGTCACCGAGACCCGTAGTGGCATTCACCTCTCCCTTCATGTCGCTCAAGGTGACATGGGTCGGATCATCGGCCGCCGTGGGCGCACCGCTCAGGCGCTCCGCACCCTCGTGCGAGCCGCCGCGGCCCGTGACAGCCAGGAGGCGTCGGTCGACATCGTCGACTGAGGACGAAATGGCGCCGCGGTCCGGTGGTGACGGCAACGTGCGGCCACTTCTCGAGGTGGGCCGGATCGCCCGGCCGCATGGGCTGGTCGGCGAGGTCGTGGTCGCGCTCGTCACGAACCGTACCGAGCGACTTGCTCCGGGAGCCGAGCTGACGTGCTACCCCTCCGCGCCGTCGGGCCTGCCTGGCGCCGTCACTTCGTCCCCCACCCGAGGCACGGCGCCCTCTCCGAATGCCCGGATCCTCAAAGTGCGCAGCTCCCGGCCTTTTCAGGGGCGGTACCTGGTCCAGTTCGAGGGGGTTCACACTCGCGAAGCCGCTGACGAGCTTCGCGATGCGCTCCTCGTCGCGCCGGTGTTCGAAGACCCTGAAGCGCTCTTCGTGCACGATCTCGTCGGCCGCGAGGTCGTCGAGATCGACGGGACGCGACGGGGGACCGTGGTCGCAGTGCAGGCGAACCCCGCGAGCGATCTTCTGGTCATGGAGGACGGGAATCTGGTCCCGCTGAGGTTCGTGCTCGGTCGGGAGGAGGGACGGCTCGTGGTCGACGTGCCGGCGGGGTTGTTCGATTGAGCGAGGCGAGCCTGCCGGCGAGGCCGGCCCCGCCCGAGACCGCTCCCGCCGCCGCGCCGTCGGAGACGACGACGGCCCTGCGCATAGACGTGTTCTCGATCTTTCCCGAGGTGGTCGACGCCTACTGCACGACGAGTGTCGTCGGGCGGGCACGGCGAGACGGGCTCGTGGAGCTGCGCGTCCACGACCTGCGCGCGGCGGCGACCGATCCGCATCGCAGCGTGGACGACGCGCCCTTCGGCGGCGGGGCGGGCATGGTGCTGGCTCCGGCACCGGTCTTTGCCGCTGTCGAGCTCGTCGACCCGCCGCGCCCGTTGTACCTGCTCGCACCGGGCGGGCGGCGCTTCGACCAGGAAGTGGCGGCGGAGCTCGCCGGACTCGAACGCTCCGCCGGGGGCGCCGCGCCGCCGGCGTTCTCACTCCTCTGCGGGCGCTATGAGGGTGTGGACCAGCGCATCGCCGACCACCTCGTCGACGGTGAGCTTTCCATAGGGGACTTCGTGCTCGCCGGCGGGGAGCTGGCGGCCCTCGTCGTCATCGAAGCCACCGTCAGGCTCGTCCCAGGGGTGCTCGGCAATGATGCCTCCGCAGGCGACGAGAGCTTCACGACGGGCCTCTTGGAGTACCCGCAGTACACGCGGCCTGCCGTGTTTCGGGGCTGGGGGGTCCCAGAAGTCCTGCGTAGGGGCGATCACGGCCGGGTCGAGCGCTGGCGCAGGGCGGCGGCGCTCTGGCGCACGCTCGAGCTCCGGCCCGACCTGTTGGACGCCCGGGGCGGTCTCTCGGGGGACGAGGTGCGCCTCCTCGTCGAGCACGGCTATCCTCTAGGTGCCCACGGAACGGGACGAGCCGAACGGTCGGACGCCGCGTCCGGCAAGCGGCAGGGTGCCAGCGACCCGTCCGATCGCCTCGAGGAGCGTGACCTTTGATGAACCCGACCGACCTGATCGATCGCGAGAGCCTTCGCGACGACATTCCCGACTTCCGCCCCGGCGACACCTTGAAGGTGCACGTGCGCGTCGTCGAAGGCAACAGGGAACGGGTGCAGGTCTTTCAGGGCGCCGCCATCCGCCGTCAGGGCTCGGGCATCCGCGAGACCTTCACGGTGCGCAAGGTGAGCTTCGGCGTCGGTGTCGAGCGCACATTCCCGGTCCACTCGCCGATCATCGCCAAGATCGAGCGGATCACCGAAGGCGATGTCCGCCGGGCGAAGCTGTACTACCTGCGCGATCGTGCGGGCAAGGCTGCCAAGATCAAGGAGAAGCGCGACGTCCGCTGAGCTGCGGTGCGAGGTTGGTCGTTATGGCCGTGTTTGAGCCTTTCGAGCGCTCCGGAGTGCACTTTCAGCCTGTCGCTGACCTGCCAGGGAGGCGGCCATGAGCGCCGAAGAGGATCTCGACCAGTTCGAGGCCGAGGTGGAGCTCGAGCTCTACCGGGAGTACCGCGCCGTGTACCCGATGTTCCGCTACGTCGTCGAGACCGAGCGCCGCTTCTACCTGGCCAACAACGTCAAGGTCACCCCGAAGTCAGGGCCTGGTGCCACCTACTTCGAGGTCGAGCTCACTGATGCGTGGGTCTGGGACATGTACCGCCAGGCGCGCTTCGTGTCGTCGGTGCACGTTGTCACCTACAAAGACGTGAACGTGGAGGAACGGCCCGAAGACGAGGTCTGATGGCGCCTTCCCCCGGTGGCTCGCGCCTGGGACGACTGGGTGAGGACGCAGCCGGCGCCTGGTACCTCGCGCAGGGCTACGACGTCGTCCAGCGCAACTGGAGCTGTCGCAGCGGTGAGATCGACCTCATCTGCCGGCGCGGGCGCGTCCTTGTCATCTGCGAGGTGAAGACGAGGAGCGGCAACGAGTTCGGCTCTCCCTTCGAGGCCATCACCTCAGCGAAACGTCGTCGTCTTCGCCGTCTTGCCACGCTCTACCTCCTGGAGGCGGCACCGGGCACGACGATGGTGCGCTTCGATGTGGCCGCGGTGACAGTCGGCCGCGTGGAGGTGCTGGAGAACGCGTTCTGACCCGCCGGGCGAGACCCGGTCCTCAGCGCCCGGTCGGCCGCCTGCGCTCCCGATGTTCCCAACAAGGCGAGTGCCAGTGACGCCTGCTGGCAGGGTCTGACAACGGCACGATGACGATATGGCCGGTCCCGGGCCAGATCTCCTGGTTGCACCCCGGGCAGATGTAGGTCTTGTCCGCCTGATAGGGCTGGATGCGGCGGATCTCGGCCGTGCCCAGCCCCATCGGGTCTTCTACGAACGAGTCCGTGCCGGTGCCTGCCCGACCGGCCACGCCGCCTCCAGTGCCACCGCGGGTCCTGCGCCCGCCAGGGCGCCCCGTCGTGGCCTCATCTCGCGACTGGCGGTCGGGGAAGCGTCGGGGCATACCACTGATTGTTACAGGCCTGCGTGGCCCGCCCGCTCGACGAGCCCCCTCGACCCCTCTGCTTGCGTTCCCCCATCTCCCACCGTCGCCAGCTGACGAGGCGACCTTGGCAAGACACCGCGAGAGCGCGGAGTTGCCCTTGCGCGCTTTGCTGTCGCCCATCCCGACGCTCAGTGTGCAAACAGATGCCAGCCGGCGTAGGTCCAGGCCACTACTAGGAAGACTCGGACTCCCACCGGTCGGGAGATGAAGCGCAGCAGCTCCTCGAAGGTGGCGATCCGGCCCGCCGACCGCCGCGCCACCAGATCTATGCCAGCGGCGCAGACGAGCACGCCTATCCAGAACGCCACGCCTACGGCTCGGCTGCGGCCCTCGAGGAGCGCCAGTGGGGGCACGAGGTGCCGAGCCAGCCACCCCGAACCGAGTGCAGTTCCGGCCGCGCTCGCCACCGGAGACCTTCCAGCTTCGCCGCCGTGGATCCGCGGCGGGGTCGGACTCGCCGGTGAGCGTGCCCGGGCCACGGCGAAGTACACCCCGATGTCCATCCACACCGCCAGCATGGCGGCGCGAACGAGGCGAAACGCCAAGGTCAGGGCGCTGATGGTCAGGTGCGGCTCATGGGGGCCGGTGTCGAGACCGAGAACTTCCCAGGCCAGAACCACCACCGAGAGTGCGAGCCACGGAGCCGTTCCCGCCAGCGCCGGGCCGGCCCCTCCCCGCCCGGGGCGGGGCCACGACGGCTGGTCCGCCTCGATGCGCCAGCCGAGTCGGTGCCCGCTTCTTCCCAGGTAGACGGCGAGGTCGGCCACAAGCACGGCGAAGAGCGATACGAGCCAGGCGCACTGCCCGGCGCGGGTTCCCGGCCGGAAGCCGCTGGCCCACCCGCACCAGGCCAGGGCGAGTGCGCCCAGGAGCCAGGCGAGTCCTCGGCGCAGTGCCACGTCCACCATCCTGGCGCGCCAACCCGCTCCGGGGCTTGGTCGTCACCGGCGTGGTTTGTTGTCGGGACCGCTAACTCGCACCTCGGGGCGGGAACTTCGCCAGATAGGGTCCGGACGGCGCGAAGTAGACCTTGGCGAGCTCAACCGGCCGGTAGTCATGGCCGTAGAGCGACCAAGGTGAGTAGACGATCCACCAGCCCTGTGCATCGCGGAACAGTGACTCTTCACCGGGCCCGCTGCCTTGGGAGTTCGCGCTGAGCCAGGGACGTGCTGAGGTCGCTTTGCACGGCCCGGCCGGTCCTGCGCAAGTTGCCACTCCGATCGAGTAACCGGGTCCGTTGAACCACGAGCCCGAGTAGAAGAGCCAGTAGGTTCGCTCGGCGTAGACCATGTCGGGCGCTTCGATCAGGCCACCGTTCCAGATGTGCCGGCTCCCGCTCATGAGCAGGTGCCTGGCTCCTATGAGCTGCTCACCGTTCCTCGACAGCTCTTGCGACCACAGATGCGTCGGGGGCGATCCTGGGCTGGCGTTGTCGTCTGACTTCCAATCGAGGTAGAGCTGGCCGTTCGGGGCGACGAAGGTCCGCGGGTCGATCGCACCGTGATGATTGAACTGGCAGACAAGTGGCGGGCCCGCCACCGGGGTGAACGGACCGGCGGGTTCTTTCGCCGTGGCGACGCCGACGCACTGGGCGCGCTGGGCGAACCCGGTCTCGTCGGCTTGGAAGTACATGGATTCTTCGGCCCAGGCGTCGAAGTACATGACGTACCGCCCGTCGATCAAGCGGACGTCGGGTGCCCAGGTGAAGCCCGTCTCGGCCCATGACGGCACGGTCGCAAGGGCCGTGCCGGTCCGGTTCCAGTGGAAAAGGGTCGCTCCGTCGCTCGTCGTCAACGACACCGGGGGCGTGGCGAACCCGGTCTGGCTCGAATACAGGTAATACCGGCCCTGCAGCTCCACCACCGCCGGGTCCGGCAGGTTGCGGTCGAGGATGAGCACTCCGGGAGCCGGGGCTTTCGCATGCGGCGGGAGAGAGCGGGGAGCTCTACGCTGAGCTGCGATTTGATAGGCCGCCGCGTGCACCGGTGGGGCGACGCTTGCCCCGACGCCGAGAGCGTGCTTTGTTGACGCACGGCTCAGCGATGACGTGAGCGCCCCACCGACAGCAAGGATCAGGGCACCTGTGACGGCCACCTTCCACAGGCCCTTCGCGCGCCGTGGCCTCGGCTGTGAGGTCGCCGGATCCTCCGTCATGGCATCGACATGTTATGTGCTTCCTGGTGCAAGGATGACGCTGATCGAGGCGAGCACCCTGGCAGTTTGGAGATTCGCAGGAGGCGTCCGGAAACGCTCGGGGCCTCGAGTCGGCTTTGCGAAACCTGGAGGATTTCCACCAAGGAGGACCACCATGAAACCGACGCTGCATGACGGCCGACGGCTCGCTGCCGTTGTGGCTCTGGCCTGTGGGGCGATTCTGCTCCCTACGGCCGTCCTGGCCGCCTCCGCAGCTTTGGCTGCACCGGCCGCGATGGCGACTTGCCGCGCCGCGAACACTGAGGTGTGGGCGGCGGTCGAAGGCAATGGCACCGCCGGCACTACCTACTACGAGCTGGAGTTCAGCAACATCGGGACCCAGCCCTGCACCTTGCACGGCTTCCCCGACGTATGGGCCGTCAGTGTGGGCGGCACCCAGATAGGTAAGCCCGCATGGCACCAAAGCATCGTCCCGAGCACGGTCAAGCTCCAGCCTGGCGCGACCTCGCATGCAATCCTGGGCGTCGAAGACACTGGCGCGGTGTGCCAAGGCCCGGGCGTTAAGGCGGCAGGGCTGAGGGTCGTCCCGCCCGGCCAGCCGATGCCGGTGGGTGAAGCCGATGAGGTGGAGAACTTCCCCGTGCAGGTCTGCCCGCACGTCTCGTCGATGAACGTCCGCCCGATCCACTCCGGCACAGGGATCCCCAACTACACGTTCTCCTGAGCGTTGGTCGCTCCGGGACGCAGAGGTGTGACACACCCAACCAGTAGCTTGCGGTCCGGTAGCTATCGAGCGCGCGATTCACCGGGCGCTCCGCAGACAACAGTCCCTTGTCGGGAGCCAGCTCGTGATCGCCTCCATCCCATCTGCGACTTTGCTCGGTGTCCGGGGTCGCCCCGTGCTCGTCGAGGTGCATGTCTCCAACGGCCTGCCCGGATTCACAGTCGTCGGGCTGCCCGATGCCGCGTGCCGGGAGGCACGGGACCGGGTCCGGGCGGCCCTGCTCTCGAGCGGCCTCCCCTGGCCGCTGCGGCGCGTCACAGTCAATTTGGCACCCTCGGGTGTCCGCAAGACAGGCGCCGGGCTCGATCTTCCGATCGCCGTCGGCCTGCTCGTCGCGACCGGCGAGCTCGATTCGGCGGCAGTTTGCGGTTGCGCCTTCGTCGGAGAGCTCGGACTCGACGGCACGATCCGTGCCGTACCGGGGGTTCTACCGCTCGTTGACGCCCTCAGCTCCCCGGCGGTCGTCCTGCCGCCCGCGTGTATTCCCGAGGCCTTGCTCGTGGGGGGGCAGATCGTGCGCACGGCACGGTCGCTCCGTGAGCTCGTCGACGCCCTGTCGGGACGGATCGCCTGGCCGGACTTGGCACTGGCGACGCCGGTCCATCACCAGCGAGTCCCAGCGCCGAGCGGGACCACGGCCGCCGGCGGGTATCACGCTCGTGAGCCTCTCGACCTCGCCGATGTGCGGGGCCAGCCGGTGGGACGTCTCGCCGTCGAGGTCGCCGCGGCCGGCGGCCACCACCTGCTCCTGTCGGGGCGGCCAGGTTCGGGAAAGACCATGCTGGCCGAGAGGTTGCCGAGCGTTCTCCCTCCCCTGGACGAGGCGCAGCTCCTCGAGACCTGTCGGATCCACTCGGCCGCGGCCCTGCCGTTGCCGCCTGCGGGCGAGCGCCGTCCCCCTTTTCGGGCTCCTCATCACGGGATCTCCGCGCCCGCCCTCATCGGCGGCGGTTCGTCGTGGATGCGCCCGGGCGAGGTCAGCTTGGCCACCAACGGCGTGCTGTTTTTGGACGAGCTCGGTGAGTTCCCTGCCGCGTTGCTCGACCTGCTTCGCCAACCGCTCGAGGAGGGAGTGATCCGGGTCGCTCGTGCCAGGGCGACTGTCAGCTTTCCGGCCCGGTTTCTCCTGGTCGGGGCGATGAACCCCTGCCCGTGCGGCGAACGGCAAGGTGTCGGCAGCTGCGTGTGCTCGGCCGCGCAGCTCGCCCGTTACTCGAGGAGGCTGTCGGGGCCGCTGTTGGACCGGTTCGATCTGCACGTTGCGGTCGGCCGGCCGGCCGTCCGTGACCTCCTTGACGCGACACCGGGCGAGTCGAGCAGCGTTGTCGCCCAGCGGGTCGAGCGGGTGCGAAGGCTCGCTCGCCGGCGAGGTGTGACTGCCAACGCTGAGTTGCCAACGGCGAGCTTGGACCAGCACGCGCCGCTCACAAAGGGGGCCCGCCTCCTGCTCGAACGTCAGTTGTGCTCGGGCGCGCTCTCGGCCCGTGGCCTAGATCGCGTCCGGCGGGTTGCCCTGACCCTCGCCGACCTCGAAGTTTCACAGACGACCGTCGACGAAGGCCACGTCGCGATGGCGCTCGAGCTCCGCGCAGGGCGAACCGCTCTGTTGGGTGGCTCGAGAGAACCATGAGCAGTTCGGGCGACCCCACGAACCAAAGAGCCGCTCTGCCGGATCTGGCCTATGCGGCGACGCTCGCCGGGCTCGTGTCGATGACGCCCCAGCGCTTGCAGCGCTTGCTGCGTGGCCGACCGGCAGAGCAGGTATTCACCGACTTGCGCACTCGGGCCCGTCTCGCTTCGCGCCTGATGCGTGCCGAGTCGATCCCAGGACATCGCGCTCTGCGCACCGCCCAGATCCTGGATGCTTGGCGAAAAGCCGCGATCGAGGCCAACCCCGCTCTCGTGTGGGAGCAGCTCTCGCTCTCGGGCACGACCGTGTGGCGGCGGGGGTCGCCCGGGTATCCGGCGCGCCTCGCCGAGGATCGTGCCGCGCCGGAGGTCCTCTTCGCTCGCGGATCGATCGCTCAGCTCGACGGGCCCTGTGTGGCGCTCGTGGGCACGAGGTCAGCGACTTACTACGGCTCCAGTGTCGCCGCCGAGCTCGGAGCGAACCTCTCCGATGCGGGCGTCGTTGTCCTCTCCGGCCTGGCGGCCGGGATCGACGCGGCGGCTCACGAGGGGGCACTCGCTCCCGAAAGCCCGACGCCACCGGTCGCCGTCGTAGGTGGGGGAGTGGACGTCGTCTATCCCGCCAGCAGCGGCCGCCTCTGGGCTCGGTTGGAGGCGGCGGGCGGCATCCTCTCAGAAGCGCCACCCGGGGCGGCGCCGGAAAGGTGGCGCTTCCCCCTCCGCAACCGGCTCATCGCCGCCCTCGCCCACGTCGTCGTCGTGGTCGAGTCCCACAAGGCAGGCGGCGCGCTACACACAGTGGCAGCGGCGGACGAACGGGGCGTGACTGTGCTCGCTGTCCCGGGATCGGTGAGGAGCCCCGCCTCGGAAGGCACGAACTCCCTCATTGCAGACGGCTGCGGCATGGCACGCGATGCCGCCGACGTGCTCGCGGCCCTCGAGCTCGCCTGTGCCGGGGACAGCCGTCGCCTGGGTCCTGGTGTCGTCGCCGCCACCCGAGCGAGCGCGCCCCGCGACACGCTCCCGCCCGTCAGTGCCCGTCTTTCAGCCACCGAGCACTCGGTTCTGGAGGCGCTCGAGGACGTCGCGGTCTCCTTCGAGCTCGTGTGCGAGCGCTCCGGTCTGGAGCTCGCGACGACGGCCGTGGCACTCGAGCACCTGGCCGCGCTCGGCCTCGCCGTGAGATCCGGGTCCGGTTGGGAGCGGCGAGATGGCAGACGGGGCTAGGGGAACGCTCGCCTGCTCACCGTTGCGGATGATCAGGCAGCTTGCTTCAGCCGGACACGAGCGTCATCGGGTCGACCCAGTCGAGGTCGAGGGCGGACGCGACGGCAGCGTTCGTGCAGCTTCCGCGCATGGTGTTGAGCCCGCCACGCAGCACCGGATCAGCCGCCATTGCCGCCTCCACGCCGCGCTCGACGAGCTCGACAAGGTAGGGGAACGTGGCGTTGGTGAGCGCGTATGTCGAGGTATGAGGCACAGCGGCCGGCATGTTCCCGACTGCGTAATGGAGCACGCCGTGCATGAAGTAGGTCGGGTCCTCGTGAGTTGTCTCGTGCGTCGTCTCGACGCATCCGCCCTGGTCGACGGCTACGTCGACTATCACTGCCCCGGGTCTCATGGCCGCGACCATCTCCTCGGTTATGACGACCGGCGCCCTTCCCCCCGCCACGAGGACAGCACCGATGACGAGATCGGCTTCGGATATGGCCCGCTCTATCGACCCACGGTTCGACGCCAAGGTCATGATCCGGCCCTGGTGGATCTGGTCGACCCAGCGCAGGCGGGCGATGTCCCGGTCCAGCAGCAGGACTTCGGCCTCCATGCCCTGGGCTATCCACGCCGCGCTCCAGCCCACGTTGCCGGCACCGATCACCACGACGCGAGCCGGCCTCACGCCCGGGACGCCGCCGAGCAGGATGCCTCGCGTCCCGTGTGAGGCCTCGAGGAAGTGGGCCCCGACCTGGGTCGCTATCCGTCCCGCGACTTCGCTCATCGGCGCCAGGAGGGGAAGTTCGCCTGAGGGGAGTTGAACGGTCTCGTATGCGACCCCGGTCGTCTCGGACTGGAGCAGCGCCTTGGCTACACCTGGGTAGGCGGCGAGGTGGAGATATGTGAAGAGCACGAGGCCGGGCCTCAGGTACGAGAGCTCCGACTCCTGTGGCTCTTTCACCTTGCACACGAGGTCAGCTGACCACGCAGTCGGCGCGTCGACCAGAGTTGCTCCTGCTGCTGTGAACTCAGCATCGCTCAGCGACGACCCGGTGCCGGCCCCCGTCTCGACGAGGACCCGGTGTCCGTGCGCTGTCAGCTCACGGACTCCGTCGGGGGTGATGGCAACCCGGCACTCCGCGACCTTGACCTCCGCGGGCACCCCGACGATCATGGCTGCGTCTCGAGGTGCTCATGCCGCGCGGCTTTGGCTGTTTCAGTCATCATGGCTGCCACCTTCTGGTTCCCCAACCGCTCGATTGTCGTGCACGCGCCAGCAACGCTAATGGCTGTCGCCCAGGTTCGCGAAAAGCTGGCCGGTGCGCCCTATCGGCGACAGATCCGTCGCTCGTGGCGGGGCGCGACGACCGGTCCGCGCGGGCGCCGCGCGTTTGAGGGACCGATCCCGTGTCATCCTGGGTGTCGTGCCACTGAACCCGCTCCAGGGCTGACCGACGGCCGAGAGCCCTGTGTACCATCGCGGCGTGCCGCTGATCGGAGGTGTCGCGGCGCTCGTTGGTAGGCGGGTCGCGATGTTCGGGGCAGGCATGGAAGGCCAGTGCTTCGCCCGGCAGTTCGGTCCGAGCTGCTCCGAGCTCGTCGTCCTCGACGACCTTGCCGGTGATCCTGCCGCTGCGGGCGGCCCACGCCGACCTGTCGAAGCCGAGCTGGGCGGCCTCGATGTGCACTCGCCCTCGCTCCTAGAAGAGCGCCGTTTCGATTTCGTCATTCACTCGCCCGGGGTATCGCGCTACGACGAGCGTCTTGTGGGCGCGGCCCGGCTGGGTGCCGTGGTGACGACCCCGACCGCCCTCTTCATGGAGGACTTCTCGGACCGGCGGGTCGTGGCGGTGACCGGGTCCAAGGGAAAGACGACGACCGCGATGCTCACGGCGGCCGCTATTCGTGCCTGTGGGCTGGACGTCGCGCTTGCTGGCAACATCGGACGTCCTTTGACGGAGCTGTACGACGATGCCGCCCATGACGTGTTCGTGGTCGAGCTCTCGAGCTACCAGACGGCCGAGCTCACGACCTCGCCCACCGTCGGCGTCCTCACCTTGCTCGCACCCGACCATCTCGAGTGGCACCGGAGCCTCGAGAATTACTACGAGGACAAGTTGCGCCTGTTCTCGCATCGCAACGGGATCCCCGTCGTCGTCAACGGATGCTGCGAAGAGGCGGTCGCCCGGAGCTCGCAACTGGCCGGCAGAGTCCTCTATGGCGAGGGCGGCCCGGTGCGCCTCGAAGAGGCCAAGGTCGTCGCCTCCGATCTCGGGCCCCTTGACCTCGAGGGATTTCAGCTGCTGGGGGAGCACAACCTGCTCAACGCCTGCGGTGCGGTCACGGCCGGTCTCCTGCTCACCGGCGAGTTGCCCGACAAGAAGCGGCTGGAGTACGAGCTGTCGGCAGTCACGGCACCGAGATCGAGGTTGGAGCCGATCGGGGTCGTCGACGGCGTCAGCTACATCGACGACGCGCTCGCCAGCAATCCCGAGGGGACGCTTGCCGCGCTCAAGGTCTTTGCCGGAAGACAGGTGGCGCTGATCGTCGGCGGTCACGACCGAGGCGTCGACTACACGCCGCTCGCCCGAGCGATCCAGTCAAGCTCGCCGCAACCGTTTGTCTTTTGGATCGGAGAAGCCGGAGCGGCCATCGCCACCGCCCTCGGGCGCATCTCCAGCACCGCCCAACGGCGGCCCGCACCTTCGCTCGAGGCGGCCGTCGCCCTCGCCGCCTCCTGTCCGGAGATCACAGCGGTGCTTTTCTCGCCGGCGGCGCCGACCCCGCATGACGAGGGGACCTACCTCGACCGCAGCCGGCGTTTCAGGCACGTCGTCGGGCTCGAGCACGCTCTTGGGGCCGAGCGCGCCGTCAAGGCCGAGCATGGCGAACGGGGACGTCGTGACGGCGCCTGAGCTGGAGAACGTCGAGACGTTCAGGATCGTCAGCTTCGACTTCGACCCTGCGAAGAACACGGCCCGCTTCGACTACGCCTTCGACGACACCCACAGCTTTCGCGAGACCGTCGAGCTAGGTGGGCCGCCGCTCGGGTCGCGTTCGGGGAACGGCATCGAGCGCGCGCTGCGGCTCGTGCATCTTGCCGCCGGTGTCAGCTACTACAAGGCGGCGGCCCCGGAGAGGATCCTCGTCGAGACGGGGCCGCTCAGCCGGGCTGAGGCAGGGCTCGTCCACGACCTGTACGACAAGGGCCTGCGCGAGTTCGCGGTGGCCAACCAGCTGCAGGTGCCGGTTGATTTCGAGTTGAAAGTTGAGCAAGAGCGCGGACATCCGCCCGGCGGGGTGGCTGCCGGCGTGCCCACAGGGACTGGGGACGCCGCAGAGCAGGTTCGCGATGCCCCGCGACCTGGGATCGCGGTACCCATCGGCGGGGGGAAGGACTCGATCGTGCTGGTGGAAGCCCTGAAGGCCGCGGGCCCGCCGGAGGATGTCCCGACCTGGCTGGTGGCGATCAACAAGCGTCCCGCCATGGAGCGCATCGCTGATGTCGCAGGGTTGCCGTTCGCCTCCATCACGCGAACCATCTCGCCCCGGTTGCTGGAGCTCAACTCGGCCGGGGCGCTGAACGGTCACGTGCCGATAACCGCCATCGTGTCGCTCATCGCCGTGGCGGCGGGGTACGTCTATGGCTATGACACGACGCTCATGGCGCTCGAGCGCTCGGCCGACGAGGCCACCGCGCTCATCGACGACGTTGCCGTCAACCACCAATGGAGCAAGAGCACAGAGTGCGAGCTCGGGTTGCGCTCTGTCATCCGAGAATCGGTCTCCAGCTCGATCGAGTACGGCTCCGGGCTGCGCTCGTGCGGCGAGCTCGAGATCGCGAGGTGGTTCGCGGACCTGCCCGCCTACCACGCCGGTTTTCTCAGCTGCAATCAGGCTTACCGACCCGGCGCTCGTTTTGACGCTTGGTGCGGGCAGTGCCCGAAGTGCCGGTTCGTGTTCTTGGTGCTGGCGCCGTTTCTCGAGCCCGATCGCTTGGAGGCCATCTTCGGCCGCAACCTCTTGGACGACCCCGAGCAAGTCGAGGGCTTCTGGGACCTGTGTGCCGCCGGGCGCAAGCCCTACGAGTGTGTCGGCGAGCAGCGCGAGTCGTTCCTCGCCTTCTTGCTCCTGCTCGAGCGCCCGAGTTGGCACGACCGCGCCGTCGTGGTGGCGCTCCGGCCCGAGCTCGAAGCCCGTCGTGGCCTCGTCTCCACCGATCTCGAGGGCGGTGTCCCGGTGATCGAGAGCGCATCGGCCACTCGCGAGCGCGTCGTGAGGCTGGTCACTCAGGCGCTCACCCGAGATCGCAGGCCAACCCGATGAACTGCGTGCCCGGCCCCGTCAGCGTGCGGACCGCCCAGGCACCCGACCGATCGCCTGTGGCCGGGTTGACCAGCTGGTCAGACTCGCGCTGCGCCCGTCCGATAGCCTGAGATTCGATGCTCAGATGATCCTCGAATCCATCAATTCACCCTCCGATCTCAAGGCCCTATCGCTTGCTGAGTGCGACCAGCTCGCGGGAGAGATCCGCGACTTCATAGTGGAGACCGTCTCACGCACCGGTGGCCACCTCGGCTCCAACCTCGGTGTCGTCGAACTCACGCTCGCCCTGCACCGCGTCTTCAACTCCCCTGATGACATCTTCCTGTTCGATACCGGGCACCAGGCTTACATTCACAAGCTCGTGACCGGCCGCCGTGACGCGTTCACCCAGCTCAAGCAGCAAGGTGGGCTTTCCGGGTACCCGTCGAGGGCCGAATCGCTTCATGACTGGGTCGAGAACTCCCATGCTTCCGCGGGGCTCAGCTACGCCCACGGCATCGCCACGGCCCTTCGCCTCGAGGGCAGGACCGATCCCGAAGCCGGTGGTCGTTTCGTGGTCGCGGTGGTCGGCGACGGCGCTCTTACGGGCGGGATGGCATATGAGGCGCTCAACAACCTCGGCCATTCGGGCGCCCGGGTGCTCATCGTGCTGAACGACAACGGCAGGAGCTACGCACCGACGGTCTCGAAACTGTCGGTCTCGCTCACCCAACTGCGGCTCGACCCGCGCTATCTCCAGGTCCGTGAACGAGTCCGTCACTTGGTCGAGGACCTGCCGGGCGGCGTGTCCTCCCTCGCCTTCACATCGTTCCATGGGCTCAGCGCGGCCGTGCGCGAGGTCGTCGAGCCGCGCATGTTCTTCGAGGCGCTCGGCATCCGTTACACGGGACCCATCGACGGGCACGACATCGGCGGGCTCGAGCAGTCCCTTCGCCGGGCCGCGAGCTGGAACGGCCCGATCGTGCTTCATGTCGTGACGACCAAGGGGAAGGGCTACGCCCCGGCAGAGGCCGACGACATCGCCTGCCTCCACGACATGAAGGCTTCGACCTCGCCGGTACCGGCGAGCCGCCCCGGCGGGCGCGGGCCGGCACGCCCCGGGTCTCTGGTGAGCGCTTCGACCGACGACGGCGGATTGCCAGGGCCACTTGGTGCCGGGGAGAGCTACTCGGAGGTCTTTTCCGCGGCGCTCGTGGATCTGGCGGCCAAGGACGAGCGCATCGTGGCGATCACGGCCGCCATGCCCGGCCCGACAGGGCTGCTGGCGTTCCAGGACCACTACCCTGAGCGTTTCGTAGACGTCGGGATCGCCGAGCAGCACGCCCTCACGGCGGCGGCGGGGATGGCGATGAGCGGCTTGCGCCCCGTCGTGGCGATCTATTCGACGTTCCTCGCCAGAGCGGTGGACCAGTGGAACCTCGACGTCGGCCTTCACAACCTGCCGGTCGTGATCTGTGCCGGCCGGGCTGGGGTCACCGGGGATGACGGGCCGAGCCACCACGGTATCTACGATCTCGTGCAAGCGCTCCAGATACCGGGCTGCGCGATCTTCTGCCCCGCTGAGACCGCGGAGATAGCCCCGATGCTTGCCGAAGCCTTGAAGCTCCCCGGGCCATCGTTGATCCGGTACCCGAAGACTCCCTCGCCGGGTCCGCTCGCCAAGCCGGGGACCGGTCTCAAGGCGCGCCGGTTGAGAACCGGGACCGGAGAGGTCGTCCTCGTTGGCATCGGCAAGATGACCCGCGCGGTGCTGGTCGCGGCGGCGGAGCTCTTCAGCGACGGCATCGAGACCGACGTCTTCGACGCCCGGGTCATCCGCCCTGCCGACCCCGAGCTGCTGGAGGCGATCGCGCGCTCGAGGCTGGTGGTGACCGCCGAGGACGGGCTGGCACATGGTGGCGCCGGCTCGTACCTGCTGCGCGAGGCCGACCGGCTGGCCGACGCCGGTGGGCTTCCCGGTCCCCGTCAGATGGTGCTCGGCGTCCCGACCGAATACTTTCAGCACGCCAAGCCCGACGCGATCCTTTCCCGGCTCGGGCTGGACGGCGCCGGCATCGCGGACGCTACGCGAAGAGCGCTTGCGAGGCGCCGCCGGATCGAACGGGCGCAACAGGCCGAGCAACTGGATCGCCCCGAACAGCAAGGCCTTGCCGGGCAACGGCACCCGCCCGGTCAGAACCGCTGAGCGACACCGCTCCTTTCACCGTCATCGGGCGGTTTCCCAGCGGTCTCGGCGTGCGCAGCGGACCGTTCCTGACCAGGCCGTTCGCTGCCCGAGTCCCCACCGGGCTCGGCGTTCGCACCAGGCCCCTCGGCCAAGGGCTCGACGAGCTCGGGCCCTTCCTCGCGTGCGTCGTTGACCCGGGTCGACACCAGGAACGCCTCCAGAGCCGAGGGTGGAGCGGGACGGATCAGGCGGTCGAGCTCGCCGGATGAGAGCGGGTCGGGGGAAAGCCATTCCTCGAGGTCTTCTTCGGTGATCAGCACCGGCATGCGGTCATGGACAGGGCCGACGACGTCGTTCGCGTCGGTGGTGAGGATCGTGCAGGTCCGCAGCGGTGGCGCGGACTGATCGTGGCGAGGCCGCCACTGGTCCCAGAGGCCGCCCAGCAGGAGCAACCCTGAGCCTGGCGCCGTGAAGCACCAGGGCTGCTTGCGACGAACCGGATCGCTTCGTGAAGCCGGGGCCCACTCAAAGAAGGCGTCCGCAGGAACGACGCAGCGTTGTTTTTCGATCGGGCCCCGGAACATGGGCTTGTCGCGGACGGTCTCCGCCTTCGCATTGAAAGCGCGTCCCCCGATCGAGGGATCCTTCGCCCACCAGGGGACGAGGCCCCAACGGAAGGCCGAGAGGCGTCTGTGCCCAGGCTCGGGGCGCGGCTCGGTCACGGCGAGCACCGTCGCCTGTGGTGCGACGTTCCAGCGCGGGAGAGAGAGCTCGGGGGGCACGTCCACCTCGTCCACCTCGAGCAGCCGGGCGATCTCCCTGACGGGGCGGCTGGCGACGAAACGACCACACATCGGCTCGGACGCTATCGGCCCGACGATACGGCCGCCGCCTGGCGGCGGGAGTTTGCAGCCTCACCCGAGAGCGTGAGAGACGGGGTCGACCGCGCAGGCCTCGGCGACGTCCTCCGCACAGGGCTCGCATTCCATCTCCAGAGTCGTGTGGGCGACGTGGAAGCGTTCTGCGAGTGAGCTTTTCACCCGCTCCCCGATGACTTGTGCCTCTTCGAGGGTCGGATGCCCATCGAGCACGACGTGGGCCGAGAGCGCCCTGAAGTCGCTCGAGAGGCTCCAGCAGTGGAGGTCGTGGACGGCGGTCACTCCCGGGACGGCCGAGACGGCCGAAGCGAGGGCTGCCACGTCGAGGTCGGGTGGGGTCGACTCGAGCAGCACGTCCAGGCTCGCCCGAACGAGCCGCCAGGCCTCGGCGCCGATGAGCAGCGTGATGAGCAGTGCCACGGCCGGGTCGATCGCCTCGAAACGTCCCGTCGTGAGGATCACCGTCCCCGCCACGACCACGCCGAGGGCGGCACCGGCATCACCGGTGAAATGCAGGGCCACGGCCCGGAAGTTGAGGTCGCGCGTGTGCTCTCGCAGAACAAGGGCCGCGCCCGCGTTGCCGACGAGGCCGGCGGCGGCGAAGATCACCACGAGCCCGCCTTGGGTGTGGGCCGGGTGGGCGAGCCGGTAGGCAGCAAGCACGACCACGCCGAGGCCTACGAGAACGATCGCAGTCGCGTTCGCGAGCGCAGCGATGATCGTCGCCCGGTGGTACCCGAACGACCGCGCCGCTGTCGCAGGTCTGAGGGCGAGCCGGGTGGCGACGAGGGCGAGCCCCAGGGCGGCGGCATCTGCCAGGTCGTGGCCCGCGGTCGCCACGAGACCGGTCGAATGGGCGAACGCCCCTCCGGCGACCTCGACTGCCACCAGGACAAGGTCGACGATGAGAGCCAGCACAAGCCGGCGCGATCGCGACATCGGACGGCTCAGCCGGTCGGCCCCTCGGCGATGAGCGAGCGGACGAGCGGTAGGTCGTCCGGGTGGGTGAGCCCGATGCAACGGCTGTTCGAGGGGACGACTCGGATACGGGCCCGCCCTTCAGCCACGGCCTTGCCGACGACCTCGGGCAGGAGGAGCTCGGGCGGCTTGCCCTCCTCGTGTGGGGCGGTGTCGGGATCGAACGCGTCGAGCCCGTCATCGATCTCATCGAGCATCGATTCCGAGAAACCCCAGAGGTTCATGCTCACTTGCTCTTCCCCGCTCATGTGCTGCGTGCTTCCGGCGCCCCCCGCGATCGGGGAGCCTTCGAAGGTCCCGTCACCAAGGCGCCGCACCTTTCTTTCCACGATGCGATTCAGGTAGTCGTCGGCCTCGATCTGACAAAGCCCACGGGTGACGGTGTCGTCGGTGATGACCGTGTCCTTGAGGTGGTAGCCGACGAGTACGTGCTCGCCCGGGTTGCCCTTGCGGAGCTGATCTGCGAGCGTCGCCATCGCCTGCTTGCCGTAGAGGTCGTCCGCGTTGGCGACGCCGAAGGGCCCGTCGACGAAGGGCCGGGCGGACTCCACCGCTTGCGCGGTGCCTGCGATCGGTCCTTGGACGACAGGCACGACGGGCAGATCGGCCGGCCAGGAGGACCTTACATGGCTGAGCAGCTCGTCTTGGATCTCCTCGCGTACGATGAGGATGACGCCGTCGAAACCGGCGGCGAGGGCGTCGCGGGCCGTGTAGTCCATGAGCGTCTCGCCCTCCGGCCCGACAGGGACGAGCTGTTTCAGACCGCCGAAGCGGCGACCGAAGCCTGCTGCGAGCACGACGAGCTGCATGATTGAAGCCTACGACCTCTTAACATCGGTGTGGGTCGACAAGCCCGAGAGACACGCGAGAGGAGGCGGTCGGTGCAGGACGATTCAACGAGGACAGCTGCGACTCCTCCTGGGGCGGGGCCAGCGGTCCCCGCGGCGGTCGATGTGTCCACCAGGTCCTCTGGCGATCCGATGGATGAAGCCGAGCGCAATCGGCGCAAGGAAGCGCTCGATGATCTGCTCGATCTCATGCGCCCTGCCGTCCAGGCCGACGGGGGGGACCTCGCCGTCGTCGAGGTCGACTACGACACCGGAGTCGTCGAAGTGCAACTTCAGGGTGCCTGCGGCTCTTGCGCCATCTCCGCGGTGACATTGCAGGGAGGCGTCGAGCGCCTCTTGAAAGAGCGCCTGCCTTGGATCACCGAGGTCAGAGGCGGCGTCGACGAGTCAGTTGATCCCTTTGAGAGCGCCGCCATGGGCCGCGGGGGTTATATGCCTCGCTGGTGAGGACCCAAGCCGGCGAGCCGCTCACCAGCGACCCGTCAGCAGCGAGGCGTCAGCCCGCGCTGGTGAAGGTCCAAGCCGGCGCCACGCTCAGCCGGCGGCACGTGTCTCGGGCGGCCGCCGGCGCCGCCAGGCCTGGGTAACCGATTCGCTCTGCCACCCGGCATCGGCGGGATTGATCGTGACCCCCGGCGGGACGATCTCGTCGAGACGGTCGAGGGTGGCGTCGTCCAAGGTGACCTCCGAGCCTGAGAGCAGGTCCTCTAGCTGGTCCATCGTCCTCGGCCCGATGATGGCGGCGGTCACGGCCGGATGCGTGACCACAAAGGCCAGGGCGAGGTGTCTGAGCGGCACCCCGGCTTCGTCGGCCACGGCTTCGAGCTTTTCGACGAGGTCCAACTTCTGCTGGTTCGCGGGCAGGCTCGGATCGAAACGCTGCGGGATCCGCGACGCACGTCCCGTGGTCATGTCGACCTCCTTGCCGTGCCGGTACTTGCCGGTCAGCCAACCGCCTGCGAGCGGGCTCCAGGCGATGACGCCCATGCCGTAGCGTTCGCAGACCGGCAGCACTCCTGCTTCGATCCCGCGGGCGAATAGCGAGTACGGCGGCTGCTCGCACCGGAATCGCTCGAGGGAGCGCCTCTCGGCCGCCCAGTGCGCCTCGACGATCAGCTCGGCTGGGAACGTCGAGCAACCGATGGCGCGGACCTTGCCCTCGCGGACGAGGTCGGTCAGCACCGACAAGGTCTCTTCTATGTCCGTACGGGGATCAGGGCGGTGGATCTGGTACAGGTCGATCCGGTCGGTGCCGAGTCGCCGCAAGCTCTGCTCGACCTCATAGCGGATCCAGCGACGCGAGTTGCCTGAGCGGTTGTGGCCGGGGCCCATGTTGCTGTGGACCTTCGTGGCGAGCACGACGTCGTCGCGCCGTCCCTTCAAGGCCTTGCCGACGATCTCCTCGGACTCGCCGGCGGAGTACACGTCTGCTGTGTCTATGAAGTTGATGCCCGCATCGAGCGCGGCGTGCACGATGCGCACCCCCTCATCGTGGTCCGGGTTGCCCCATTGGCCGAGCATCATGGCGCCGAGGCAGTAGGGACTTACCTCGATGCCGGTTCCTCCGAGTGTTCGATAGCGCATGGCAGCCAACTTAGGGTCCTGACGCGTGCCTCGGTGACACGGCGAAGTAGTCCTCCGTCCCTGTGACGTCGAACCCGCAGCTCAGATAGAGGCCGAGGGCGCTGTCGTTGGTGCACGAGACTTCGAGCCCCACCCTGGTCAGGCCTTCGGCGACGAGGTCCCGGGAGAGACCTGACAGCACCTGTCGGCCGATCCCGCGGCCCTGGAACTGCGGCGAGACCGCGAACCCGTAGATGTCTGCCGCGTCGTCGCTGCGTTCGACACGAACCGTCCCGACCAGCTCGTCTGAACGCTCGATGACGAGGGTCCCCGGGAAATGCTCGACGAGCGCCTCTATGTCGTCGGTCTTCAGTTGCTCGACGGGGAGGCCGAAGGCCTCCCCCAGGCATGCGACGACGAAGGCGACGTCGCCCCGCTCGGCCTGGCGCACCTTGACGAGCGGGTCGGGAACGAAAGCGGCAGGTTCGCGCCGCAGCACCATGCGGTGCTCGGAATGCTCGAGCTCACCCCCGACCGACTGGGCAAAGGCTGTCCCGGCTGCGTAGAGCCGGTCCACGACCAAGAGTGCCTGCGGCGCGCCCCGGTTGTCCACCTCGGCGATCGCGGCCTCGAACAGCCGGGAGAAGACGCCCTGGCGACGGTGGGCGGGATGGACCATCCCGCAGATCTCGAGCTGGTCCGACCGGAAGCCGTAGAGGCCGAGAAAACCGACGAGGCCACCGGGCCCGACCCACAAGAAGTCGTTGACCTGTTCGGGCGGTCTTGTCTGAAGGGTTCGTCGCTCGAGCTTGAGACGCCCACCGTCCGCTGCGATGCAGGTCGAGGCAAGCTTGTCGATCTCGCGAAGATGCTCCGGCGAGAGCCCCGGCTCCGCCAGGAGCTGCCCTGGAGGCTTTCTTCGCTCGTCGCCGGGGGGAGCCACCTGGGGGAGGTTAGCCCGCCGGGGTCCTGGCCGAGAGTCCGCGGAGACCCTGCGCCTGGGCCTGAGCCGGCGTCAATGAGCCGTGCCGAGCTGCACCGCCTTGACGATGAGCAGGAGCACGGCCGCGACCAGGTAGAGGCGGAGGATCCACATCGCCGAGGTGCGCCCACGCGACCAGACGGGTCGCTCGAGGAGGGCGAGCGGTGGCATCCGCCAGGTCTCGCGCCGTACAGGGTGCTGGGAGGCAGCGGCCGCGGCAAGGCGGGCGGTGGCCTGGCGACGAGCGCGCTGGGCCGGCAGGACCGACCAGAATCCCACACCCAAGAACCCTGCCGCGATGATGGCACCCAGGACCAGGGCGAACGTGACGACCTGAAGACTCGGGAAGACCGTCGTCGCCATCAGTATCAGAGAAAGGGCCAGCAGCACGGCCACGATGAAGCCGGCCAGCACGTTCAGCCACGGGCGGTTGACCCAGGGCCCGAGGACTTCCTTGTCGTTGCAGAGCAAGAGCAAGAACACCGTCGCACTGGGCAGAAGCACCCCCGCCAGAGCTTGCACCGAAGTCGTGATCAGCCCCAACGGCGCCCGCGGTATCAGCACGATTGCCGCCGCGCAGATCACCAGCGAGCTGAACAGGATGTAGAACTGCTTCGCCTCGGCGAAGCTTCGGTGGAGAGAATGGTGGAGCCCGAACACGTCACCGAAGGCGTACGAGGTGGACAAGGTCACGGCGGCGGCTCCGATTATCGAGGCGTTGAGCAGCACGAGCGCGAACAGCGGCCCCGTGCCGTGCCCGACGACGTGCTCGAGAGCGCGGGCGACCTGCTCCGCGTTCACGAAGTGACCGGCGAAGGCGGTGCCCCGGAAGGCGAAGGCCGGGGTGACGACGAGCGCCGTGGCCGCGATCACTACGACGAGGGAGCCGATGACGGTGTCGGCACGCTCGTAGTTGATCCAGCGAGGCGTGATCCGCTTGTCGACGATGTTGGACTGCTGGAAGAAAAGCTGCCAGGGCGCCACTGTCGTTCCGACGATGGCGATGATCAGGAGCACAGCCGTCGACGACATACCGCCCTGGGCGCCCGGTACCAGGAAGCCGTGCAGTACAGGGCCGGCGTGGGGGTGGACCAGGATCACGAGCGGGATCACGAGGAAGTTCATCGCCACGAAGATGAACATGAAGCGTTCCCAGCGGCGGAAGCTGCCCGAGGCGGTTATGGCGATCAGGCCGATCGCTGCGATCGGGACCGAGATGTAGGGGGAGATGCCGAAGTAGCCGAGGGCGAGGCCCACGCCGATGAACTCGGTGACGATCGTGAGGAAGTTCAAGATGAACAGGTCGCCGACGGAGAATGCCCCCCAGAACTTTCCGAATCGCTCGTTGATCAGCCTGGCATGGCCGACGCCTGTCACCGCTCCGAGGCGCACGACCATCTCCTGGTTGACGATGAGGACAGGGATGAGCAGGGGCAGGGTCCACAGCAGGCTGAGGCCGAAGTTCTGCCCGGCCTGGGCGTATGTGGAGACGCCCCCGGCGTCGTTGTCGCCCACCATCACGATGAGGCCCGGCCCGATGATGGCGAGCAGCGTGAGGAGCTTTTTCCCCCAGGACCGCCGGGCAGCGAGGTCGTGCTC
Source organism: Acidimicrobiales bacterium (assembly GCA_050015255.1). Classification (GTDB taxonomy): domain Bacteria; phylum Actinomycetota; class Acidimicrobiia; order Acidimicrobiales; family Bog-793; genus Fen-455. The sequence goes on from JBEKBT010000002.1 coordinate 66,256, forward strand.
GCGGATCGTTCCGAAAGCCCCCTGGATGTCGCCCACGTGCGCGCTGTCGAGGACGGCGCTGGGCGCGTCGAAGTGTCCTTCGGGCTCGGTTTCGTCGCCGAGGAGGGTGTCGTTCACCTCCTCCTCGTCGCCTGGAAGCAGCTTTTCGACCATGGTGACCTCTCGCGCCATCGTTGGCGTAGTGGGTGTGCGTGGGCGTGATTGGTTGCGCACGCACACCAGAGGTCAAGCAGGCCTCAGCGGAGCAGTCGCTCCTCCTTGGTTGCGCACACGTGAAGTTGGTCCGGTAACCAACCGTCGGTACTCAGGGTTGCTCCGTTTCCTGACCCATCGTCAACCTGCCTTTGAGCGAGTGGCGCCGGCGGGTACCGGCTTCAGCCCGGCGATGACACCGGGTACACTGCGCCCACCGTCTCCGGAGAAGGCGTGGCTGCTTGCGGGCACAATCCTAGCCGTCTGAGCTCACTTCCGGTCCACTTGCCGGAGGTATCCCGGCCCAGCGGGCGAGCCGGCGCTCTTACTCGTCGGAGGTGGTCATCCCGAAGTCGCGTCGCCACCCAGTCGGCAGGAGAAGCTCGAGCACGTCGTCGACGGTGACGACACCGATCATGTGGTGCTCATCGTCGATGACGGGCGCGGCGGCGAGGTTGAAGTCCGACATTCTCCGGACGATGGAGTGCAGGTCGGCGTCGGGTCTCACCGCCTGAGGGTCGAGGTCGGCCACGTCACCGATGCGCGCCCCCGACGGGCTCTTCAGGAGACGGACGACCGAGGCCGTGCCGGTGAGCCGGCCCTCCTCGTCCGTGGTGTAGATGACTCCGAGCGCCTCGGGTGCCACCGGGCTTCGGCGGATCTCCTCGAGCGCGTCCGAGACGATGGTGTCGCCGTGCAGGGAGAGGAATTCGGGGCTCATGAGCCCGCCCGCGGTCTCGGGGTTGTAGCTGAGCAGGGCCCGGACCTTGACCTGGTCCGGCTGGGGCAACGCCTCGAGGACCGCGAGCCGGCGGTCCTGCTCGAGGTCGGCGATCAGGTCGGCTGCATCGTCTGGTGCCATCGTCGCCAGCAGCCGGGCCGCTTCCTTGTCCGAGCGCGTGCTCAAGAACTCGAGCTGATGGCCCGTGTCCAGCTCCTCGAAGACGTCCGCCTCGAGCTCGAGGTCCTGACCGACGGCATTGATGATCTCCTCGCCCTCCTCGTGCGAGGCCGCCTCGACGAGGTCGGCGATCTGGGCGGGGTGGAGGCGGGCGAGCTTGCGGTAGGGGATGCGGAGCATGGCCGTCGGCACGTGGGCGACGAACGGCTGGATGCTCTCCCAGTCCACGATGGCCTTGGCCGGTATGCGCTTGGCGAGCATGCGCGGGAGCAGCCTGCGCAGGACCGGCCGACTCGACGGGTCGACTCCGATGACTTCCAGGGTGCCGTCGACGGCGGCCAGCTCGATCTCGTTCGCCCGGATGAGCCGTGCGCCGACGATGTTGATCAGATGCCTCGCCGACAGGTCCCTTGCCAAGAGCAGCTCGCCCGGTCGCCGCTCGAAACGGGCCAGATTGAGGGTCTCGCCCTGGAGCTGGACGGAGCCGGGGCTGACGGTCCCGATGAGCGACATCGGCACGAAGAGCTGCCGGCGGCCGATCGTCGCGACGATCCCGCTCACGGGGGGATGTGCCTGTTCGCCAGGACGCGCGATCAGGTCCTCGACCCGGCCGATGCGTTCCCCGTCGCCACCGAGCAGCGGGCTGCGGACGATGTCGGAAAGGTGGATGATGTCGGTTGCCATCAGGAGGAGGCCCAGCGCGATCGGCACGCGGCGATCCGCACGGCTCCATAGTAGTGAGAACTTCGCCGGGCTGGAAGGGTTCCGGCGCTCGTCGAGGCGGGCGACCGCTTGCTTATGGGAGCGGTGCGGGAGAGGCTAGACGGCTATGCCAGAGCCGTACCGGCCCCGCTGCCTGCGAATTGCGTACCTCGTCTACAGAGGCAATCCGCGCTGTGGCGGCCAGGGTGTCTACACGCGTCATCTGACGCGCGAGCTCACGGCGCTCGGGCACTCGGTGACGGTGTTCTCCGGGCCGCCCTATCCCGAGCTCGAGGAGCCGGTGGAGCTGGTCAAGGTCGCGAGCCTGGACCTTTACCGGGAGCCGGACCCGTTTCGTGTCCCGAAACTGCGCGAGTTCACCTCTCCGACCGACGTCCTCGAGTTCGCGCTCATGTGCACGGCAGGCTTTCCCGAGCCGCTCACCTTCAGCCTGCGGGCGCGCCGCTTGCTCGCCGGGCGCCGCTCGGATTTCGACCTCGTCCACGACAATCAGAGCCTCGGGCGGGGTGTCGCCGGCATGATGAAAGACGGCTGGCCGGTGCTCGCCACGATCCATCATCCCATCACTGTCGATCGCGAGCTCGACCTCGCTCACGCGGACCGATGGCAGCGGCGCCTGACACTGCGGCGCTGGTACGGCTTTGTCGGGATGCAGGCGCGGGTGGCGCGCAAGATCCAGCGCGTGGTGACCGTCTCCGAGTCGTCGCGGCGCGACATCGCCGATCAGCTCGGCGTCGAGCTCGAGCGCATTGCCGTCGTCCCCGTCGGCGTCGACAGCTCGGTCTTCCGGCCGATGCCGGCTGTCGCGCGGGTGCCGGGCAGGATCATGACGACGGCGAGCTCCGACGTGCCGATGAAAGGGCTCGTCCCGCTTCTAGAGGCGCTCGCGAAGGTGCGCGCCGAGCGCGAGGACGCCCATCTGGTGGTCGTGGGACGGCTGCGAGACGGCAGCACGATCCCTGCCGCGCTGGACCGGCTCGGCCTGGCGCGGGCGGTCCGTTTCGTCTCCGGGCTGAGCGACCAGGAGATCGTCGATCTCTACGCCGAGGCGGAGCTCGCCGTCGTGCCGTCGCTCTACGAAGGCTTCTCTCTGCCGGCGATCGAGGCGATGGCTTGCGGCGTGCCGCTCATCGCCACCACCGGCGGCGCCCTGCCCGAGGTGGCGGGCCCGAGCGGCGTGTCGGCGCTGCTCGTGCCACCCGACGATCCGGACGCGCTCGCCCGGGCGATCGGGGCGGTCCTCTCGGACGAGGTGCTCCGCCATCGCCTCGGCGACGCCGGCCGCAGGCGCGTCGCCGAGCGCTTCACCTGGCCGGTGACCGCCCGGGCCACCGCAGAGCAGTACCTCGAGCTTCTGGCGTGCTGACTGTCGCCTTCGGCCGTCTCGGCCTGCGCCCGGGCGAGCGCGTCCTCGACCTGGGCTGTGGCGCGGGCCGGCACGCTTGTGAGTGCCTGCGTCGCGGGGCGCTCGTCGTCGCCCTCGATTCCGACTCGGTCGAGGTCAAAGGCGTCACCGGGTTGATGGCAGCGATGATCGCGGCCGGAGAGGTTCCCGAGAGCGGGGCGGGGGTGGCGGTGAGAGGTGACGCGCTGGGGCTGCCGTTTCCTGACGGGGCTTTCGACAAGGTCATCTGTGCCGAGGTGCTCGAGCACCTGCCCGACGACTCCTCGGCCATGGCCGAGCTCGCCCGGGTGCTTCGTCCCGGAGGCCTGCTCGCCATCAGCGTGCCCCGCTACGGGCCCGAGCTCGTCAACTGGGCGCTCTCGGAGCGCTATCACACCGTCCCGGGCGGTCATGTGCGTATCTACCGGCGCCGCCAGCTGCTCGAGCGGTTCGACAAGGCAGGTCTGGAGCTCGTCGCGACCCATCACGCGCACGCCCTGCACAGCCCTTACTGGTGGCTGCGCTGCCTCGTGGGAGTGGACAACGACCGCTGCCTGGCCGTGCGCAGCTACCACCGTCTCCTGGTGTGGGACATAACGGCTCAGACGCCGCTGACGCGTGTCCCCGAGAAGATCCTCAACCCCTTGTTGGGCAAGAGCCTCGTCGTCTACCTGGTGCGCGCAGAGCGATGATGACGCCCCTCCGTCAGGTCGCCGGCGACCCGATCGCCAGGGCGCCGATCGCCGGGACGCCGATCGCCAGGGCGCCGATCGGCGACACGATCGAGTGGATCCGCGCCGTCCAGTTGAGAAACGGCATGATCCCGTGGTTTGCCGGTGGCCACGCCGACCCGTGGAACCACGTCGAGGCGGCCATGGCGCTCAGCGTGGGGGGTGCGGTGCGCGAGGCCGAGCGCGCCTTCGAGTGGCTGCAGGCGACCCAGCGCGCCGACGGGGCGTGGCACACCTACTACCTGGCGAGCGGCCAGGTCGAAGAGCCCCGCCTGGACACCAACGTCTCTGCCTACGTGGCGACGGGTGTGTGGCACCACTTCCTCGTCACGGGTGACTCCGGTTTCCTGGAGGATCTCTGGGAGCCGGTCGAGCGGGCCATGGGCTTTGTGATCGGCTGGCAGCGCCCTGGCGGGGAGCTGGTGTGGTCGGTCGAGCCTGACGGGACGCCGGGGAGCTACGGGCTGCTGACAGGCTCCGCCTCGGCGTACTTCAGCCTCCGGTGCGCCATCGCCTGCGCCTTGCAGCTCGGCCTCGAGCGCCCGGAGTGGGAGCTTGCCGCCGGCCGCCTGCGCCACGCCGTCGCCCACGGCTCGGGCGGGTTCGCGCCCAAGGACGAGTTCGCGATGGACTGGTACTACCCGGCGCTGGTGGGAGCCCTCGAGCCCGAGACGGCCGCAGGCCGCATCGACGAGCGGTGGTCCGACTTCGTGATCGGCGGGCGAGGGGTGCGCTGTGTCTCGCACCGCCCCTGGGTGACCGCGGCGGAGACGGCCGAGTGCGCCATCGCCCTGGCGTCGATCGGGCGGCGCGACGAGGCGGTGGACCTGCTCGGTTGGGCACGCCAGCACCGCCTCCCGGACGGTTCTTACGTCACCGGCATGGTCTACCCGCAAGGCTCGAGCTATCCCCCGGGGGAGCGCTCGAGCTATACGGCAGCGGCGATCGTCCTCGCCGAGGACGCCTTGTCCGGGCTGAGCCCGGCCGCTCAGCTGTTCGTCGACGGGTCGCTTCCCCGGGGCCTCGATCTCGATCCGACCGACGCCCCCACCTCCCGCCTGAGCACTCGCAGGCTTCCTATGCCGGCCGAGGCTTCCTCCACGAACTCGCCCCCGCTGAGCGCGCGCTTGTAGATCTCAAAGGGGGGGCGCCCGCCGTCTCTGGGGTCAGGGAACACGTCGTGGATCGCAAGCCAGCCGCCCTCGGCGACGCGCGGGGCCCAGCCCCGGTAGTCAGCCCAGGCGGGCACTTCGCCGTGGCCTCCGTCGATGAACACCAAGCCTGCGGTGACGTTCCAGCGGGCGGCGATCGCCGGCGAGTCACCGACGACGGCGACCGCGAGGTCCTCCGCCCCGGCGGACTCGAGCGCCCTTCTCCAAAACGGCAGTGTGTCGATGCGGCCGGTCTCGCGGTCGAGGAGCGTTGCGTCATGATGCTCCCAGCCGGGCTGGTTCTCCTCGGAGCCGTGATGATGGTCGACGCTGAAGATCAGGGCCGGTGGCGCTCCGGCGTCCATCGCCTGGGCGGTCCCCGAGGCCAGGTACAGTGTCGACCGGCCGCAGTAGGCGCCGACCTCGACGATCGAGGAGAAACCAGCCATCACGGCGCGTCGGGCGACGGCGGCGAGGGCAAGGCCCTCCTCATCGGGCATGAAGCCCTTGGTGGCACGTGCCGCCGCCAGCAGCAGCTGTGGTCTCGACTGAGGGCTCATCGGCGCTCCATCCTCATCGGCCTCATCGCAGGTGGCTCAGCTCGTGGCGAGCGAGACGATCGTGTAGATGCCGAAGCCCAAAAGGGCCAGTCCCGACACCCGCCGTACGACAGTGAGAGGCACCCAGCGCGTGATCGTGCGGCCGGCGAGGACCCCTGCGACGGTGACCCAGCGCAAAACCAGCCGTCGCGCCCGCGAACACTGCTGCCCTGTCCCGATAGTGGGCGGCCAGGTTGGCTATCAGCACCTGGGTGATGTCTCCGAACTCGGCGATCGCGACCACGCCGAATGTGACGGCGGCGACGCGCCAGAAGCTCGAGCCAGCGGCCAACGACCGGTCCTCCCCCGAGGCCAGCAGCTCGCCGCGCTCCTGCTCGGCATGTTCGGTCGTCGCCAGCAGGTAGACGGCACCTCCCAGGAACAGCGCCGTCACGACCGACTGCACCGCCGGCTTGGGAAGCAGGGCGATCAGCCCGCCGGCGACCACAACGATGCCGGCCTGGAGGACGAGCGCCGCCACGGCACCGCACCAGACCGGTACCGGGCGGTGACGCGAGGAGAGGACCAGGCACGCGACGAAAGTCTTGTCAGGCAGCTCCGCCGGTATGACGAGCGCGAACGTCGTCGCCGCCATGGCGAGGTTCACCGACGCCCTCCAAGCTCATGCCTTGGCGAGGAAGGACCGCAGGTGGGGCCGTAGCCTGAGCACGAAGCGGACGTTGATCTCGAGGCGTTCGATGCTCTGGTCCACCGTCCGCTGCTGGCCGCCGAGGCGATGCGTCTCCAGGAAGGCCGTGACCTCGCGCGAGAGCCGGGGACTGCCGTCGGGATCCAGCTGGCAAAGACGCGACACCTCGATCATTTTCGGGACCGCGTTCTCCGGGTACAGCTCCAAGAGCTTGTCCCAGTGAACGGTGACGAACTCCCAGACGTCTGGACCGACGAGCCGGTTCATGAGGAGCTTGCGCAGGAGATAGGGGGCGTCCTGGGTCCGGACCTCGCTCAGGCACAGCTCGCAGGTCTCAGCGGCGAGCTCCGGGTCGCGCACATAGCTGAGCGAGTCGAGGTAGCGCTGTTCCTCCAGCGGGTCGGCGGGAGACCGGAAGCGGGCGAGGAGGGTCTCGTACTCGGCGCGCCCTGCCGTGGTGGCTACGACGTGCAAGACGGCCGAGGCGATGTCCGCGTCCAGCGACACCCCCTGGCCGAGGGCGAGGAAGCGCTCGCGGCTCTCGGCCCGCACGCCAGCGTCGGCGCCGATCGTGCCCAGGGTTCCGATGAGGACCGCGCGGCGCCGGGCCGCCTCGTTGTCGTCATCCGGACGCTGGTCCCACCCGACGCGCGCGAGCTCAGGCCCGAGCAACGACTGGATGAACGATTCGAGCGCGCCGCGGTCGTCCTCGGCGACCGCGAAGTCCAACAAACCGAGCGCCCCGGCGACCATCGCCCACACGCTCGGGTCCTTCTCGCCCTCGAGACGGCGAACGACGCTGAGGAACTGCTCGAGCGGCGTCCGGCCGGCGAGCACACAGGCCCAGGTGTCCGCCACGAGCTTGAAGCGCTCTAGCGGCTGGAGACGGTCAAAGCCGGCGAGGAGGTCACCGAGCAGCCCATCGTCGTAGCGCAACCGGTAGACGCCACTGCCACCGACGTTGACCACGAGCATCCCGTCGCCTGCCGGGACGCGGACGGGCTCCGAACGGAGCAGCTCGTAGTGGCACCCCGTACCGGCGCCCTGGCCGTGAGCCGGCCGCCTCTCGATGGCCACCGGTACGAGCCAGCTCAAGCCGATGGCGCTCGGTGCGGAACCGGCGGGTCTGTCGTGCTCGGGCAGGTAGGAGAAGGGCTCCTGGGAGAAAAACACCTCGTGATCCTGCGCCCGCGCGCTCACGAGCGGATGTCCGCCCTGGCGGATCCACGAGTCCATGAGCGCCCGGATCGGCTTGCCGTCTGCCGCCTCCTCGATGGCGTCCCACAGGTCGCTCGTCTCGGTATTGCCGTAGCGATGGGCGGCTAGGTATCGGCGGACGCCGTCGCGGAAGCGGTCCGTGCCGAGGTACTGCTCGAGCATGCGGAGAAGGCTGGCCCCCTTCTCGTAGGTGAGGGCGTCGAACATCGACTCGACCTCTTCGGGCGTGTGCACCGGGAACTCGATGGGCCGCGTGGAGTGGAGCCCGTCGAGGGAGAGCGCCATCTCGCGATCGCGGCTGAAGCTCACCCAGCACTCGTATTCGGGCTTGAAGTCGTCCAAACAGCAAAGGGACATGTAGGTCGCGAAAGACTCGTTCAACCAGACGCCGTTCCACCAGCTCATCGTCACGAGGTCCCCGAACCACATGTGCGCGATCTCGTGCTCGACCGTGGTGGCGATGTTCTCGCGCTCGATGCGCGCCGAGCGGGTGGGGTCGATCAGGAGATCGACCTCACGGAAGGTGACGCAGCCGAGGTTCTCCATGGCTCCGGCGGCGAAGTCCGGGATCGCGACGAGGTCGAGCTTGTCGCCCGGATAGGGCTGGTCGAAGTACTGGGCGTAGAAGCGCAACGCGTGCTCCGCAGCCTCGATGGCGGTGCCCGTCAGCCGCTCCTTGCCGGCGGTGTGGACCACCCGCAGCGCGGTGCCGTCCACGCTCCCGGCGTCGGTGATCTGGAGAGGGCCGACGACGAAGGCGACGAGATAGGTCGACATCGGGATGGTGTCGGCGAACCAGAGGCGACGTTTGCCACCGGAGAGGTCAGAAGAGGAGCGCTCGGCGGCGTTCGAGATAGCCAGCAGGCCGGCATCGACCTCGAGCGAGACCGAGAAGACTGCCTTGCGGTCCGGCTCGTCCCAACACGGGAACGCCCTGCGTGCGTCGGTCGACTCGAACTGGGTCGTGGCAAGGACCTGCTCATGGCCTTGCTCGTCCCGGAACGTGCTGCGATAAAAGCCGCGGAGTTTGTCGTTGAGCACGCCCGCGAAATCGCATTCGAGGACACAAGGCCCGGGCAGGATCTGGCGAGGCGGAGTGAAGGTGACCCGCTCCAGCTCCTCGTCGAAGGAGATCGCAAGCCCGACCGGCTGAGGTGAGCCGCCCGGCCAGCTCAGCATGGCGTTGGAAACCTGCAGCTCAGAGGCGTTGCAGACGATCGAGCTTGTCGGCGTCGTCACCTCGAGCTCTATCCGCTCATGACCCAGGAACTTGGCGGCGTCGAGGTCGGGAGCGAGGGTGAGCTCGTAGCGAGTGGGCACGACGTCGCGGGGAAGCCTGAAGTCCGTCTCGTCTGTGTTCGAAGTCACGAGCACCGAAGACTAGTCGGCCATGGCTCTGCACCCGCTACGGTCAGGACTCGTGCCTGAGCCCGGATCGTCTCACGTTGCCTCGAATGGCTCGGGCGAGCCGCTCGGCAGTCGGACGGCCGAGGTTGTGTGCATAGGCCATGCCATCGTCGACCGGCTCGCGCACGTGGATGCAGCGACCGTTGCCGCATCGGGCGTCGAGCCGGAGTCGATGACCCTTGTCGACGGCGAGCAGATCGCGAGGATCCTCCAGCTCGTGCCTTCCTGGGTCCAAGTCGCCGGCGGATCGGCCGCCAACACTGCTGCCGGGCTCGCCTCTTTGGGAGACCATCCGACCTTTGTCGGCTCGGTGGGTGCCGACCCGCTCGGTGAGCGCTATGAGCGCGACCTCTCCGCGGTCGGCGTGCGCTGCGTGCTGAGCCACAGCGCCACCGGTCTGCCCACCGGCCAGTGCCTGGTGCTCGTCACCGAGGACTCGGGCCGCACGATGGCGACGAACCTTGGCGCGGGCGTCGTGATCGACCCCGAGGCGGTCGAGCGGGTTGACATGGGCACCGCCGCCGGGTTGTACATCGAGGGCTACCTGCTCGACTCGCCTGGGACCCTTGCTGCGCTGGAGCGGATGATCCAGCTGGCGAAGTCGGCCGGCGGGTTGGTGGCTCTGAGCCTGTCGGACCCATTTCTCGTCGAGCGCCACGGCGAAGCACTGAACGCGCTCGTCGATGACAAAGTGGACCTGCTCTTTGCCAACGAGGAGGAAGCACGGCGCTTCACCGGGGCAGGCGACCTGTCCGGGGCACTCGAGGCTCTCGAACGGCCGGGTCTCGTGGTGGCGGTGACCCTCGGGCCTCGGGGCGCCGTGCTGGTGGACGGCAACGAGCGAGCCAGTGTCGCGGCCTGGTCGGTCGGCCCGGTGGACGACACGACCGGAGCTGGCGACATCTTCGCGGCCGGCGTCCTCCACGGCCTTGTGCACGGGGCGCCGCTCGAGGTCGCGGGCCGGCTCGGAGCCCTGGCGGCGGCCGAGATCGTCTCCCATCTCGGCGCCCAGCCCCGAGTCTCGCTGCGCTCGTTGGCAGCGCGAACCGGCCTTGCCGCGCCCTTCTAGCCGGGCGCTTCGGACCAGCCGGGCTCTTCAGACCTGGTCGCTGTCCTCGTCCGGCGGGAGGAAGGCCAGGTCGAGATCTGCCAGGCGCACGAGTGCGGAGGCGACCCAGCGGGCGAGGCCCGCGACCTGACCGTCGAGCTTCGTCGGATCGTCCAGAACAGGCTCCTCGAGCCGGATGCTGCCCTGGTAGGCGATCTCGATGGCGCAGGCGGGAGTCGCCGAGGAAGGCTCGTAGAGCTGCTCGATCATCGGCCCGGACTGCTCCAAGCGCTCCGAGCCGAACTCGGGTCCCTCACCTGCAAGCGCGGAGAGCACAAGGGCCGGGTCGGGCACCGCGGCGAGACGCTGCACGCGAAGCGCGATCTCGACGACGAGCTCCGGCGGTTCGGCGGGAGGCTCGCCGATCGACCACGACCGGTAGGCGCTCTGGCTCCAGGTCGGCCAATCCAGGCTGAGGTCTGCCCTGACTCGCGGGGGGCTGTCCTCTCCAGGGAGGCTGTAGGAGGTCTCGAAGGCGACGTCGCCGAGGAAGACGTCAACCTGGAAGCGCTCCTCGACCGCTTGCTGTTCCAGCAGCGCGCCCTCGAACGCCTCGCGGAGGGCCGCGATGACGTCGAGGAGAATGTGATCGATCATGGCGAGCCGAGGCTACCCGCCTGCCGAGCGAGAAGCGTATTCAGCTGGTAGACAGCGATCGTGCGTGACAACCCCTGGCTGGAGCGGCGGGTGATCGCCTTCGCGCACCAAGGGGGCGCGAGAGAGGCTCCTTCCAGCACCCTCTACGCGATCCGGCGGGCCCTCGAGCACGGAGCCACCGGGATCGAGCTCGACGTTCATGCCACCAGCGACAGGCGACTTGTCGTCAGCCACGACCCGACGCTCGACCGCACGACCAACGCCAACGGGGAGATCGCCCGTTCTCGCCTCGAGGACCTGCGCCAGCTCGACAACGCTTACTGGTTCTGCCCCGGCGAGAATGCCGTTCGAGGTCGCCCTCCCGAGGACTACGTGCTCAGGGGGAGAGCACCCGCCGATCGGGACCTCGGCGTCGCAACGCTCTCGGAGGTGCTGGAGGCCTTCCCCGGCGTCGTGCTCAACCTCGACATCAAGCTCACCGCCCCCGAGGTCGTTCCTTACGAGGAGGCCCTGGCCCGGGAGCTGGCAGAGCACGGCCGGAGGGACGGGGTGATCGTGGCCTCCTTCTCGGACACGGCGACGGCGGCGTTCGCCAGGTGGGCACCCGAGGTCGGCATCGTGGCCGGCCAGCAGGCGACGACCGAGTTCTACCGCAGGCTGAAGGCCGGAGAGCCGCCGCAGGACGACATCGGGCGCTACGTCGCCCTGCAGCCCCCGGCGCGCCTCGGCCCGCTCAGGGTCGTGGACGAGAGCTTCGTTGAGGCCGCGCACGCCTGCGGCCTGGCGGTTCACGTCTGGACGGTCGACGATCCCTCGGAGATGGAGCAGCTGGTCAGCCTCGGAGTCGACGGGATCATGTCCGACAAGCCGAGCGTGCTGGCAGCCGAGCTCGGCCGCTTGGGAGCGAACTGGAAGGTGTGAGGATCAGCCGCGACCGCAGTTCGGCTTCTTGCCGTGGTTGGCTTTCTTCTTCTTGCGCAGCTTGCGCTTCACAGTTCGCTTGGACACAAGCGGGACAGTGTAGTGGCTCCCACGCTGGTGCTTTTGGTCACGGCCGAGCGGCCGTTCGGTAGCGTTGGGTTCGCCACCGCTCGGGGCTTCGGGCGCTACAGGGACGGGTACATGGCATGGCTGCTGCGTAATGGCGAGGTGCTCGCGAGCGTCGAGGTCGCCTCGTCGCTCGCGGCCAGATCGCGCGGCCTGCTGGGCAAGAAGAGCTTCGAGGGAGCCTTGCTGCTGCGTCACACCCGTTCGGTGCACACCATCGGCATGCGTTTCGCCATCGATGTCGCGTTCTTGACCGATGACCTGAGCGTCGTCGCCACCACGACCTTGGGCCGCCAGAGGATCGCCCTTCCCCGCCGCGGAGGCCGGTCCGTGCTCGAAGCCGAGGCGGGCGCCTTCGCGAGGTGGCAGCTCGCCCCCGGTGACCAGCTGGAGATCAAAGGTTGACGATCGCAGACCCGGAACGGGCCAAGCCGCCTGCTCGTGGCGAGCTCGTCGTCGTCGCCACCCCGATCGGCAACGTCGGCGACCTCTCGCCCCGTGCCGCGGCCAGGATTCAAGAGGCCGATGTCGTTTGCTGCGAGGACACGCGTCACACCGGACAGCTGCTCGCCCGTTTGGGACTGCGGGCGGCCCGCCTGCTCTCGGTGCACGCCCACAACGAGCGCGAGCGCGTCGCCGAGGTCCTCGAGCTGCTCGACCGAGGGGCCGCGGTCGCCCTTGTGAGCGATGCCGGCACGCCCACCATCTCCGATCCCGGCGAGCTGCTGATCTCCGCGGCGATCGCCTGCGGCCACAAGGTCACGACCGTGCCCGGGCCCTCGGCGGCCTTGAGCGCCCTCGTGGTCGCGGGGCTGGGGACTGCCCGCTGGCGCTTCGAAGGGTTCCTGCCGCGACGAGGGCCGCAGCGCGCCGCGCGCCTCGGCGAGATCGCGGCGGCGAGGCACCCGAGCATCATCTACGAGGCGCCCCAGCGTGTCGGCTCGACCTTGCAGGATCTCGCCGCGGCCTGCGGGGGGCAACGCAAGGTGGCCGTGTGCCGGGAGCTCACGAAACGGTTCGAGGAGACCTGGCGCGGGACCCTGGCCGAGGCATGCGAGCGCAACTCTGTGGCTCCGCCGCGCGGAGAGCACGTGCTCGTGGTAGCGGGCGCGCCCTCGAACAAGCCCTCCTTGCCAAGCGAGGCGGAGGTCCAGGGCGCGGTCGAGCGGCGCATGGCGGCCGGCGCCAGCCGCCGGCAAGCCGCGAGCGAGGTGGCTGCCGACCTCGGCGTGTCGAAGCGGTTCGCCTACGAGTCTTCGCTGGCCCACGGCGACCGGTAACTTGGGAGCGTGCCTGGCCGTTTCTTCCTGACGACGCCCATCTACTACGTCAACGACGCCCCTCATCTCGGCACGGCCTACTCGACGGTCAATGCCGACGCCCTCGCCCGCTGGCACCGGCTCATCGGCGACGACACTTGGTTCCTCACCGGCACCGACGAGCATGGTTTGAAGAACGCCCGCGCCGCCGAGCAGCAGGGAGTGACGCCTCAGGAGTGGGTCGACCGCACGAGCCGGCGCTACATCGCCTCATGGGCGGCCCTTGACGTCTCCAACGACGACTTCATCCGCACGACGGAGCCCCGTCACCTCGCAAGCGTGCAACGGTTCATGCAGGCGATATACGACAACGGCTTCATGCACAAAGGCGTCTACGAGGGCTGGTACTGCGTGTCGTGCGAGGCCTACTACCCCGAGATCGACCTGCTCGAAGGGCACTGCTGCCCGGTGCACGAGCGGCCGGTGGAATGGCTCACGGAGGAGAACTGGTTCTTCGAGCTTTCCCGTTTCGAGCAGCCCTTGCTCGAGTGGTACGAGGAACATCCGCAGGCGATCTTCCCTGAGTCCCGGCGCAACGAGGCGCTCGGGATCATAAAGGGCGGCCTGCAGGACATCTCGATCACGAGGACCTCGATCGACTGGGGCGTACCGGTGCCCTGGGACGGCGCGCACGTCGTCTATGTCTGGTACGACGCCCTCGTCAACTACATCACCGCCATCGGCTACGGCGACGACCCCGAGCGCTTCTCGAAATGGTGGCCGGCGGCCCACCATCTGCTCGGCAAGGACATCATCCGCTTCCACTGCGTCTGGTGGCCGGCGATGTGCCTCGCCGCGGGCATCGACCCGCCGGCCCACTTCATAGTTCACGGGTGGCTGCTCGTGGGCGGGGAGAAGATGTCCAAGACGAGGCTGAACCAGATCGACCCCGTCGCGCTCGCCTCCGACATCGGCGTCGACGCCCTCCGCTACCACCTTGTCCGGGAGGTGGCGCTCGGCGCGGACGGCGACTTCACCTACGAGGGCCTCGTCGCGAGGTACAACTCGGACCTCGCGAACAATCTCGGCAATCTGCTCGCAAGGGTCGCCACGGTCGTCGGGAGCAAGTGTGGGGGGATCGGTCCCGCTCCGAGGCCCGCCGCACCCGCCGTCCGGCTCAGTGAGGTGGCGACCGAGGTGGTCGCGGCGTGCCGGGAGGCCTGGGCACGCTTTGCGCCCCACGAGGCGCTCGAGGCGACATGGCGCCTCGTCCGGGCGGCGAACGCCGAGCTCGAGACCGCCGAGCCGTGGAAGCTCGAGCCCGGTTCGTCCGTAGACGCCGTCCTCGGGGACGCGCTGGAAGCGTTGCGGATCGTGGCGGTGCTCGTCTCGCCCGTGATGCCGGGGGCGGCGGCGGAGCTCTGGGCGCGGATCGGGCTTTTAGGCCGGCCCGACGAACCAGGCGCGGCCGCCGACGACGGCTGTCTTCTCTGGGGCGGCTACCCGGGAGGCCTGCTCGTGACAAAAGGTGCGCCGCTGTTCCCGCGGCGCACCAGCGAACGTTGAACGAAAGAGGAGACGTGGACGAATCCAACGATCCGAGCGCGCGGGACGATCGTCGGGAAGGTTCCTGGCTCCGACGCCTCGGTGCCGGTCGCCGTTCCCGTGCGAGAGAGGACGAGACAGGCGAGAGAGCCGTCCCGGTCGACGCCGGCGGGTCGCTTTCGGACCAATGGGGGCCGTCGGTGCCCACGGCCATCTGGACCGACAGTCACTGCCACCTGCAAGACGACCCTGACCCAGCCGAGACCGTCGCGCTCGCCCGCGCGGCGCGCGTCGGGCGGATGGTGTGCGTCGGGACTGATGAGGCTTCGTCGCGGCGGGCCGTGACCCTGGCGGCCGAGCTGTCGGCCAATCGCTCTCCCGCCCCCGGGGCCCCCCTGGGGCGGGGCGCCGAGCTCTTCGCGACCGTAGGTCTCCACCCCCACGACGCCAAGGCCGGGCTCGGTCCGGTGAACGAGCTCCTCGACGAGCTGTCCACGAGCGGCGGCTTGCGGAGCTGGCGCGTCGTGGCCATCGGCGAATGCGGGCTCGACTACCACTACGACAACTCACCGCGAGAAGTCCAGCGCGACGTCTTTGCCGCCCAGATCGCCCTCGCCAACCGACACAACCTTGCGCTCGTCATTCACACCCGGGAGGCCTGGGAGGACACGTTCTCCATCCTCGAGAACGAGGGCGTGCCCGAGCGGACGATCTTCCACTGCTTCGCAGGGGGCGAGCAGGAGGCCAAGCAGTGCCTGCGGGTCGGTGCCTTCCTCTCCTTCAGCGGCATCGTGACTTTCGCCAACGCCGAAGAGCTGCGCCAGGTAGTCGTGCGTTGCCCGCCCGACAGCTTGCTGATCGAGACCGACTCGCCGTTCCTCACTCCGGTACCGCATCGGGGACGCCGTAACAGCCCGGCCAACGTCACCGTCGTCGGGAACGCCATCGGGCAGCTGAAGGGCTTCGAGCCCGAGCTCCTGGCGGCCCTCAGCTGGACGAACGCCGAGAAGGCGTTCGGTCTCGGAGGCTGAGATCGCCGAGCCTTCGAGCAGCCCCCCCGCCTTCTCCTCCCGGCGCCCCCCCGGCCGCGGCGAGGTGGCGCGTCTTTTGAGCCAGCACGGCCTGCACCCTTCGAAGGCGCTGGGCCAGCACTTTGTCGCCGACCCGAACACCACCGAACGCATCGCCCGTCTTGCGCGCATCGGTCCCCGAGACCACGTCCTCGAGATCGGAGCTGGGCTCGGGTCCCTGACCGTCGCCCTCGCCGCGACCGGGGCCCAGCTGACAGCGCTCGAGGTCGACAAGGGCATCATTCCGGTCCTGCGGGAGATGGTCGAGCCGCTCGGGGTGACCGTGGTCGAGGCCGACGCGATGTCGTGCGACTGGGCGGACCTGCTCGCAACGGCGCCTCGGTGGGTGCTCGTCGCCAACCTCCCCTACAACGTGGCGACCCCGCTCGTGCTCGATCTTCTCCGTGACGTGCCGGCCATCGACCGCATGCTCGTGATGGTCCAGCGTGAGGCCGGTGAGCGCCTTGTCGCGGCACCAGGGGAGAGAGGCTTCGGCGCCGTGTCGGTCCGCGTGGCCTACTTCGCGGCGGCTGGACTCCTCGGGCGTGTCCCACCGGGGGTCTTCCTGCCTCGACCCAGGGTGGAGTCGGTGCTCGTGGAGCTGCAGCGCCGCCAGTCGCCGGCGGTCGACCCCGCCGAGGCGAGCTACGAGGAGATCGATCTTCTCCTGCGAGCCGGGTTCGGCGGCCGGCGCAAGATGCTCCGCCGCTCCCTCGCGGGACTCGTCGACGAGGCGGTCTTCGCGGCCGCCGGCATCGACGGCCGCTGCCGGGCGGAGGAGCTGAGCATCGAGAAGTGGGGCAAGCTGGTCGCATGCCGCCGGTCGATCGTGTTCGGGCGCCCGCCAAGCTGACCCGCGGCCTGCGTGTCGTCGGAGTCCGTGACGACGGCTATCACCTGCTCGAGGCGGAGATGGCGACCGTGGACCTCGCTGACGAGCTCGAGATCGAAGAAGGGGCCGAGGGATTCGAGGTTCGTGACGAACTGGCCTGGGTCGGCGAACCCGGGCGCCTTTCGCCCGCAGGGGCGCGGCCGGGCGATCGGGCAGGCGACCCGGCGCCGGGCACCGGACCGGCGGGCGGGGAGAACCTGGTCATCCGGGCGCTCACCGCAGTCGGCCGGCGCGCCCGGGTGAGGCTCCGAAAGCGGATACCGGCTGGGGCCGGACTGGGTGGTGGCTCCTCGGATGCGGCGGCAGTGCTCCGGTGGGCAGGTGTTCTCGATCCCGCCATCGCCGCCGGCCTGGGAGCAGACGTGCCGTTTTGCGTCATGGGCGGGAGGGCGCTCGTGAGCGGCGTAGGCGAGCGGGTCGAGCCGCTCGGTTTCGAAGACTTCACCGTGGTGCTGGTGACGCCTGCGTTGAGCGTGCCGACCCCTCAGGTCTACCGAGTCTGGGACGCCCTCGGCGGTCCGCTCGGCGAGCACGGCAACGATCTCGAAGCGGCGGCCGTGGCCTGTGAGCCACGCCTGGCTTGGTGGCGGGATCTCGTCACGGCCGTCGCAGGTGAGCGGCCCCGGCTGGCGGGAAGCGGCGGCACTTGGTATCTCGAGCGCGCCCCGGAGGCAGCCGGGCATCTCGTGGCCGAGCTCACCGAGGCCGTGCGGGCCGAGCGCAGCCGAGCCCTCGTGGTCGCTGCAGCGAGCACTCCTCCGCCATGAGGGGCGTCGGGGCGCGACCACCCGGCGCCTGGCGACGAAACGGGACTACGCGCGTTCGATCGGCTGGTTCGGGGCTTGTTACTTGCCGGCGGCGCGTCGCTGCCAGCGGGTGCGCTTCAACATCTTCTTGTGCTTCTTCTTGCGCATCCGCTTGCGGCGCTTCTTGATCAGTGATCCCATGGCTGGCGGAACGCTAGCCGAACTTGGGCAAGACTTGCCCATCGGAGGGCCGGTTTCTCGGGCCCCAGGGGGACCGCGGCGGGTCGCGGGAATCGTGGCCGGGACTCGACGCGGCCGGCCAAGGACGGTCACTGTTGTAAAAATGCAGGCAAAGGATTCCTTCCGGGGTAGTTCAATCGGCAGAACGTCGGCCTTTGGAGCCGGATGTTGGAGGTTCGAGCCCTCCCCCCGGAGCGCGCTCTAGGACTGGCGCGCCTGGCGAACCTCTTCGGTCCATGCCCGGCCGTCGAAGTAGCGGAAGCGATAGGTGCCGAGAGGGTCGACGTGCCACGACGCCGCCGTGTCCGGGGGTGGGGGAAGCGCTTTCAGCCGCCGCTGCAGGTCGGCGTTCGCGTCTCCGGCTGCGGCCGATATCCGTCGTGCCGGGTCTTCGGTCACCTCCCGCGTCCATCGCTGACCGTCATAGAACCGGAAGCGTCGCTGGTGCAGGGGATCCAGGTGCCAGCCACGCGAGTCCGGCTTGGGCGGGCGGAGGAGTGGCAGCTCGCTGGCGATCCGCCTGAGCTTGTCGCGCTCCTCGGCCGTATCGGCGATCACGGCGTCCGGCCGGTGGGCGAGGGAGGGATCCACGACCTGGGTCGTGCGCGACGCGGCCGAGTACAGGATCCAGCCGATCGGTGCCAGCGCGACGTACACGACTCCCCAGCCGGCGGGCGGGATGGCCCAGGGAGGTTTGCCGCGCTCCGCCCGGAATCGCGCCGCCCGGCTCCAGCCCCAGAAGAACAGGACGGCGGCGACGACGACGCCGGCTCCTATCGGGCCGATCGCCGAGATACTGGCCATGCCTATGCATCGGCAGCGGCCGGCGACGGCCTTAGCCCGCCCCGGAAAAGGGCCGGTCAGTCGTTCCAGCGCGACTGGGCGTAGCCGGTGTCCTCCCAGCCGGTGATGATGATCAAGAACATGGCGAAGGTGAGCACGTGGATGCCTGTGCACCACAGGCAGATGGCGTGCAGGACGAGGGCTTCCTGGTAGATCAGGTAGACCACCATCCCGACACCGGCGACGGCCCCCGCGACCCTCCCCCAGGCGAGCCAGGCGGCCTCGGAGCGCCAGGCGGCGGGAAGGCTGATCGCACCCATCCCGATGAAGTAAGCGAGCCCGAAGATCGGCACGGGGATGCCGAAGATGACCGATGAAGGGCTCGTGAGCACCTCCTCGCAGTTCACGACGCCGCCGGCGTGGCATATGAGAGCGCCCCGGTCGTAATGCACGATCAGGAGGTAGATCGAGATGGCGATCCCGAGGATGCAGATGGCGCCGGTGGCGATCGGTCGCCAGAGCCTGCTCTCGCCCAGGTCGCCTGTCGAAACGGCGTTGCTGTCCTCCGCCGGAGCCTTCGCCTTGGGGGGCGTCGTCGGCGCGGCCGGGCGCGCCCTCGGCGAGGCGTTCTGGCGGTTCACGGCTTGGGGAGCGAAGCGGCCGCCTGCTTGACGACGGGCATGTCGCAGACCGAGCCCGGCTTGCCACCTGTCAGCTTGCAGATCTCGGCCAAGTAGTAATTGGCCGCGTCCAGGATCGTCTGGGCCGGCGAAGCGGCGGGATTCTCGCTGAGGCTCTGCGCGATCCGCTCGTGGGTGTAGCCCGCGAGGATGGTGGGATCCATGAAGGCACCGTCCTCGATGAGCTGGTTGCCGAAGTCGACAAAGGGGATGCCGCCGGCGTTGTTGGCAGTCTGGTAGGGCTGGGCGTCGTACTTGCTGAAGACCCTGAGGGCCGTCCCGGTCAGCTTCTCCAAGGGCTCGTAGCCGAAACAGTCCTGCACCGCCGGCGACGAGGTGGAGGCGATCAGGTCTGAGCACTGCTCGCTCGACAGGAAGGCGATGTAGGGGCTCTTGTAGGTCACGTGGTAAAAGCTCAGGGTGTTGGTGCCCGGATACTCGTCACTGAGCCCCGAAGCCGTGATCTTGAGGCCCTTGAACGTGCCGAATCGCGCGAGGGCGACGGCGAGCGGCCAGCGGGTCGCGGCGCAGTACGGGCAGTAATTCGAGCCGACGTAGACGATCAGCGGCTTGCCGCTGCTGGTAAGCGACTGCGGGTTCTTCGGGGCCGAGAGGAACTGTGTCCACGGCCCGGACGAGGTGATCGAGGTCCCGGCGACTGCGAAGTCCGAGGCGGGCACGTTGCCGATCGCGTTGACCACGCTCGCGGGCGCGGTCTTCATCCCGAACCCGCTCCCGGCTTTCGCGCTGCTGCCCCCGGTCACCGACACGAGGACGATGACGAGAACGGCCAGCAGGACGAACACCGTGGCGAAGATGGCCACCGTCATGGCCGTGGAGCGCTTCTCGAGCCCTCTCGCGGATCCGCGCCGCGAGGAAGGACCGCCCGCCCTCTCCCGCCGAGCGGCCGCCTGCGCCTTTGTCCGTGGCGTCGCCGGCGCAGCCGATCGCGCGCGCTGCGAGGCGCTCTGGCGCTTTTGACCAGAGCTGCTGCGCTGGGCCAGGCGCTCGCGGGCCCGCTCGGCGGCAGATTCGTCGTGCCCGTTGGCGGGAGTGGGGCTGGCGTTGCCCGCCGGGCGGCTTCCACTTTTCGTCGGCTGGCCACGCCGGGGCGGTCGGTTGCCACTTTGTGCCATTACGGCATGCTCTCCTCGTCGTTGTCGCGCCTGGCGCGGGCAGATGGTGCCTCCTCTGGCCCAGGACTCTACCTGCCAGGCAGGACTGGGTCAGATCGGGCAGGCGCGAAACGAACCATGAGGGACCCGGCGCGGCCGGCGCCGGCGCACGGGCATGCTTGGTGTGTGATCGGTGCCTTGGTGGTCGAGCTCCACTTCCCGGCCTGTCGTTCCCTCAAGGAGAAACGTTCCCTGCTCCGCCCGGTCATCGACGGGGCCCGCTCACGTTTTGCGGTCGCTGTCGCCGAGGCCGACTTCCAGGACCTGCATCAGCGTTCGATCGTCGAGGTGGCCGCGGCAGCGGCTTGCGAGCGCGTGGTCACAGAGACCCTTGATGCCGTGGAGCGGTTCATCTGGTCCCTGCCGGGCCTCGAGGTGGTGGGCGCCAGGCGCAGGTGGCTCGAGGACGACTGAGGCGACCTCTCCTGGGAGGCGCCTCAGTGTCAAGGCGCCAGCTTTCGGTACGATCGCAAGCATGCTCGAGGGCGTTCCAGGAGAGGATCTCGGCGTGCTCGATCACGCCGAGGCCGAGCTCGAGGATGTGGAACGGGCGCTGCGGCGCTTGGACGAGGGGAGCTACGCGTCCTGCGAAGCCTGTGGCCGTGCGATCGGCGACGACCGGCTCGCGAGGTCACCCCTGGCACGGCGCTGTGCCGAGCACGACTCGCCGATGACGCCGAGCGCTCCGGCCGGGACCTGACGGCTTGGCCCGGCTTCGTCTCTTCGCCCAGGCACGCGAATGTGCCGGCACCAGCGAGACCGGTATCGACGGCTTTACCGTCGGTGAGGTCTTGGACGCTGCCGCCGAGCGCTACGGGCCGCGCTTTGCGGCCGTCGTCGCCGTCAGCGCGATCTGGGTCAACGGAGACCCGGCAAGCCGTGAGGCGCCCGTCCGCGACAGCGACGAGGTCGCGGTGCTGCCACCCGTCTCGGGCGGGTGAGCGCTGAGAGTTCTCGCGGCGCCCGCCCGGCGTCCCGCTCAGGCCTTCTTCGTCTCCCAGAAGATCCGATCGATCTCGGCGATCTGGTCCAGCAGCTTCTGGCCGACGGCGACGTCGGTGGTCTTCTTGGACTCGCCGGCGGTCTTGGTTGCGGTCCAGAACAGGCTGTGAAGCTCCGGGTGCTTCTCGAGGTGCTCAGGCTTGAAGTAGTCGGTCCAGAGCACCCAGAGGTGATGCTTGACGAGCTCGGCGCGTTCTTCTTTGATGAAGAGGGCCCGCTCCTTGAAGACCTCGTCGTTCGAGGCGTTGAACTTCTCCATGATGGCCTTGACCGACTCGGCCTCGATCCTGGCCTGAGCGGGGTCGTAGACGCCGCATGGCAAGTCGCAGTGGGCGTGGACGGTCGCCGGGCTGCTCAGACGGTCGAGCAGGGTCAGCAAACGCGAGGTGAGTTGCATGCGACAGCTCCTTGGTCGTGCATCGATGGCTAGGTCCAGCTCAGGTTATCCCCGGCTTCGGGTTCGCCGGCCGGGGGGCCGAGCTGCCGCCGCAGTCGCCTCGAGGCTGCCCGCGTGCGCCGCGGTCGCGGCGGCGATCGTCGTCGTCGGGGCGCTGCGGACGCGGCCCCGGCGGGTCGCAGTCGAGGGCCACAGCATGATGCCGGAGCTCGCACCCGGCGATCGGCTCCTCGTCGTGAGCCTTGGCCGCCCTCGAGCGGGCGACCTCGTGGCGCTGCGCGACCCGGCCGAGCCCGGGCGGCTGCTCGTGAAGCGGGTTGCGGCCGTTCTCCCGACAGGCATCGACGTGCGCGGTGACAACTGCGCGGCCAGCCGGGACAGCCGAGTGTTCGGGCCCGTGGCGCCCTCAGGCCTCGTCGGCAAAGCCGTGTACCGCTACTTCCCACCTGCTCGTGCCGGATTCCTACGGCATCCCGCCACGAGCGGCGGTACGCTCGGTCGCAATGGGCCTGCACCAAGAGGACATAGACCGGCTGCTCGATCCCGAGCTGACCAATGGCCTGGAGGCCGTTCCCGTCGATGAGCTGAGACTTCGCCGGGACGCCTGCCAACGAGCCGAGGTCGCCCTCTCCTACGTGCGGCGCGTGCTCCAGGGCGAGCTCGACATCGTCGCTGCAGAGCTCGAAGCGCGGGGCCGGGGCGTGCGCGGCGACACGGGCCGGCTCATCGAGGACCTGCCCACGATCCTCGCCGGTTCCGGTGCCAGCTCACCGGCGCCGGTCCATGCTCACGAGCCTCGTCTCACCATGGCCGGGGTCGCCGAAGGGTGGACCGAGCAGAGCGATCTGGCTTTGGAGGAGCTCGTCGTCGAGGTGCTCACCGCCGAGATGAAAGGTGATGCGGCGCGACACGGCGTGCTGCCCGGTGCCAACCTGGGAGCCTTCGGGGACGAGGAGTTGCGGATGCTCGCCCAGTCGTTGCTGGCCGCCGAGACCAGCGTCTCGACCAGGCGCCGGGCCCTGCACGACCAGATCGACCACCTCCAGGCGGCGATCGTCCATCGCTACAAGGTCGGAGCGGCGGACCCGGACAGCCTGCTCAAGTGAAGGTTGGATGACCGAGAGCCAGTCATCGGACCGTTGGGCCGACCTCGGCGAGTTCATCCGCCAGCAGCGGAACACCGCCAGGCTGTCGCTCCGCAGGCTGTCGGAGATCGCCGGCATCTCGAACCCCTACCTGAGCCAGATCGAGCGCGGCCTGCGCAAGCCGTCGGCGGAGATCCTCCAGCAGATCGCGAAGGCGCTGCGGATCTCGGCCGAGACGCTCTATGTGCGAGCCGGGATCCTCGAGGACGAGCGCCGCGACGACGACCTCGTGCGGCACATCCTGACCGATCCCCACCTGGTCGAAGAACAACGCCAGGCCCTCGTGCGGGTCTACCTCTCCTTTCGCCGTGAGAACGGACTGTGGGGAGCCGAGCGCGAAGGGCCACCGGCCGAGCTGGAAGTCCCAAAGGCCTGATCCCGGGGCCCGCTCATTAGGCTGGCCCTCGATGCGCAGGTTGGCCGTCCTCTCGATGCACACTTCGCCCTTCGCCCAGCCGGGGACGGGGGACGGCGGCGGCATGAACGTCTATGTTCGTGAGCTCTCGGCAGCGCTCGCCCGCAGAGGGGTGATCTGTGATGTCTACACGCGGCGCTGGTCTCCCGAGCTGCCCGACATCGTCGCCGTCGAGCCCGGCTTCTGCGTGCATCACGTCGCCGCCGGTCCGCCGGTCGCGGTCGCCAAGGAGACCCTTCAAGACCACGTCGAGGAGTTCACAGAGTCGGTCATCGACCGGATGACCGGATCATCCCAGGCCGCCTTCGGCGCCAGCGACCCGCCGGTGGATGCGATCCACGCCAACTACTGGCTCTCGGGGCTGGCCGGCCACGCGATCAAGCACCGCCTCGGGCTGCCGCTCGTCTCGACGTTCCACACCCTTGACCGGGTGAAGGCAGAGGCGAGCCCCGAGGAGGTCCAAAGCGCCGAGCCAGGGCGGCGGGCGCGTGCCGAGTCGGAGATAATCGGCTGCTCGGACGCCCTGTTAGCGTCGTGCTCCGTCGAGGTCGACCAGCTCGTGGACCTCTACGGCGCGGAGCCTGACCGGGTCGAGGTCGTACCGCTCGGAGTCGACCACGCCTTTTTCTCGCCCGGTGACCGCACCCACGCCCGCCGGGCGCTCGGGCTCGGGGGTGGAGGTCCTCTGCTGCTCTTCGTGGGCCGGATCCAGCCGCTCAAGGGGGCGGACGTCGCCCTGAGGGCGTTCATGGTCCTCTCGCGGTCCATTCCCAACGCCCAGCTCGTCGTCGTCGGCGGCCCGAGTGGCCCAAGGGGCGAAGCGGAGGTGGAGACACTGCACGCCCTGGTCGAGGGCTCCAGCCTCGCCGGCCAGGTGCGCTTCGTGGCGCCACAGCCCCATGAGCTGCTCTCGACGTACTACAGGGCGGCGGACTGTTGCCTCGTGCCGTCGCGTTCGGAGTCCTTCGGCCTCGTCGCCCTCGAGGCAGCGGCGTGCGGCACACCGGTGGTGGCTGCGGCGGTCGGGGGCTTGACGACCCTCGTCCAGCACGGCCGGACCGGTTATCTGGTGGACGACGGCGACGCGGAGGCCTACGCCAGGTTTGCCGCCGAGATCTGCACCGACCCCTTGTTGCAGGCCGAGCTCGGTGCGGGCGGTGCATCCATGGCGTCCGGCTACACCTGGTCGATCACCGCAAGCCGGCTCCGTCGCCTGTACGACCACCTGACTTCGCGCACCCTGGTCGAGTGCTGAGGCCGGGATCGTGACCCGCCTCGTCGTCGTCGGCGGTGGCCGGATGGGCCGTGCTTTCCTCGGCGGCCTTCTCCGATCGGGCTGGGCTGTCCCAGGTGAGCTGGGCGTGGTCGAGCCCCAGGCCTCGGCGCGAGCAGAGCTCGTCGAGCACTACCCCGGAGTGGTCGTGAGCGAGGAGGTGATCCCCGCAGAGTCCGCCGTGCTGGCGGTCAAGCCAGCCGATGCGCGGGCCGGGTGCCAAACCATCGCAGGGTCCGGCTGCCGCCGCGTGCTTTCCATCGTGGCCGGACTCAGGCTTGCCCAGCTCGAGTCCTGGCTCGGTCGCGACGTCGTCGTTCTCCGGGCGATGCCCAACACTCCCGTCTTGCTCGGCTCAGGCGCCTCGGCACTCGCCGGTGGATCATCGGTCACCGAGAGCGATCTCACGTGGGCGGAAGGAGTGCTGCTGTCGCTCGGGGTCGTGGCACGCTTCCCCGAGTACCAGCTCGACGCCGTGACCGGTCTGGCGGGCTCAGGGCCCGCCTACCTCTTCTTGCTGGCCGAGGCGATGGTCGAAGCCGGGGTCAACGCGGGCCTCGAGCGGGAAGCGAGCCGCCTTTTCACGGTCCAGACCCTGATCGGCTCCGCCCGTCTCCTCTACGAGTCGGGCGACTCACCGGAGCTGCTGCGGGCGGCGGTCACCTCTCCAGGCGGCACGACGGCCGCCGCTTTGCGGGTTCTCGAGGCTCACGGCTTCCGCTCCGCTGTCATCGAAGCGGTTGCCGCGGCCGCCAGCCGCTCCCGGGAACTCGGCGCCAAGGACTGACCCGAGCGGGCACCGCTGAGCTCTGCCGGCTCGATCCGGCTTGCCGCGGGCCCTCCCACTTTGCACTTCAGCCACATTGGCGTACATTCGTGACTGGCGGAGAGGGGTGATGCAACTGTCAAACATCGAGTACGCCAAGGCAAGGTTCTCCACTGTCGCCGAAGTAGCCCGGGCGCTGCGAGTCTCGAACATGACTGTCTACCGACTCATCAAGTCCGGGCAGCTGCCGGCGGTGCGTGTCGGCAAGTCGTACCGGCTCCGCGAGGAGGACGTGGACCGCTACCTCGCGGACCGTTTCACCGAAGCCGGCTGAAGCGCGCCGCACCCGCCCTGCAAGCGGGCGCGTTTTGTGAGCGAGCGCACGAAGTAGTTACCATCAGGTCGAATGGCCGAACGTTTCGCCCGGCGGATTCCAGAGCCCACCGTCGTGCGGCTGCCGTTGTATCAACGCGCCCTGTTCGAGCTTTCGGCTGACGGTATCCCGACCGTCTCGTCGGCCGAGCTCGCCGATGCCGCCGGGGTCAACGCCGCAAAGGTGCGCAAGGACCTGTCGCATCTGGGTACCTATGGCACGCCTGGCACCGGCTACGACGTCAATTTCCTCCTCGGCCAGATACGCCACGAGCTCGGTCTCGACCGTGAATGGGAGGTCGCGATCGTCGGCATGGGCAATCTCGGCCACGCCCTCGCCCACTCGCAAAGATTCTCGACCCAGAACTTCCGGACGGTGGCCCTTTTCGACGTCGACGCTGCCAAGATCGGCGAGGACGTCGCCGGGTTGCCGGTCCGCCACATCTTGGAGCTGCCGGAGGCCATCACCGACGCGAGCCGGGTGATCGGCGTCATCGCCTGCCCCGCCAGTGCTGCTCAAGACGTCTGCAACCGTCTGGTGGCCGCGGGCATCGGGGCGATATTGAACTTCGCCCCGACCGTGTTGACGGTGGCCCAAACGGTCCTGCTCCGCCAGGTCGACTTCTCCGTGGAGCTCCAGGCTCTCGCCTTCTACATCGTGCATCCCGAAGCCATCGCCGGTTCGGAGGAGGGCCCTCAATCAGGACCGTGATGGAAAGAGCACAGTGCTGACGCTCCGGATCGCGACTCGTGGCAGCCAGCTCGCGCTGCGCCAGGCCGAGGCCGTGGGTGACGCGATCGCCTCGGCGGCGCCGGCTGCGGCGCGCGGAAGCGTGGCGATCGAGCTCGTCGTCGTAGAGACGGCCGGCGACGTGCAGCGCGACCGTCCTATCGGCGCGATTGGCGGCCAGGGCGTCTTCGTGAAGGAAGTCGAGCAGGCGCTGCTGGAAGGCCGGGCGGACCTTGCGGTTCACTCGGCCAAGGATCTTCCTTCCGGCGCCGGCACCGAGGGGCTTGGGATCGTCGCCGTACCGAAAAGGGCGGATCCGAGAGACGCCCTCGTCGGGCGTGCCCTTTCCGAGCTCGGTCCCGGCGCCCGCGTCGCCACCGGCGCTCCGAGGAGGCGGGCGCAGCTGGCCTGGTTGAGGCCCGACCTGCGTTTTGTGGAGTTGAGGGGCAACGTCGCAACACGTCTCAGCAAGGTGCCCGAGACGGGGGCCGTCGTCACGGCCTACGGCGCACTGGAGCGTCTCGGCCTCGCCCGGCTCGCGGCCGAAGTGCTCCCGGTCTCCATGATGCTGCCGCAGGTGGGTCAAGGGGCCCTGGCGATCCAGTGCCGGCTGGGCGACGAGGTTACGACCGAGGTGGCGCGCTCGATCGACGAAGTCGGCTCGCATCGCTGCCTTGATGCTGAACGGGCCTTCCTGGCCGAGCTGGGCGGCGGCTGCGAGCTGCCCGTGGGCGCCCATGCGGTGATCGGCACTGACGGGGCGGTGGAGCTGAAGGGTCTGATCGCGAGCCTTGATGGGCTCGTTCTGCTCCGCAGGGCGATGATCGGCCCGGACGGAGCAGAGGTGGGTCGGGCACTCGCCCGCGAGATCCTCGACCACTGCGGGGGGGCCGAGATCCTCTTTGGCACCGCCAAGTTGCCGTGAGCGGCCCACCGCCGCAAGCCGAGGGGCCGCCACACATCGAGCCGCCGACCGACCCGCCGCCGACCGGCCCACCGCCGACCGACCCACCGTCGCACCTCGAGCCAACGACCGGGCCGTTGTCGGGCTGGCGCGTGATAGTCACTCGTGCCCGGGCCCAGTCAGCGAGCGTGGTGAACCGGCTGGCCGCGGCCGGGGCTTGCCCTGTCGAGCTACCCGTGATCGAGATCGCGGACCCTGCCGATCAAGGCGTTGCGCTCGCAGAGGCACTCGCCCGGATCGGAGAGTTCGAGTGGGTCGTCTTCACCTCGGCCAATGCCGTGGAGCGCTGTTGGCGCCGGCTGGGCACCGACCGGGTGCCCGGCCACGTCAAAATTGCGGCGGTCGGCGCCAGTACTGCCGCTGTGCTGGCCGAGCGCGACGTCGTCGCCGACCTGGTCCCGGACCGATACGTCGCCGAGTCGCTCGTCGAGGAGTTCCCGGCTCCGGCGCGACCCGGCGCAGGATCGGTGCTGTTGCCCTGCGCCGCCGGGGCCCGCGACGTGCTGGCGGTCGGCCTCAGTGCCAAGGGTTGGCACGTCGAGGTGGTCGAGGCGTACCGGACTCTCCGGCCGGCGCCTGAGGAGGGGGGCGGCGTCGAGTCCTTCGGCGACGCCGACGTCATCACCTTCACGTCGTCGTCGTCGGTGACCGGCTACCTCGAGCTCGCAGACGGCCACGAACGCGTGCCGCCGGTGGTGGCCTGCATAGGTCCGGTCACGGCTCGCACGGCTGTGGCGGCCGGCCTCGCCGTCGACGTCGTAGCACGGGTGCACACCGCCGGCGGGCTCGTCGACGCGCTAGTCGAGTGGGTCGCCGGCCGGGTTGCACCGGGCGACCGAGGGTAGTCTCGGCTGGTGGACTTTCCGACTCGCAGGCTGCGGCGCCTGCGGCGGCTCCCCGCGATGCGCCGCCTGGTGGCCGAATCGGCGTTGGGGGTCGACGACCTCGTCGCTCCGCTTTTCGTCCGTGAATCGATCGAGGCCCCCGTGCCGATCGGGTCGCTGCCGGGAGTCTCGCAGCACACGGTCGCCTCCCTGGTCCTCGAGGCCAAGCGGCTGTCGTCCCTCGGCATCGGGGCCATCGTGCTGTTCGGCGTGCCGAGCCGCAAGGACCCGACCGGATCGGGTGCATCGGACGCCGACGGCATCGTCCAGATCGCGCTCAAGGAGCTTCGCGCCAGCCTCGGCGACGATCTCGTCCTCATATCGGATCTCTGCCTGGACGAGTACACCGACCACGGTCACTGCGGGCTGCTGGACGAGCGCGGCGAGGTCGACAACGACGCCACGCTCGTGCGCTACGGCGAGGTGGCCGTCGCCCAGGCCGACGCCGGCGCTCATCTTGTCGCCCCGAGCGGGATGATGGACGGGCAGGTCGGTGCCATCCGGGCGGCACTGGACGCCTCGGGCCACAGCGAGGTCGGGATCCTCGCCTACGCGGCGAAGTACGCCTCCGCCCTCTACGGCCCGTTCCGCGATGCGGTGAACGTGACGATCGCCGGCGGCGGGAACCGCAAGGGATACCAGCAGGACCCGAGAAACCGGCGCGAGGCGCTCGAGGAGGTGCGCCTCGACATATCGGAGGGGGCGGACATCGTCATGGTCAAGCCGGCCCTCGCCTACCTCGATGTGATCGCGGCGGTGCGGGCCGCAGTCGACGTCCCTCTCGCCGCCTACCACGTGAGCGGGGAGTACGCCATGGTCGCGGCCGCCGCCGAGAGAGGCTGGATCGACCGCCAAGCCGTCGCGCTCGAGCACCTGGGGGCGATCAAGCGCGCGGGCGCCGATCTGATACTCACCTACTTCGCTGCCGAGGTTGCCGAGCTGCTCGGCGGAGGTGTTCAGCGCTCGGGGATCTGACGAGCCAGGGCGGCGACGGTCCTGTACACGGCCTCGGCCGGCCCGATCTCGTCGGGCCGTAGGTAGTTCCCCATGATCCGAAGCAGCCACTCCAGGATGGAGCGGCTGTACATACCGGTGTTGACGCAAACGCGCATCAGGCCGGGGCGCGACATCACGCCGATGAACGCCCGGGCCACCCTGTAGTAGAGGCCGTAGACGTCCTGCAGGGACTTCTCGTAGGCGACGAGCAGGCGCGGGTCGCGGGCTTCGAGCGCGTCCGAGACCGTGGCGGCCGCCAGCCGGCCTGTCTCGTAGGCATAGGCGATGCCCTCGCCGTTGAAGGGGTTGATAGCGCTCGCGGCGTCGCCGGCGGCGATCCAGTCCGGGCCGACGCGCGGCCCCACGGCCAGGCCCATGGGCAGGCGCCCACCGGTCGGCGCCCCGCAGGACGTCTCCGGGCACAAGCACCACGACGCCGGCGCCTGGGCGACGAAGGCCTCCATGAGCTTGGTGGTGTTGACGTGCTTCCACCGCCCCTTCGTGGAGAGAAGGCCCACCCCGACGTTCACACGGCCGTCCCCGAGCGGGAAGATCCAGCCATAGCCGGGCACGACCTTGCCATCGGCGTCGCGGATGTCGAGAAACGAGTCGATGTAAGCCTCGGCGTTGCGCGGCGAACGGTAATAGCCGCGAAGGGCCATCCCCTGGGGCCACCGGCGGTCGCGCTCGGTGCCGAGCGCCCGGCCGAAACGGGACAAGGACCCGTCGGCCACGATCACGTAGCTGGCGCTGACCTCGGTTGCCGTCGCCCGGGTCCGGTCTCTCACGATGGCGCCCCCGGCTCGCCGCAGCGCCCCGCCGGCCAAGGCCGGACCCGGGCCGCTTGCGGCACCGGACGCGGCAGGCTCCGGCAGCGGCGCCAATGCCTCGGCGCCCTGCCAGATGACCGCGCCCGCCTTCTCGGCGCGGGCGGCGACGAGCCCGTCGAGGTCGGCCCTCGTGATCACGTAACCGTGCGAGGGAAGCCCTGGGTGCTCGGGCCAGTCCATCGCGATCGCGCGACCGTAGGCATTGGCGCGAAGGCCCCGGTAGCGATGGTGCGGCGCCAGCTCGTCGGCGAGGCCCATCTGCTCGAGCTGGTGGACCGCTCGCGGCGTGAGAGCGTCTCCGCAGGTCTTCTCCCTGGGATAGTGCTTCTTCTCGACGACGAGAACATCTACGCCGGCGCTCGCGAGCCAGTACGCAGCCGCCGCGCCGGCCGGCCCGCCGCCGACGACGAGGACGTCGCAGTCCCATCGTTTCGGGCGGGGAGGCTGCAGCTCAGCCGCGCCGCCGTTCGTCGCAGCCATGCGAGCATGTTAGGAGCGGCGCTCGGCGAGCGGTCTCGATGTGCTCGGCAGTAGCCTGCGTGCTAAAAACCGCCGAGGACATATGGGCAGCCTGGACAGCTATCTCCCAATCTTTTTCATGATCGTGCTCGGGATCGCCTTCGCGGGCTTGTCCTTTGCCGCCTCCAGACTGCTCGCGCCCCAGCGCCCGACCTCGGCCAAAGAGGCGCCGTACGAGTGCGGCATCGTGCCCGACCACGAGCCGGCGCGGCGCTTCCCCGTGCGCTTCTACCTGATCGCCATGATCTTCGTCGTGGTCGACATCGAGATCATCTTCATCTTCCCCTGGGCCGTGGTCTCAGACAACCTGGGACGCTTCGGCCTGGTGGAGATCCTGGTATTTGCCTTATCCGTCTTCGTCCCCCTCGTCTACCTAGTTGCCAACGGGGCCCTCGACTGGGGGCCGGTCAAACGCGTGCGGCCCGTGGAACCGCAGTCCGAACGGAACTCGTCTTCGACCGTACGGCGCATCGGGCCGTCGAGCGGCGAAGCCGCGTAGGGATCGGCACCGGCGTGGGACTAGAAGACCTCAGCCACAATTTTTTCACGGGCTCCCTTGAGGAGCTGGTGAAGTGGGCCCGCCGCTCGAGCGTATGGCCGGCGACCTTCGGCCTCGCGTGCTGCGCGATCGAGATGATGGCTGCCGGAGCGGCCGACTTCGATCTGGCCCGCTTCGGGATGGAAGTGTTCCGAGGCTCGCCGCGCCAGGCCGACCTCATGATCGTGGCGGGCCGGGTGTCCCAGAAGATGGCGCCCGTGCTCCGGCAGGTCTACGACCAGATGGTCGAGCCGAAATGGGTCATATCGATGGGCGTTTGTGCCTCGTCGGGAGGCATGTTTAACAACTACGCCATCGTGCAAGGCGTCGACCAGATCGTCCCGGTCGACGTCTACGCGCCGGGCTGCCCCCCGAACCCTCAGACGCTGATTCACGCGATTTTAACCTTGCACGAAAAGATCCGCCTTGGCGAGATCACCAAGC
>JBEKBT010000003.1:0-77902 GCA_050015255.1 Acidimicrobiales bacterium
GTAGGGCTCACCGGCCCGGCGTCGCAAGAAGTGCTCAAGGCCGGGCCGTCAAGGCCGATACTCCGAGGATGGACCGGTGTGCTCGATCGCGCCTGGGACTTCGCCTCGGACCGGTTGCCGCGCTGGCGTGCGCGGCGTTGGTCCTGGCAGGCGTGCCCGTCGCAGCCGGCGCGACCAGGGCGGCCGCGGTCCCAGCCACGGTGACGCCAAAGGGCCCGCCCGTGCCCGGCGCACCGCGCTGCCAGATGTTCCCCGCCGACAACGTCTGGAACACCGACATCTCCACGCTGCCTGTCAACAAGCTGAGCGCCACCTGGATGGCGCACATGGCGGCCGCCACGACCAATCTGCACCCCGACTTCGGGCCCAACGAGGGCGGCTACCCCTACGGCATCCCGTGGACGGTCATCAACCCCGAGACCCAGCCCTTCATCCATCTGAAGTTCCTGTACGCGAGCGAGAGCGATCCGGGCCCTTACCCATTCGGGCCGAACACGCCCATCGAGGGAGGCCAGAACGCCTCAGGGGACCGCCACGCCCTCATGGTCGACCCGGCGACCTGCGTCCTTTACGAGCTCTGGGACGCGCAGTACGTGTCCAGGACCGCCTCGACCGCCGGCTCGGGTGCGATCTGGAGCCTGAACTCGAACGCGCTCCGCCCCGCCAGCTGGACCTCGGCCGATGCGGCGGGCCTTCCGATCCTGCCGGGCCTGTTGCTCTACCAAGAGGTGCTCTCGGGCAAGGTGGACCACGCGATCCGTTTCACGGCCGAGTGCACCGACGATGCCTACATCTGGCCGGCCCGGCACGAGGCAGGGTCCTGTGGCGCCGACTATCCCCCGATGGGGGCACGTTTCCGCCTGAGCGCCAGCTTCAGTGCCTCGGACATCTGCAAGGCCGGGACGCCGTACTGCACCCAGCTGGCCGTGGTGATCACCGCCATGCAGCACTACGGCCTGATACTCGCCGACAACGGCAGCGACTGGTTCTTCCAGGGGAGCGCCTTCCCGCAGTGGCCTCTCACCCTCGTCGACCTGATGAAGGAGATCCCGGCACAGGACTTCGTGGCCGTCGACGAGTCTTGCCTGGAGGTGAGCCCCAACTCCGGGCAAGCCTCGAGCGCTCACTGCCCCAAGGACTAGGCAGGCTTCCCCCCCGTCGGCACCGGGCGCGCCCACGCCCCGCAACCAGGCTCCGCTGGCGGTCCGCCTCCAGGCCCGCAAGCAGGCGCCGCTACAGCCCGCCTCCAGGCCCTGCAAACGCCCAGCGGCCTCCCGCTAGCGCCCCGCGGCCTCCCGCTCCCGACGCACGACCGAGAGCCGGTGGAGCATGAAGACGCCGATCATGACAACAGCTGCAGCCACCAAGACGTAGCCCGCTGCGCTGAACCCCTTGGTGATATTGGTCCACTCTCCGCCGAGCTCGTAGCCGACGAGGGCGATCGCCGTGCACCAGATGGCACTTCCCGTGAACGTCGCCGCCCCGAACCGCACGAGGCTCATCTCTGCAAGTCCGGCGGGTATGGATATGAAGGTGCGGACCACCGGCAAGATGCGCCCGAGGAACACCGCCGGCTCCCCCCGTCTACGGAACCAGCGCTCGGTCCTGTCCAGGTCCGAGTGCGTGAGCAGAACGTAGCGACCGAACCTGTCCACCAGGGCACGGCCGCCGAAGCGGCCGATCGACCAGCCCACGAAGGAGCCCAGGAACTCTCCGACGACGGCAAGCAGGATCACGAGCGCGACTTCCAGCCTGCCGGTAGAAGCCAGGTACCCGGCGAAGCCGAGTGTCACCTCGGAGGGAATCGGCACGCAGGCCGCTTCGGCAAAGGTCAAAAGGAACAGCGCGACATAGCCCCAGGACGAGAGAAGGTGTTCCACGGCGCCATCTTTCTAGCTTGCCCGCCGCTTCGGGCGCCATCGCCGCCCTGATCGCCATCCCCGCCCTGATCGAGAGCCATTAGCCTGCTCGGGCAGTGCCGCCGACCAGAGCCACGACCCCCGACGGCGTCACCTTGGCCCTGCACGATCTCGGAGGTGGGGGGCCGCCCGCCCTCCTCGTCCATGCGACGGGCTTCCACGCCCGGGTACTCAGGCCGCTGGCACGAAGCCTGGGGGACCGGTTCCACTGCCTGGCACCCGATCTGCGCGGCCATGGCGAGTCGGGAGTGCCAGCGGACTTGGACTTCGACTGGGTCGGTTTTGGAAACGACGTCCTCACTGCCGTCGAAGCTCTCGGGCTCGAGGGCCCTGTCGGCATCGGCCACTCTTGCGGAGGCGCCGCCCTCTTGCTCGCCGAGGAGGCACGGCCGGGTACCTTCTCGAGCCTCTACTGCTTCGAGCCGATCGTCTTCCCCTCCGACGATCCGCCGTCGCCAGACTTGGCCGCGCCGCTCGCCAAACGGGCCCGGCAACGGCGTGAGATCTTCGCCTCGCGAGAGGAGGCCTATGCCAACTATGCCTCCAAGCCGCCCCTCGAGTCCTTTGACCCCGAAGCACTCGCCGCCTACGTCGAGTTCGGCTTTGAAGACCTGCCCGACGGTACCGTCCGGCTCCGGTGCAAGGGCGAGAACGAGGCCCGGATATACGAGAACGGCTTCTGTCACCCTGCCTTCGCCCGCCTTGGCGCGATCGAGTGCCCCGTAGTGATCGCCTGCGGCGGCGAGAGCCACGACTTCACTCCGGCCGCGCTCGAGCCGCTGGTGGAGCGCCTAGTTGACGGGCAGCTCGAGGTGCTCCCCGGGCTCGGCCATTTCGGGCCGCTCGAGCAGCCCGGCATCGTCGCCGAGTCGGTGATCCGGGCTCTTGACCCACCCCCGGCGTAGCCTGGCCTCAATGGCTCCTGTTGCGACCGAACTAGACCTTCCGAGCACACTCTCGCCCTCGAAGATCACCGCCTTTACGAACTGCCCGCTCACGTTTCGGTTCTCGGTCATCGAGCACCTGCCGGAGCCGCCGTCGCCGGCCGCCCTGAAAGGAACGCTCGTCCACCGGGCGCTCGAGCTGTTGTTCACTGACTACCGGGCCGGCTCGAGGAGCAGGTCGGCAGCACAGGCGAGCCTGGATCGTGCCTGGCAGGAGTTGCGCGCCGGCGTAGAGCTCGAAGCTCTGAAGCTCGACGGGGCGGAGACGGCCGCCTTTATCGCCGATGCGCGTGAGCTCGTGAGCCGCTACTTCGAGCTCGAGGACCCGGACACAGTCCGGGCCGTCGGTCTCGAGCTGCACGTGAGCACCGACCTCGACGGCGTCACGGTGCACGGAATCATCGACCGCCTCGACGAGCTCGATGACGGCAGCCTGGTCGTCGTCGATTACAAGACCGGGCGCGCCCCTCGCAGCGAGCAGTCGAGATCACGTCTGAGCGGGGTGCAGATGTACGCCCTCATGTGCGAGGCGGAACGGAAGGTAAGGCCAGCGGTCGTCCGCCTTCTCTACCTGCGCGACCGGATCGTCGTCTCGGCGACACCGACAGACCAGACGATGCGCGGCACCCGCCAGCGAGCCCTCGGCGTCTGGTCTGCCATCGAACGAGCGTGCAGGGAGGACGACTTCCGGCCCAACCCGTCGAGCCTGTGCCGTTTCTGTGCCTTCCAGGCATATTGCCCTTGCTTCGGAGGCGACCCGGCGCTGGCGGCTCCGGCGCTGGCGGCTCCGGCGCTGGAGGCGCCGCCATTGGCGGCGCCGGCAGTGGCCGTTCCGGCGCTGGCGGCCACGGTTCTGGCCTCTCCGACCTTGGAGGCCCCAGGCGTGAGCTCGGTGAGCCTGCCCGCCTGATGCGTCCGTCCGCCGCTCTCAAAGCCGACGCCACACCAAGCCGGGTCGAGGCCTTCGACGCTCGGGTCGACGACGTTTTCGCCCGCTTGCGCGGCAATCCGATCGCGGATCGGGTCTTCTACTCCGCTTCCGCGCTCGGTGACTTCGGTCTGTTGTGGCTCGCGCTCGGGCTCCTGCGGATCCTTCGCGGCCGCCCCGGCGACACTCGCGCGGGATTGCGAGCGATCATCGCCACTGGGATCGAATCGGTTGTCGTCAACGCCGGGCTGAAATCACTGTTCAGGAGAAGGCGCCCCAGGCCAGTGGAGGCGCATCCGCTCCCCTTCCGCCAACCGATCACTTCGAGTTTTCCGAGCGGCCACGCAACCGCAGCCTTCTGCGCGGCCACGTTGCTCGCTGACGGAAAGAAACGCGCGCCGGTCTACTACGCGCTGGCGTTGGTGGTGGCGCTCAGCCGCATCCACACGAAGATCCACCATGCCTCTGACGTCGTCGGCGGGATCGCGATCGGTCTGATTCTCGGTCGCGTGGCCAGACGCATCGCTCCTCTTCAGCGACCATCCCCGCCGACGCGCAAAAAGCGCCTGGGCCGAACCTGACTCAAACGGGCGGGTTCGCGCCTTCTGGCCCGCCTCTCGTCGCCGTCGTGGCACCGATCGCAGCCGCGGCCCCCTGAACAGGCGCGACCGCTGCCGGCGAGGACGGGGATGCGCTCGAGGTCGGCGGAGTCGGCTGGGGCGGTGGCACAGCGAACGGCGTGACCTCGTCGGCTGAGCCGCGGCGAAAGAACTCGAGCAGCTCGATCGGGATGGGGAAAATCAGAGTCGAATTGTGCTCGGTCGCGACTTCGGCAAGGGTCTGCAAGGACCGCAACTGCATCGAACCGGGAGCCGACGCCAGCGTCGTGGCCGCCTCCGACAGCTCTCTCGAGGCCTCGAGCTCGCCGGTGGCGGCGATCACCTTGGCCCGGCGCTCGCGTTCGGCCTCGGCCTGGCGGGACATCGCCCGCACGAGCTCGGGCGGGAGGGAGATGTCGCGGATCTGGACCTCGTGCACCTCGACGCCGAAACCTTGAGTGGACAGCGCGATCTGCGCTTTCAGCTCGTTGTTGATGTCCTCTCGGTGCGCGAGGAGATTGTCCAGCTCGTGGCGACCGATTATCGAGCGCAGGCTCGTCATCGCGATGCGCTGGCTCGCAAGACGGAAGTTGTCCACCCCGACGACGGCCCTGACGGGGTCGTCGACTCGGTAATAGACGACGGCATCGACCTGCAAGGTGACGTTGTCAGCCGTGATCGCAGACTGCGGGGGGATGTCGACCACTTCGACCCGGAGATTCACCTTGACGACCCGGTCGACCCCCGGAATGCGGAATATCAGGCCGGGGCCCTTGGCCTGCGCCCGGATCCGCCCGAAGCGGAAGAACACCGCCCGCTGGTACTCCGTCACCAC
Source organism: Acidimicrobiales bacterium (assembly GCA_050015255.1). Taxonomy (GTDB): domain Bacteria; phylum Actinomycetota; class Acidimicrobiia; order Acidimicrobiales; family Bog-793; genus Fen-455. The sequence continues at coordinate 5,226 of JBEKBT010000003.1, forward strand.
CGTCAAGCACGAGCGAAGGAAGATAATGCCGACCAGCACGAGGACGACGACGCCTCCGATGATCCCGCCGACGAGGGGATCCGAAGCCAGAATGCCTGGTAACACCATGGTGCCAGTGTGCCACTTCCTCCCGTCACGAGCAGACGGATCGCCTTGGAAACGGAGAATCGAAACAGAGTCCGCGAGCGGTTGGCCCCTTCGCCCACTCCGGCTACCGTCAGTCCCGTGACCACACTGGCTGAGCGACTCGGTTACCACGCGGAGGACCGCCTGCTCGTGCTGAGCTGCGCCGAGCTAGGAGTGTTCCACGCCGGGAACGTCGCCATCTACGAGGCGTTGCGCAAAGGGACCGCCACGACCGCGACCTTGATGGTGCCGGCGCCGTGGGCACGCGGTGCCGCGGCTCAGTACCGGGGAGAAGACGTCGGCGTGGGCCTCACGCTCAATGCCGAGCATGACCTGTATCGCTGGGGACCGATCACCCAGGCGCCGTCGCTGCTCGACGGTGACGGCGGCTTCCCGCGGACGGCAGCCGACCTTTGGGACCACGCCGACCTCGACGAGGTACGCCGGGAGTGCCGCGCTCAGCTCGAGCGGGCGATCTACTGGGGCTTTGATGTGAGCCATCTCGACGCTCATCTGGACGCCGTCCAGCTCAAGCCCGAGTTCTTCGACGTCTTCTTGGACCTGGCGGAGGATTTCCGCTTACCTCTGCGGCTGCCAGATGCCGGGGCCCAACGGCTCGCCGGCTTCCCCTTCCGGGCCCTCGCCGCTGAGCGCGGCGTGGTCTCTCCGGACCGTGTCATCCTGACAACCGGCTCAACCGGCGCTCTGCGTGGCCCAGGCGGCGCTAGAGGCACCACCGGGCCGGTCAGCTCCGATGCCCTCGCGGCAACGGGCGACGGATCGAGCACCGGGGCGCAACTGGGCTCGCTCATTGCCGACCTCGGGCCCGGCGTGACCGAGGTCTGCTTGCGACCGGCGCTCGACACCCTCGAGCTGCGTGCGGCAGCACCCGACTGGCGGGAACGCACGGTCGACCATGACCTGCTCTCGGCCGGAGGAGCTCTGGCCGAGGCGGTGGAGGAGGGACAGGTGAAGCTGCTCGGCTACCGGGCCCTTCGCGAGCTCATGCGCGCCGCCTGAGCCTCCCGGCCATCAGACCCCGCCGGCGATCAGATCCTGCCGGCGATCGGCTCCCGCGGTGATGAGATCCCGCCGGACGTCGGCTCGTCCCGGCACGCGGCCGGCGGCCACGATCAGAACTCGGTGATCGCCAAGGTGTCGGCTTGGAGCTGCTTGTACTCCGCCGAGCTCGTGATCGGCAGCATCGCCAGAAGCTTTGCCATGTTGCCGGTGACCTTCACCCGACCCTGCATGAAGGCGGCGTTGGCGTCGAGCTCACCCTTTTGGATGCGCATGGCGTCCTCGTAGTTCTGGGTGAGCGTCACCTCAGGATCAGGCAGCTCGCCGAGCTTTGACTCCAGGAGCTTGCCGTTCTCGAGCACCCAGTAGTAGTGGATGTCGCCGTCGGGTCCGCCGGTGATCACGTACTGCAGCCTGGCGGAAGCCCCCGGTCGCTCCGGCTGTCCCTCGGCGAGCTTCTTGCCCTCGTCGAGCCACTCCTGGGTCAGCCACTTGGCCATGTCGACCTCCTAGGTGTGCCGGTGGCATTTCCACCGCCACGCTTGCCTACACAGTGTCCGCGGGCGGATGCTACCGGCTGGTAGCCAGCCGCACTCCGGCGAACAGGTCGTCCTCGGGAATGTCAGTCGCAACGAGGCTTTGCGCCAGGATGTACTCGTCGTAGGGGTGGATGGTGCGCATGATCTCGGGCGGCAGCCCGAACCAGTACTTCGACGACGGATCGACCTGTGTCGCGTGCGCGAGCAGTGCCAGCCGGCGGATGTCCTCGAAACCTGTCAGGTCGATCGAGGTCGTGATCTCGTCCTCGTTGCCCGGGCGCTCCAGCCAGTCCTCGTCGAAGGGTGACTCGAGGCCGAGCTCGAGAAACTTCGCGTGTGTGGCCACGATCCGCGCCCTCGACCAGACCGAGTAGTAGAGCTTTGCAGACTGGTAGGGCTCCCCCGCCTCCGGGAAGGCCGCGGCATCGCCGGCGGCGGCGAAGGCCGCGACCGAGATGTCGTGAACCCGGATGTGGTCGGGGTGAGGGTAGTGCTCGTGGTCGTCGCCGTAGGTGATGACGACCTGGGGTCGCACGCGGCGGATCTCGGCCACGAGGCGCCCGACGGTCTCCTCCAGCGGGCGTGCGGCGAAGGCACGCGGGTCCGCGTTCGCCTCTGTGCCCGCCATGCCCGAGTCGCGATAGCCGAGCAGGACCAGCTCGTCGTAGCCGATGATCTCGACGGCTTGATCGAGCTCGCGCCGACGGATCCGGGCGATGTCGGCGCGAACCTCGGCGGTGTCCATGAGAGGATTGAGGATGTCGCCTTCTTCGCCACCGGTACAGGTCACGAGAACGGTGTGTACACCTTCGGCGTGATACTTGGCGATTGTCCCGGCACACTTTGAGGCTTCGTCGTCGGGATGTGCGTGCACGGTCAGGATGCAGAGCTGGTCGTCCATGGCTGGTCACGCTAACGGCACAGGCGAGCAACGAGGTTGCTCGACAGGCCTTATGCTGGGATTAAGAAATCAGAGGGAGCACATATGGGTGTGATGAAGCGCCTGACGAACATCGTCCAGGCCAAGGCAAACAAGGTTCTCGACAAGGCCGAGGACCCCCGTGAGACGCTTGATCTCTCTTATGAGAAACAGATCGAGCAACTCCAACAGGTAAAGCGCGGGCTCGCCGATGTCGCCACGGCCAAAAAGCGCATCGAGCTCCAGGCTCAGCAGCTGCAGCAGGCGGCCGCCAAGCTTCAGAACCAGGCACGTCAGGCACTCACGCAAAATCGCGAGGACCTGGCCACCGAGGCTCTCACCCGGCGCTCCGGGATCGCTACTCAGCTCGAGGGCCTGAAGACCCAGCATGATCAACTGGCACAACAGCAGGAGCGACTCGAGGCGACCACCCAGCAGCTCCAGGCGCGCGTCGAGGCCTTCCGCACCCAGAAGGAGACGCTGAAAGCCTCCTACACGGCCGCCCAGGCGCAGACGAAGATCGGCGAGGCGGTCTCAGGCATCTCGGAGTCGATGAGCGACACCGGCCTCGCGATGCAGCGGGCCCAGGACAAGATCGCCCAGATGCAGGCACGAGCTAGCGCAGTGGACGAGCTTCTCGCCTCGGGCACACTCACGGACCTGTCCGGGTCGTCCGACCCCATTCAGGCGGAACTCGACAGGACGGCCGCCTCGGGGGACGTGCAGCTGCAACTCGCTCAGATGAAGAGCCAGCTCAACCAGCCCGCCACCGCACCGAGCGGTGAGCTCGGCGCGGGCAATGCCCCAGCGGGAGCCTCCGACGAGCCGGTCGACGGAGAGGTCGTGCCGGACCAGCCGTCGGCTGCGGCGGCACCGGCAGCTCCCCCAGCTCCCCCAGCTCCCGCGGACCCCTTCAGCTTGGACGACGCGGGGGCCGGGTCATGATCGTCCGTATACTGGGAGAAGGCCAGTTCGAGCTCGAAGAAAGTCAGGTCGCCTCGCTGGAAACTCTTGACAAGCAACTGTTGGCCGCCCTCGAAGCCGATGACGAGCCGACTTTCCACGAGGTGCTCAGCCGGTTGGTTGAAAAAGTTCGGACGGAGGGAGACCCGGTCACGCCGGATCGTTTCGTGCCGTCCGATCTGGTGGTGCCGTCCGAAAACGCGTCCCTCGCCGAGCTGCGCGACTTTCTCGCATCAGAGGACGCCGGGGAGTCTTGAGCCAGTTGTCGACACGTACTCGTTTTCCTGCTGATCGCGGACTCACGGCCCGCATGATGCTGACAGTCTTCCTGCTGGGGCTGCTTTACGCCGTTTTCGTCACGGTGCTCTTCCTGGTCGGGGTCAAGCTCGTCTTCATCCTCGTCATCGCCTTCGCGCTGCTCTTCGTCCAGTACTTCTATTCGGACCGGATCGCGTTGTACTCGATGAAGGGCAAGATCGTCACCCGCGAGCAGGCCCCCCAGCTGCACGGGGTGGTCGACCGCCTCTGCGCGATGGCCGACATGCCCAAGCCCCGAGTCGCGATCGCGGACGTCGACATGCCGAACGCGTTCGCGACCGGTCGCGACCAGAAGCACGCCGTCCTCTGTGTCACGACGGGCATCCTGCGACGCCTGGACGAGCCCGAGCTCGAGGCCGTGCTGGCCCACGAGCTGTCTCACGTCGCGCATCGCGACGTCGCCGTGATGACCATCGCCAGCTTTCTCGGGATCCTGGCCGGCTTGCTCACCCGCGTGCTCCTCTACGCCGGGCTGTTCGGCGGCTTCGGCGGGGGAGGCAACAGGGGTCGAAGCGGCGGAGGGGGCATGGGCGGAGGCGGTCAGTTGGCCATTATCGAGCTGGGAATGCTCCTTTTCTCCGCAGTGATCTACGCCATCAGCTTCCTCCTCATCCGCACCCTCTCCCGTTACCGGGAGCTGGCGGCGGACCGGTCAGGGGCGATCCTCATCGGCCAGCCCCGGTTGTTAGCTCAAGCGCTCGTAAAAGTGACAGGTGAGATGTCGCGCATCCCCTCCCGCGACCTGCGGTCGGCGGAGCACTTCAACGCCTTCTTCTTCGCTCCCGCCTTCGCCAAGGGGACCAGCCTCTCGACACTGTTCTCGACCCACCCCACCCTCGAGCGCCGCCTGCAGCAGCTGACCCAGCTCGAGGCCCAGATGGGCCGCGCGGCGTGAAGCTGTTCGACGTCCTCCTGGGTCGGACCAAGCCTGCCCAGCCCGACCTCGACCATCTCTTCGGACTCCCGGGCGCTCAGATCACACTCGAGGCCTCTCTCGGCCTGCGCCCCACAGGCCAGGCTGGAGTCTGCTTCAAGCCGGCCACGGGACAGGAGTTCGCGCAGACGGCCACAGAGGTAGAGCAGCTGCTCGACCTCGGCGAGGGCGTGAAGATCCACGAGGAATCCGATTCCTACGGGTACCGGTGGGCCGTGATCGAGGACGACGACTTCGGCGATCTCATCAACGAGGTCCATGTCGTCAACACGACGCTCGAGGACCATGGCTGGGGACCGCAGCTTCTGTGCTCGGTCTTCGGTTTCGCACCGATCCCAGGCGGGGCATCCGACCCCGCGGCGGCAACCGGCGCGCCCAAAGTGGCCGGGACCTACCTCGTCTACCTCTACAAGCGGGGCACTTTCTACCCGTTCGTCCCGCTCGCGGCCGCCGAGAAACGCGACTCGGAACGCGAGCGCCTGCTGAACGTGACCTTGGCCACCGACCTCGCGATGGAGCCCGACCTCGAGCGCTGGTTCCCTCTGTGGGGGCTGCCCGTCCACTGACGGCGCCGCGAGAACGCAGGCTCACCGGGGCGGGCCCACAGCCGGGAGCGGCGGGCTCACCGGGGCGGGCGACGCTCGCCCGTAGGGACGAGGGCGCCGTCGCGCCGGAACGGGTCCCACGCCGGGGGCGCGCTCTTGAGGTAGGCGACGACGACACCGCAGATCATTGCCGGGTCGAGATCTGTCTCCCCGTCCGGCTCTGGCCGCATCCTGGTCACGAGGGACCCGACGCCGTCGGCTGCCCACCGCACGCCGGAGGGCTCGGCTGCGCTCAACTGCTCGGCCAACGGCGCCAGGTCCGGCCGGCGCGGCACCTGCCGGCTCACGTAACGGACCCAGCCCTCATAGCGCAGGTAGAGCTCGCAGCGGCCCTCGTGAAAGGCCAGGATCCGGGAGGCCGGCGTCGCGCTGTGCAGCGCCACCTCGTGCAGCGCAACGGCGCCGAGGCGCCCGGTTGCAGCCGCTGAGCCCGGTGTAGGCACGGCGCCGGCCAACCGCGTGACGACGGCGAGATCGACCTCGGGCACCTCGTCTATCCGCACCAGGCCGGCGCGAAGGTCATCCAGAGAGGCGGCCAAGACGGCGTCCTCTTGCTCCCAGTATCGCCGGAAGTGCTCCGTGTGCTCGATCAGCTCGACCGCCCGCTCGAGCACGGCGCGGTAGCGGGGCCCGGACCAGCTGCCCGGCCGTTCCCCGACGCTGCCCGGCTCAGAGGCCTCGACGGCCTGCTCCCCGATCGGACCGACCGCAAAAGCGATCCGCGCCGCCTGGCGGGACCGCACGACGCCGAAATCGCCGCAGGAGACCACCTCGACAAGCAAGCCCTCGTGGCGCAGGGCCACATCGGGCTCGGCCATGGAGAACACGGAAACGACCCCGTCCTCGTCGAAGTGGTCGTTCGTGACCGCCTCGGCCCGGCTCACAGCCGCGATCGCCGACCTGATCCCGACGCCGCCCGAGCGGCCTCGGCCACCCCGCCCGGGCGCGCCGTCACCTGGCGCGACCTCGCCCCGCGTCGCGTGCAGGAAGGCGAAGACGATCTGGGCGGAAAGGTCGCGCGCCAGTGCCGGCGGCGTCGGGCTCTGCGGCCAGTGGGAAAGCGTCAGCACCGAACCAGGACGCGCGGCGCCGTCCACGAGCACGTGCGGGCGGCCTTTCAGCTCCTCGACCGGCACGTAGGGAAGGGCCCGGCTCACCGATCGACCTTCGTCTGCCGGCCCATCGGACAGGTCGGCTCTGCGGACGTCCGCACTCAGATGCCGAGGTCGACGAAGAGCGGGGCATGATCAGAGGGCGGGTTGTCGCTCCCCATGCCTTTTCTCGCTTCCCGATCGATGAGCGCGTAGCGCACCGCGCCGGCAAGCGCCCTCGAGACGAGCGCGAGGTCGATGCGCATCCCGTGCCCTTTGTGAAAGTCGCCGGCACGATAGTCCCACCAGGAATAGAGCCCGTCGACGTCGGGATAGACGAGGCGGAAGGCGTCCACGAGCCCCCAGTCCTCGAGCTCGCGCAGGGCCGCCCGCTCCGGCTCGCTGACATGGGTGGCGCCCGCGAACTGCGAGATGTCCCACACGTCGCGGTCCTCCGGCGCGACGTTGAAGTCGCCGCAGACGGCCACCGCCTGATCTGCCGTCGTGTTCGCCGCGAGGTCGTCGCGAAGCCGCTTCAGCCAGGCGAGCTTGAGCTCGTACTGCTCGCTGCCGACGGCACGGCCGTTGGGCACATAGACGCTGGCGACCCGAACCCCCCCGCACGTCGCCGTGAGGATGCGGCACTCCTCGATCGCGTCGGGAAGCTCCGCCGAGAAACCGGCCCGGGCCTTCTCGATCCCGACCCGCGACAAGATGGCGACGCCGTTCCAACGGCCGTTGCCGTGATGGGCGGACTCGTAGCCCAGGGCCGCGAACGCCAGGGCGGGAAAAGCGGCATCGGGCATCTTCGTCTCCTGCAGGCACAAGACGTCGGGCTGTGCGTAGCAGAGCCACTCCTCGAGCTTGCCGAGACGTGCCTTCAGGGAGTTGACGTTCCAGGTCGCGATGCGCATCCCGACAGCGTCGCCTGTCGGCGCCCACGACGCAACGCGGCCCGGTGCTGGGCCCCGGGCGCCTATGGGCTACAGGCCGGGGCAGGCCGCCGGGGAGCAGCGGCGCGCTGGCTGCCCACCTGGGTCACGGCCCACCTGGGTCACGGCCGATGGGTCACGGCAGGGAGGGACAGCTGACCGACTGGGCACCCGAATTGACGGGGAAGAGGGCGGAGTCGATCGTGCCGCAGACGACGAAGCCGACGACGTCCCACACCGTGTCGGTCGCCTGGAGCAGGTGGGGAGGGTTCAGGTACGAGAGCCGCGTGTCGTAGGAGAGCACCTGGTTGTAACCGACCCCGTTCGACATGCCGTTGAACCCGGGGTAGTAGTTGATGTTCGTGCCGTTCTCGATCAGGTTGCCTTCAACGGCGCCGCTCTCGAAATCCGGCACATAGGTCGACCCGTTCAGGGTCACGATGGCGGCGTCGGTGACGACGCCGTGCTGACCGTCACCGTACGCATTGGAGATGTCGCAGGACCAGGGCACGACGTTGGAGATCCCGGGGGGGGGAGTCGTCTCGGTCCCGTCGTCGGTGCAGATCGGGCCGTTGCCGCCGTTCGGGTGCGCGATCAACAGGTCCTCGTCCGCCAGCAGGCCCAGGACGTCGCTCGTACCCGCCTGGTTGCATGCTGGCACCGAGGACGGATTGGCGTCCGACGCGCCCCCGGAGCCGTCGGCGCACTGGTAGGTGAGATCGCGGGAAACGACTATGTCGCCGGAGGCGGCGAGGGTGATCTGGCCGTGGAGCTCGCCCTCGATAATGGCGTCACCCTCGGTGCACTGGCTCGAGCTGGCGGAAAGGTTGTAGTAGTAGGGGTTGATGCAGGTCGCGGTGCTCGGCAGCGCGAGGTGCGAGGGGTCGACGATGCTCACCGACGGCGGCGTCTGCCAGTCGGAGTTCGCCCCTGAGGACTGCTCCGACTGGACGTAGATGACGCCGCTCTGGTTGAGGCTGGGGTTGTCAACAGGCACCGGGAGGCCTGTCACCCAGGGCTGTGACGGGCTGAAGGAGCCGCACTGGGCAGGTGCTCCCGTGCTGTAGTGGGGCTCTGTCTGCTCGCTGAGGGGGCTCCAGACGTTCATCGTGCCCCCCTTTACGAACTCGATCATCGTGGGGCCGGTGTAGAGGCAGCCGTTCCCCTTGGTCCCGTCCACATAGGAGATGAGGCCGGCCGTCGTCGAGGGGAGGTGCTGTTGGCCGCCGAGTTGCGTACTGGTGCCCGAAGGCAAGAGGGGCTGTCCCCCGCAGCCGTCATAGAAGTCGTCCACCCAGCCCTGGGGCAGGTTACCGGGCGTCAGTGCCCCTTTCCAGTTGTCCCGGTAGGACCAGGGGGAGGTCGGGGCGCCGGAGATCAGCGGCGGGTTGCCGTTGAACTGCGGATCGCCGCACAGCCAGAACTGGTCGTTCGTGTACGCCGTGCCGTTGAAGACGACCGAGCTGTTGTAGATGCCGACTCCGTAGGCCGAGCACGGGCGGACACCTGAGGGGATCTGGATCGTCGCGCCCGCATTGGGCCAGCCCGGTGTCGAGGGCACGTTGTAGGTGATCCCCGACGTGTCGTAGTACGGCCCGTAGTAGGGGGTCCCGGCGCTGGCGGTGGCCGAGGAGTCGCCGTTTATGTCCGGGTTGGGGACCGATCCGATCGAATCGACGAAGGTGTTCTCGTCATAGGTGTGGTACTTGCACAGCGCGTCGCTCAGCGACATCGGCCCGTAGGTCGTCGTGTTGCCGTTCTGGTCGGTGTAGTTGTACTCGATCTGCACCTGGTTCATCGGCTCCGAGGTCGCCGACCCGCCCGCGGGGGTGACGGTGACGTTCGGAAGCACGCCCGGCTCGTTCGGGTCGGACAGCTCGTACTCGGAGTAGTACGAGTCGGTCAGGATGCCGGACAGCTTGAAGCTCACGAGCAGCGACCGGTATGACCAGGCACCTGGCGCTCCCGCCCGACCGGTCACCTCGATGACCATCTGACCGGCGCTGCCTCCTGACTGCACCGTCAGGCGGCTCGGATCGGGCACGTAGTGGAACCACTCGTCGGAGCTGCCGATCTGCTTCCAGCCGGTCAGCGCCGTGTCGCCGTCGGGGGTGCCGTAGTTGTAGGCGTAATAGGAGGGCACGTTGTCGAGGTAGTTCCGGTACTCCTGCACGCCCGCTTCGGCCGCCGCCAGAGCAGCCTCACTCGAGGCGGACTGGTTCGTGGCGGCATTCTCGGCATTGACCTGCGTCGCCAGGACCGGGACGAGGATCGAGACGAGCAGCACGACGAGGATCGCCAGCACGAGCGCCTGCCCGGACTCGTCCCGGGCGAGCCCGGCGCGCCGGGCGAGCCCGGTTGCCGCTGCACGGCGAAGCCTCCCCAGCCGGCCGTTGTTCTCACCTCGAGCATTCCTGCTCAGCGCTGACATGGTCGTCATCTCCTCACTCCGGACAAGCCACGGAGGTCGACGTTGTTGTGGTGGTCGAGGTCGGCGTTGTCGCCGAGCCCCGCAAGAACACGACCGTGTCCAAGGTCGTCGGCTGGTCGGCGGCGTAGCCCTCGGTCGGGGTCTGCGGCCCCGCCAGGAACGTGACGTGAATGCCGACCGCGGCGATCTCGTTGATGGCGCAAGCCGGGACGGGATTCTCGATCGCGAGTGGCGTCAGGGCGGTTCCCACATAGTCGTAGTAGGTGAAGACCGGGCTCGTCTGGGTGCTGAGGGCGTAGTAGGTCGCGACCGTCCTCTGTGTGGATGATCCCGGTGTGCACGGCGAGGCCGGATGGAACGCCGTCGGAGCGTCGACAGCGGGAGTCACCGACGACCACGGCAGCGGCGGGCTTCCCGCGCCATTGGCCGGTCCGGACGCGGGCACGTCGAAGGTGATGTCGAATTGGGCGTCGTCGTGGACGGCACCGCTCGGCCTGAACCAGAGCGCATCGAGATTCGTGCAGTTCGAGCCGTAGGTGCTCGTGTTGAACCCTGCCGATGCCACTACGTCGAGCTCGGTCGGAGACGGCCCCACCTGCGCCCCGCCCGCGTCGTAGACGGCGAGCACCTGGCTCGCGCCGCGTAGGTACTGAACGAGTGTCTGGCCAGACTCGGTCTCCTGCCGGACAGCTGTGACCGAGTCCTGGGTGTTGCTCGCCTGCTGGTTGAACGAGATGAACAGCGAGGTGACGATCGTGAAAACGACGCTCAGGATGGCAAGGACGGTGATGAGCTCGAGGGCGGTGAAGCCGCGCTCGCAGGCCATGGGGCCACGACGCGCCGCCTGGGGCCACCGCCGCTCGAGGGACCGCTGCAGGCTGTTCATGACGCGGTCACCGGGAGGAGGCTCATCGAGCTGCACGCCGATTGCGCGGGTACCGGCGTCGGAGGAGGCGAACCTGCGCACCAGCCCTTCGGCGTCACCCACACGTAGGCGGGGCTGACCGTCCCGCCGTTGTCGTGCGACAGGAGGTACTCCCCGAGCGGCACGCTTGTCTGACTGGTACTGGTGAGTGCGGAGAGGTTGAGCGTGATCGGAACGCCGCCCCCGGCGACCTCGGTGGCCGTCAGTGTGCTGGCAGATCCCGACACCACCTTCAGCTCCAGGGGATAGACGGGCAGATAGACCGAGACCGCGTTGCCGCTGACCGTGTCGATGACACACGGGCTCGGCGCGGGGGCGTACGACCCGTACGCAGACGGTGCACTGTCCGGCTGGTCACCGGTCCAGAGCCCGGTCACGCCCGACCACGGGAACAGCAGGAGCGAGCTGAACGGCGTGGAGCCGTAGGCGGGCCAGATGTTGCTCGAGCCGTACGCCGTGATGAGGGAGTTGTAGACCGAGATCGGGATGACGCTCGAGCTGACCGGCGGCGACACCGGCGAGGTCGGGGCTGTCGTGCAGCTGCTGCCCGGATGGGTGTACCCGAAGGTGACCGGCGTGCCGATGTCCATGAGCACGGTTACCACGTCGGGCACACCGGGCTGCAGTGAGGAGACAGGCACTGAGAGTGGGCCGTTCGGGTTGGAGTCGGCGTGCTCGTCGCTGGAGACGAGTGCCGGTGGGCCTAGGTTGCCGGCGAAGGAGATCGTGTAGTCGTAGTTGCCGTTTGCGTTGCTGACTGCGTCGAGGTTCTGGAACACGATGCAGCCGTTGCTGCCCGAGTCCTCGGATTCACTCGTCGTCGTGCCCGACGGGACCGCCGGTGGGGAGCCGGCGCCGGTCCACTTGCCGGTCGCGGTCGCGTTCACGTCCTCGCCCGTCAAAAGGGTCGTCCCGTTGGCGCTGAGGATGCGAACAGCCAGCTCACCTGCGAATTGCTGCACTGCGCCCGCCTCGGCGGGCGAGATCTCCGTCGTCTGCACGATCGGTGGGGTGCCGCGCATTCTCGGCCAGGTCACGACAGCCGTCACGAGCCAGATCTGCTGGGCAACCGAGGCCCCGGAGGCACAGATCGACTGGTTGGTGCCCTGAGTGACGACCGTCCAACTCGTCGTGACCTTGAAATTGGTGACCCGCGCACCTGTCTCGCTCACCGGGAAGATGTTGGTCGCAGTGCCTGTCGGCAACGTCCCTTTCGAGGCCTCGAGCTGCAGGGTCTCGAGCTCCCGGGTGGCGACGTTGACGGCTTCGGCCCGAAGGTGCTCGGAGGCGACGCTGGTCTGGGCTTGGACCACGAACACGGTCGTCGGCACCAGGACGATGACGATCACGGCGATCGCGACCAGGAGCTCGACGAGCGTGAGGCCCTCGTCACCGCGCGAGGAGGCACCCTGCAACCCTCGCTTTCGCCATCCACTCGGTACTGCTCGGTCTCTCCCTCGCCGCATGACCGCAACCCCTCTTCGTTGACCCAGGCGACCTCTCGCTCCGCGACGCTGCAGACGGCACTGGCCGAGTGCGCGCCCGGCTCAGGAAACAATAGCATTTATCGCGCGCCAAGCGCACACACCGTCACTCTAGGTGCTAAGGGACCCTCAGGCGAGCACGAACAGCAGATCCGCCTCGCACGCGACGCGGCCGCCGACGGTGGCGACGCCGTGCCCGCTCCCGGCCCGGGCCGAGAGACGCCCGATCGAGACCTCGAGATCGATCGTCTCGCCCGGAACGACCTGGCGGCGGAACCGTGCCCGGTCGATGCCTCCGAACAACGGCAGACGGTCCTTGTAGCGCCCGTCGGCGAGGACCACCGCCGCAGCCAGCTGGGCGAGGGACTCGACCATCAAGACTCCGGGCAGAACCGGATTGCCGGGAAAGTGGCCGGCGAAGAACTCCTCCTCGCCGGTCAGATGCCACCTGCCCCGCCCCGAGACGGCCGGGTCCAGCTCCACGATCTCCGAGACGAGGAGAAACGGAGCCCTGTGCGGGATGAGCTCCTCGATCGGGATCATCTCGTGCTCGCCGTCGTTCGTGGGGACCTCCTCCCCACGACCGGCTTCGGTGCCGGCACCACCTCACCCCCCACGGTGGGCTTGGGCGACGTCGACGACTTGCGGGCGGTCGTCTTCCTGACGGCGAGATTGTCCCCTCCGGCCTTTTTCGGCGGCGCCTTTGCAGCCGGCGCCTTTGCAGCCGGCGTCGTTGTCGCCCGCGCCCTCTCCGCTGGCAGTTCCTCCGGTCGGGCCTTCACTGCCGCCTTTTTCGCTTGGGCCTTTACCGCCGCCGCCTTGCCGGCCCGGGTCCTGCCGACCACAGCCTTCTCCGCCACCGTCTTGTTCGCCGGTCGCCCTACCGGGACACTCCTGGGCGCGGCCTTCTTCGCGGCCAGGTTGATCGCCGCCGCCTTCTGGGTCGGGGTCTTCTGCGTCGCCGCCGCCTTCTGCGGCGATGACTTCTGCGTCGCCGCCGCCTTGGTCGAGGTCTTCTGCGCCGCCGCCGCCTTGGTCGAGGTCTTCTGCGTCGAGGCTCTCGGCGTCGCGGCCCTCGGCGTCGCGGCCCTCGCCGCCGTCGCCTGCGGCGCGGGCGCCTTCCCAGCCGCCACCTTCTCCCTGGCGGTCCTTTCCGGCACGGCTTTGCCCGACACGGCTCTCTCCGGCACGGCTTTGCCCGGCAAGGCTCTCTCCGGCACGGCTTTCCCGGGCACGGCTCTCTTCGGCACGGCTTTTCCGGGCACGGCCTTCTCGGGCACAGCCTTTTCAGGCACGGCCTTCTTCGCCGTCGGCTTCCTCGCCGGCTCCACGGCACCAGAGTCCGAGCCCTCCGCACGCTTGCGTGGCGGCCGGGCGAGGCGGACCTCGGCGGCGACGGTCTCTTCGCGGGGATGGCCCGACACCCGGGCCGTTCCCGGCAAGGCGAGCTCCGCGCCACGCCGTTGGGGATCGAGGGCGGTCAGCACGAATTCCCGACGCTGGTGGCGCTTGAGCACCTCCCGGGCACTGCGCGGCGGCGGATCGCCGAGGTTGGCAAGCGGGACATAACAGCGCATCTCACCCACGCGCACGACCGCACCGTGGGACGTGTAGCTCTCGACCTCACCCTCGAGCTGCTCACCGAGGCGGTGCTCGGCGATGAACGAGATGAAAGCCAAGGGGTCGTTCACCGCCAGCGGGGTCGGGGTGGGCTTGTGCCGGTCACCGGAACCGACCACCGCCTTTGCCGGTGCCGTCCCGCCACCGTTCGTGTGGCGCCTCGAGGCTCCCGTGGAGGATGCTGCGACCTGCGACTTGCGGGCAGGTTTGACGACCTCCTTCGTCGCCACGGCGATCGCCTTGCTGACGCGTTTTTTCGCCTGCTCTGTCTCTCGGACGGCCTGGTGGCTGCGCGGGCCTCGAACCGGTTGGCGGGGGCTGAAGATCCATCCGATGCCGGGCACGGGCGTGGCGCCGAGAAGGCGTCTCCGCTCGAAAAGCCAGGGATGCTCGCCGTGGAACTCCTGGAACGAGTCGTTGGACAACACCGTCCCGTCGACCTTCTCGGCGACACGCAACAAGAAGGCGTCGCCGCGCCCGATGGCGCCGGCTGGGGGATGCACGTACTCGCCGCGCAGCTCAGCATCTTCGAAACGCGCCAGCTCTGAGGGGTCGATCCGGTGGGCGAAGGTGGCGTCGACGATGACGGTGATCTCGGCGTCGGGATGGTCGCGCCTCAGCTCGGCGACGGCCTCCTCGAGCTGCGCCAGGCTCGGTGAGGAGCGGCCTTCTGTGGCGATGTTGGATCCGTCGACGATGATGTGCTCGATGGGCATGTCCCTGTAGTCAAGCACCCCCCACCCGCGTCAGCCCGGAACGCAGCCCACCGATTGCTCGAGAAGGTCCTCGTGCTCCAGCTGATGGATGGCGCCGGAGCCCGTCGCCGGGCTCCCCGACGGGGCGCGGCTCACGTGCCGGAGCTGGTACCTGGTGCCCAACAGCCGGTGCAGACGGCCGTGGACGAACGACCAGGCGCCCATGTTCTCCGGCTCCTCTTGCAGCCAGACGACCTCGGTCGCGCCCGGATAGGCGGCCAGGAGACCGGTGATCTGCCGCTCGGGCCAGGGATAGAGCTGCTCGACGCGGGCCACGGCGATGGGCGCGCCTCCTGCCTCGGAGATGCGGTCCCGGCGCGCCATGGCGTCGTAGGCCACCTTGCCGCTGCACAGCACGAGACGGCAGACCTCTTCCCGGTTGACAGCCTCGTCGTCGAGCACCTCGCGCCAGGCACCTTGGGCGAACTCGGCGACGGGGGAACGCGCTTGGCGGGCGCGCAGCAACGACTTCGGCGTCATCACGATCAGCGGCCGGCGCATGCTCCGGTGAGCCTGGGCCCGGAGGAGGTGGAAGTACTGCGCGGCCGTCGTCGGCTGGGCGACAGTCAGGTTGTCGCCCGCGCAGATCGTCAGGAAACGCTCCAGGCGCGCCGAGGAGTGCTCCGGCCCCTGGCCTTCGTAACCGTGGGGAAGCAGCAGCGTGAGGGCAGAGCTCTGCCCCCACTTCTCCCCCGCAGAAACGAGGAAGTTGTCGATCACGACCTGGGCACCGTTGGCGAAGTCACCGAATTGTGCCTCCCAGGCCACGAGCGCCTTGGAGCTCTCGACCGAGTAGCCATACTCGAAGCCGAGCGCGGCGAACTCCGACAAGAGCGAGTCGTAGACCATGAAACGCCCCGGCGGGCGCTCCCCCGGCGCAACGCCGAGGCCCTGTCGCAGGTTCGAGAGCGGCGTGTACTCAGCCCCGGTCTCGTAGTCGAAGAGCACCGAATGGCGCTGGCTGAAAGTGCCGCGGCGGGTGTCCTGGCCGGCGAGCCGCACGTCGTAGCCGTCGATGAGAACGCTGCCGAAGGCGAAGGCCTCGCCGAGGGCCCACTCGACCTCCCCCGCCTCGTAGAGCTCCGCGCGCTGGCGGAGCTGACGGGCGAGCTTGGGGTGGACCTTGAAGGCGGCCGGAAGCTCGTGGAGGGTCGCCGCGAGCAGATCGAGTGTCGAGCGGTCGACGCCCCCCACGACGTGCGACAGCGGCGGAGGCTCCTCTGTGGAGGGAGCCGGGAGGCGCACTATGCGGGGCGGCGCCGCGGCACGGGTCTCGTCGAGCGCCGCCTGAAGCCTGGCCGAGAAGTCATCGAGGGCGCGCTCTGCCTCCTCGATGGTGATGTCACCACGCTTGACGAGGGTCTCGGTGTAGAGCTTGCGAACAGAGCGGTGCTGGTCGATCTGCTTGTACATGAGGGGCTGGGTGTAGCTCGGGTCGTCACCCTCGTTGTGGCCGTGCAGCCGGTAGCAGACCATGTCGATCACGACGTCCTTGTGGAACTGCTGGCGGAAGGCGACCGCCAGCCGGCCGACGCGCACGCAGGCCTCCGGGTCGTCACCGTTCACGTGGAAGATCGGCGCCTGCACGGTCTTGGCGACGTCCGTCGGGTACATCGAGGAACGGGCGGCCGCGATGGGGGTCGTGAAACCGAGCTGATTGTTGATCACCAGGTGCACGGTCCCCCCGGTGCGGTAACCGCGCAGCTGGGAGAGCTCCAGGGTCTCGGCCACGACACCCTGGCCCGCGAAGGCGGCGTCGCCGTGGACAAGCACGGGCAGCACGGGGTAGCGCCCGACGTCTTGGCGCTGGTCCTGGCGGGCGCGGGCGATCCCTTCGACGACGGGGTCGACCGCCTCGAGGTGGGACGGATTCGAGGCGAGCGTCACGGGCAGTTCTATGCCGTTGCGGGCGGCGAACTTCCCGCTCGCACCCTTGTGGTACTTGACGTCGCCCGAGCCCTGAACGCTCTCGGGATCGAGGTTGCCCTCGAACTCGGCGAAGATCTCCCTGTAGGACTTGCCCACGATGTTGGCGAGCACGTTCAGGCGGCCGCGGTGGGCCATGCCGAGCACGGCCTCTTCGATGGCGGACTGGGCGGCCTCGTCCAAGATGGCGTCCAGCAGGGGGATTGCCGACTCGGCCCCTTCGAGGCCGAAGCGTTTCTGGCCCACATAGCGGGTGTGCAAGAAGCGCTCGAAGGCCTCCGCGGCGTTCAGGCGCTCGAGCACGTGGTGCTGCTCCTCGGGCGGGCAGGTGCCGGGAACGCCCTCGACGTGGCGCTGGATCCATCTCTTCTCTTCGGGATCCTCGATGTGCATGTACTCGATGCCGATGGTCCTGCAGTAGGCGTCGCGCAAGATATCGAGGAGCTTGCCCAAAGGGAGCTCTGTTTCCTCGCCGAGGCCCTCGACGACAAAGCTCCGGTCGAGGTCGAAGATGGTGATGCCGTACGTCAGCGGGTCGAGCTCGGGATGGAGCGCCGGGGCCATGGTTCCGAGCGGGTCGAGGTTGGCGATGAGGTGGCCGCGCACTCGGTACATGTTCACGAGCTGCTGAACCTTCGCCTGCCTGACGAGCCTGCCGTGGACGCCGTCGCTCGATCCGACCGGGTTGATGTCCTTGTGCCAGCGTGCCGGGTTGTAAGGGACGGCGAGGGAAGAGAACACCTCGTCGTAAAAGCCGTGCTCGCCCACCAACAGCTCGTGCACCCGGGTGAGGAAGAGCGCCGAGTGGGCGCCCTGGATGATGCGGTGGTCGTAGGTGGAAGTGATCGTGACGACCTTGCTCAGTCCGAGCTCGGCGAGCACCTCGGGGTCGCTAGCGGCGAACTCGGCCGGATAGCCGAGCGCTCCCACCCCGATGATGGCGCCCTGGCCGGACATCAGGCGCGGGACGGACTGGGTGGTCCCGAGCATTCCGGGGTTCGTGAGCGTGACCGTGACGCCGGCGAAGTCGTCCACCGACAGCCTGTTCGTGCGCACCTTGCGCACGATGTCCTCATAGGCGTGCAGGAACTGGGAGAACTCGAGCGTGTCGGCCCCTCGCACGCAAGGCACGTACAGGGTGCGGCCACCGTCCGGACGCTCGTAGTCGATGGCGATCCCGAGCCCGACGTGCTCGTGGCGGATCAGCCCGGGCGTGCCGGTCTCTTCGATCTGGGGCACGAACGACGAGTTCATCTCCGGGACCGCCCCGAGGGCCTTGACCACTGCCCAGGCGATCAGGTGCGTGAAGCTGACCTTGCCCCCGGTCGTGCGCCCGAGATGATCGTTGATCACGACGCGATTGACCTCGAGAAGCTTGGCAGGCACGGGATGAACGCTCGTGGCCGTGGGGATCTTCAGGCTCGCGCTCATGTTCTCCACGACACGCGCCGCCGCCCCGCGCAGGGGCACAGCGGGCTGCCCGGCGGGAGCCGCTGCCTGGACGGGCTCGCCGCCGTGCTCGGGGGGCGCCTCGCTCGGAGCGGCCACGGGCGCGGGCCCACGAGCGGCCACGGCCTCTGGGCCATCGTGCTCCGGGCCGGGCCCGGCCGTCTCTGGAGCGCGCGTGAGGCGATAGTCGGCGAAGAATTCGCGCCAGCTCTCGCTCACTGACTGGGGGTCGGCGAGGTAGGACTCGTACATCTCCTCGACGAGCCAGGCGTTCGTCCCGTAAGCACCCGCGAGCCCGTCGGCGCTCGATCGGTCCACCATCGCAGCGGATGCTACCGGCGGGCGATCATCTGGTCTCCCAGAGGCGACGACGACCCTCCCCGCGGGCTCGAGAGCCACCCCGGCGCTAGCGTGGGGGGGTGATCGCTGTACCGCCACCGGTCGCGCGAACAGCCGGGCCGGACCTCGGGGAGCGAGCGTGAGCACGACCCGCGCTGTGGTGCGCGGCGTCGAGCCCGGCAACGACGTGCGCTGCGTGCGCTGCGGCAAGCAGATCAAGTTCGCCGCCCGCACTCACCCCCGCCAGGTGATCGCGAACATCTATCTCGACGGCGCCTGGAACCGCGTCGACCACTTCCACGAGGAGTGCTACCTCGAGGCGAACGAGCCCTACGGACCGATCGACGCCCTCGGTGGCCAGATCAACAGCTGAGGATCACCTCGCGAGGCTCCGCTCCCGGCTGAGGCACACGCCTGGGCGCGCCCGGCCCGCCTCGGCCGCGCTCCGGCTCGCGTCCCCGCAAGCGCATCGCAGGAGGACACCAACTTGAGGATCGCCGTGACCGGCGCCGGCGGCTTCATCGGCAGCGCTCTCGTCCGGGCTCTTCGCCAACGTGGCGACGAGGTCCACCCTGTCGTCCGCCGTCCGCCAGGCCAAGGCGAGGTGGGCGTCGAGCTTGCCCTGGGACGACTCGACACGACGCGGCTCCCCGGCCAGAGCCTGGAAGGGATCGACGCCGCAGTCCACCTGGCCGGGGCCCCGATCACGACGCGCTGGAGCGCGAAGCACCTCGAGGAGATCCGTGCGAGCCGTGTCGCGCTCGGCAACCTTCTCGCCCGGTCGCTCGCCTCGCTCGAGCACCCACCGGGCGTGCTGGTCTCCGGCTCGGCAGTCGGCATCTACGGCGATCGTGGGGACGCACTCTTAGACGAGACGAGCGCCCAAGGGACCGGGGTGCTCGCCGACCTGTGCCGCTCCTGGGAGGCGAGCACCGCGCCGGCGGCCGAGCACGGCATCCGGGTCGTCACCATCCGTACCGGCATCGTGCTCGGTGGCACCGGAGGCGCCGAGGGCGGGATCCTTCGGGCCGAGGTCCCCATTTTCAAGCTCGGCCTCGGCGCTCGCCTCGGCGACGGCCGGCAGTGGACGAGCTGGATCGCGCTCGACGACGAGATCGCCGTGATCCTCCGCGCCATCGACGACCCGGGGCTCGTCGGAGCAGTGAACGCGACATCGCCCAACCCGATCCGCAACGCGGAGCTGACCGACGCCATCGCGGCCGCTCTCGGACGGCGCGCCAGGCTTGCGATCCCGGCCTCGCTCCTGCGGCTCGCGCTCGGCCGCGGTGCCGCCGACGAGCTGCTGCTCGCCAGCCAGCGGGTGCTGCCGAAAAAGCTGACCGACGCCGGCTACGTGCCCGCCTATTCCCGGCTACAGGACGCCTTGGCCGAGGCGCTCGGGCGACGAGGGTCGCACTGAGAAGAGGAGGCCGTCAGTCCAGGTTCGCGCCGTAGCGACGGACATGGTCGTTGACGGCGTAGTAGGCGTCGATGGACTCGCCGGCGTCTCCCCAGAAACCCTCCTGCACGTCGTAGCTGACAAGGCCCTCGGCGACGTAGTGGTTGTTCACGTCGGTGATCTCGAGCTCGCCGCGCCCCGACGGACGCAGAGTGCGGATCACGTCGAAGACACTGGGGTCATAGAGGTAGACGCCCGTGACGCAGTAGGTGCTCGGCGGGTCGTCCGGTTTCTCGACGATGCGCACGATCCTGCCCGACTCGTCGAGCTCGGGCACGCCGAGATGGCGAAGGTGGTCGAAATCCTTGACTTCGGCCAGGACCAGGCGGGCCCCTTTCGGCTCCTCGGCGAACCGGTCCACCGAGGACACGAACGAGCGGCCGAAGATATTGTCAGCCAGCATGACGACGGCGGCGGCGGCGCCGACGAACTGCGCTGCCAGCCCCAGAGCCTCGGCTATGCCCCCCGCCCGTTCCTGGTAGGCGTAAAGGAGGCGTTCCACACCGAACTCCTGGCCGTTGGACAAGAGCCTGAGGAACTCGCCCGCGTGCGTGCCCCCTGTCACGACCATGATCTCGGTGACGCCTGCTTTCACGAGCGCCTCTATGCCGTAGCTGATCATGGGCCGGTCGCCGATGGGCAGCAGGTGCTTGTTCGTGATGCGGGTGAGTGGATGGAGCCGGCTGCCCGTTCCGCCGGCAAGGATCACGCCCCTCATGGCTTGACGTAGCTCACGGTCGCCGATGCGTCGATCAGCACTCCGTCGGTGAGGTCGGTGGCTTTGTAGGTGACTTTCTGGACCAGGGTGTCACTCACCTGAAAGATCGCCACTCCCTTCGCGTTCGTGGTCAGATACAACGGCTTGATCTCGGTCTTCACCGCGCTCGGCGCGGTCGCGGTCGCGGTCGCGGCCGCCGTCGCGACAAGGATCACTCGCTTGGCGCCGATTGGCAAGCCGAGCGCCGTGCGCAAGGTGACCTTGATCCACGACGACGCCGTGCTCATTGCCTTGACACGGGCCAGCACGGCGGTGACCGAAGACCTCGTCGGGGAGGCGTACGAGGCGCCTCCGCTCTCGGGCAGGGCGCACAACTCGGCGACGAGACCGCCTCCCAAGGGATTGGCGGCAACGGGCGTGCCCAGGCCAGTGGCGAAGTCGTAGCCGGGCGTGGCCGGGTACTGCCACAGATCCGGGAACTGAGCCAAGTGGTTGTCGCCCTTTGTGACCTCGTCGAAGGCGCTCGCGTACTCGCTCGGGCCCTCGCCGGCGATGAAGTACAAAGACGGGTTCAAGAACCCGACCGGGTGGGCGCTACAGGTCGGCCAAGCATCTGCAAGGGCGGCCAACGCCGCCCACAGCGGTGCCGCGATGCTCGTGCCACCGAAGTAGCTCCAGCCCCCCATGGCACCCAGGTAGATCAAGAGGCCGGTGCTCGGATCGGCGTCCCCTGCGACGTCGGGGACCTCCCGGCAGTACCCGGTCGGCATGCCGCAGGGCTTGTTCGAGGAGTAGGCCTTGATGACCTGCAGCGCCGCTGGAGCGTCGGACTGGTAAGCAGGCATTGCCCAGTCCGAGGATATGCCGCCGCCGCTGGCCCCGGCGTCGTCGTTCCAGACGGTCTGCGTCGGTGGCACGGCGGGCGCGGTCGCTGTCGGCGCTGAGCCGAGCGCGGTCAGCGACGTGCCCCCCACGTCGGTCACATACGGCTGGCTCCCAGGATCGTCGACGGCAGGCGTGCCGATGGGGTTGTTGCTCGTGTCGGTGCAGTCGGTCGAGCCGTCGTCGCCGGCGGCGGCCACGACGGTTTGTCCCTGCGCCGCCGCCTCTTCGAACAGGTTGGCCTCGGCCGCCACGGCCGCGCTCCCGCCCGCTTGTGCCTCGCATTCGCCCCACGAGGTCGAGATCACCTGGGCGCGGTCCTGGGTGACGATCGCGTTGTAGACATCGAGCGGGCCCGTGGTGTTGTTCGGGCCCTCGTACACGTCGATCTTCGCCCCGGGAACAAGGCTGCTGATCTCCTCAACGTCCCCGGTCGACTCGACGTATCCGCCGGTGCCGCTGCCGAGGCCCTCCTGCGAGCCGTCGACGGTGATGACGTTCAGCAGCGGCGGCGAAGCCATGGCGGCACCCTGGGTCGTACCGAAGTAGCACTCGTCGTAGGTCTGCACGTCCGCCTGGCTGAAGGGCTGGAGCTCGAAGACCGCTACCGTCTCGCCGGCGCCGAGGTCACCGGCCTCGTAGAGCCCCGAGAACCCGTAGGCCGAGGCGAGCTCGTCGGCGGTGTAAGGACCGCTAGGCGAAGCCCCGCTGCTTGCTTGCGTGCAGGGCTGCGGGCCACCCCCGGCGGCGGTGGCCGTGCTCGTCCTGGCCGAACCTGGCGCGCGCGCTCTGGCGGCCGGGCCTTGGCCCAAAAGATCCTGCGAGTGAGCGAGCGCCAGGTCGTCGAGACCGGCTATCGCCTCGATCCCGCCGGCGAGAGCAGCTGGGACCCGCGGGGCGGAGAGGTTCGCGTAGACCTGGACGCCAGAACCGAGGCGATAGCGCACGAGCGTCGTATCGAAGGCGCGCTCGGCAGCCGACACCGTCGAGGAGGCCTTGATGATCAGGTGGTTGCTGCTCACCGGGCCAACGTGCAGACCGAGCCTTCTGAGGGCGGCGATCGTCGAGCTTATTGTCGAAGCCGTCGCTCCGAAGACCGATCCGAAGACACCGGGGCGAAGATAGCTGCCAAACCCGACAGAGCCGGGAGTCGAGACCTCGCTCGCGAATTTCGCCAGCGCGGCCGGGTCGCGGGGGCGCAGGGCGACATCGATCTCGATCGGCTGCGATCCAGGGGCCGGGCCGAGCGGGACCGCCGCCGGCGACAACTGGGGCACGGAGCCGACGCGAACGAACCGCGCCGCGCCTCGGGGCGATCCGGCCCTCGCAACCGAGGCCGTCGCGGAGCCGGCGAGGGCGGCCGACCCGGCGAGGGCGGCCGACCCGGCGAGGGCGGCCAGGCACGCCACGGCAACGGTGCGCAAGCCCCGCCTGTTGCGCCAGCGCAGGGAAGGCCACGAGCACACCGGTCTGTCACCTTCGTGCATCCCCACGTCTTTCTGTTTCCTGTGATGGCGAACCGGGTCGGCGCGAGCGTAGTCGCCGCCTGGGCCCGGGAATGAGCACGCCGAGGTCACGGTCGCAAGCGGCATCCGGTCAGATGTCGAGGAACTTCCTGACCGCCATGGCCGAGCCGAGGGCACCGATCACCGCTCCCATGACGATGACGAACAGCTCGGTGATGATCACGTCGTGGCCGGGCACGACGGCGGAGGAGAACTCCCTGAAGTGCCTTATCAGCGTCTGGATGCCGAGATCCCCGAGCAGCACGATGCCGGCGGCCACGATCGCTCCGATCAGTCCCTGCACGAGGCCCTCGACCATGAACGGCAAACGGATGAACCAGCTCGTCGCACCGACGAGGCGCATGACGCCGACTTCCCGCCTCCGGGAGAAGATCGCCATCCGGATGGCGTTCAAGATGAGCACCAGAGCCGAGACCAACAGCACGAGCGCGATCACGAGCAGCACCATTTGCAAGACATTGCTCACCGAGGTCAGCGTGTGCGCCGCCTGGGACGGATAGGTGGTCTTGAAGACGGCGGGAAGATGCTGGAAGATGCTCGCGACGCTGGCCGCCGCCGCCGGATCCGTCAGGGTGCACTGGAACACGGGCGGGGTCGTCTGCGGCGTCAGCACGCTGCAGACGGTCTGGCCACTGATCCGGCAGGCCAGTTCGTAGGACAGCTCGTGGTCCAGGTAGTCGAACTTGCGGATCTGCGGCGTCGCCCCGATCGTGGTCGCCAGTGTCGCTATCTCGGCCGCGGAGGCCGTCGGCTGCACGAAGACCTGCAGGTCCACGTTCTGGTTCAGCTCCACAAGCTCGTTGTTCACTGCTTGGCGCATCAGCAGGGCAGTGCCGACGAGAGACAACGAGACGGCGACGGTAAGGACGGCCGCGATCGCCATCAACCGGTTCCGCCACAGGTTCGTCACGGTCTCGCGGGCGACATAACCCGGTGAAATGGGCATCAGCGCTTGCCTCTTCGCGCCCGGACGGCTTCCTGGCGGCTGGTGACCGGCTCGTCGAGGTCGTCGAGATCAAGCTCGGCCGACCCCGCGCGCATCGCGGAGATGGACACAGCCGGGATACCCCGGGTGCTCGACACCGTCGGGTCGAGACCGTAGATCCCCCGCGCCTGGTCACGAATGACAGCGCCGTGGTCGATCTCGATCACCCGACGGCGCATGGAGTCGACAATCGTGGAGTCGTGGGTGGCCATCACGACCGTGGTCCCGGTGCGGTTGATCCGATCGAGCAGGGACATGATGCCCTGGCTCGTCGTGGGGTCGAGGTTGCCGGTGGGCTCGTCGGCGAGGATGATGAGCGGGCGATTCACGAAGGCCCGCGCGATCGCAACTCGCTGCTGCTCGCCTCCCGAAAGCTCGTCCGGAAGGCGCTCGCCCTTCTGGCCGAGGCCCACCAGCTCCAGAACTTGCGGCACCTGCGTCGATATCACGTGCCGGGGCCGGCCGATGACCTCGAGGGCAAAGGCCACGTTCTCGAACACGGTCTTGCTGGGCAGGAGGCGGAAGTCCTGGAACACGCAACCGAGATTGCGGCGCAGATAGGGAACTCTCCAGTTCGAGAGCTGCCCGATCTCCTTGCCCGCCACCCAGATCTCGCCGCAGTCGGCAACCTCCTCGCGCAGCAAGAGCTTGAGCATCGTGGTCTTGCCCGAGCCCGAGGCCCCGACAAGGAACACGAACTCACCTTTCAAGATCTCGAGCGAGACCTCCCGCAATGCCACAACAGAGCCCTTGTAGGACTTCGTGACGTTCTCGAAGCGGATCATCGGACCTCTTCTTCTCCGCACTGCAACACGAAATCCCCTTCTCCAAGGCTACCAGCCGGCCTTGCCACAAGGCGGTAGCGCCGCCCGGCGCGCTCAGGACCCCTCATGTTCCCTGCGGAATCTCAAGAACGCGATCATGAAGTCGTCGAGATCACCGTCCAGCACGACCTCGACGTTCCCGGTCTCGTAGCCGCTGCGCAAGTCCTTGACGAGCTGGTAGGGGGCAAGGACGTAGGAACGGATCTGGCTTCCCCAAGCGACCTCGCTCAAGGGCCCAGAAATAGTCTCCAGTTCCTTCCTGCGCTCGGCGCGCTGACGCTCGGCGAGCTTGGCAGCGAGGATCTGCAAGGCTTTCGCCTTGTTCTGATACTGGCTGCGCTCATTCTGACAAGAGGTGACGATGCCGGTCGGGAGGTGGGTTATGCGCACGGCCGAGTCCGTCACGTTCACGTGCTGGCCCCCCGCTCCTGAGGAGCGGTAGGTGTCGATGCGCAAGTCTTTCTCGTCGATCTCGACCTCGTCGGAGAGATCCTCGAGGAACGGGGCCACGTCGAGCGAGGCGAAGCTCGTCTGGCGCCGGTGCTGGGAGTCGAAGGGCGACATCCTGACAAGGCGGTGCACACCGCGCTCGGCGGCGAGCAGCCCGTAGGCGTAGCGCCCGCGCACGATGAACGTCGCCGACAAGATGCCGGCCTCTCCCCCCTCGGACACCTCGTCGACCTCGACGCTGAAGCCTCGGCGCTCGGCCCAGCGCAGGTACATGCGGAGCATCATCTCGGCCCAGTCCTGGGCGTCGGTCCCCCCGGCACCGGCGTGGATCTCGGCTACCGCGTCCCTCTCGTCGTGCTCACCTGAGAACAAGCTACGCAGCTCCAGGTCGTCGAGCGCCCTGGCGACGGCCGCCGCGGAGTCCTCGAGCTCGCCCTCGAGCGCTGCGAGCTCGGCTCCGCCTTCATCTACGGCCATGGCATGCAGGTCCTCGGCATCGCCAAGCTGCATGTCGAGGGCGCGCAGGGTCTCGACGTCGTCTCGGACCCGTCCGTACTCCGAAGTCACCCTCCGCGCCTGATCGGGGTCCGACCACAGGTCCGGCTCGGCGATGGACTTCTCGAGCACCGCCATGCGCGCTATCGAGTCGTCGAGCCTCAGGTACGCCTTTGCCGCGTCAAGGCGGACGCGAAGCGACGCCAGAACGTCGCCGAGATCAGGGCGCGGGCCTTCGGGAGGGCCGTCGGGTATTCGAGCCACGATCGCTCAGCTCGCGCCGTGGCAGACCTTGAATTTGCGGCCGCTGCCGCACCAGCACGGCTCGTTGCGGCCGACCTTGGCCGGAGGGCCGCCGACGATCCGGGTACCGGTGGGCGAGATCGGCCCGGCGGGGGGACGCCGGTGGCCTGCCCCGCCACCACCGCCGCTGCCCCGGGACGGTGCACCCTGCTTTTGAGGCCGGCCGGACGGACCGGCACCCGCGGGCGACACCGGAGCGCGCGGGGCACCCGGTTGCGCTCCCCCGGCCCCCGATCGGGGCCCGACAGGAGCTGGGGCACCTGGCGGTGGTCCCGAAAGAACGGCTGGAGGCGTCTCGGGCTGGACTCCGTCAACCTCGGTGGCGGGCATCTCGGGCAGCTCGCCGAGGCCTGTGACGGGGTCATTCGCGGCCACGAAGTCCGCTTGCGCATAATTGGGGTCCTCGGCGGGAGCAGCGATGACTTGGACGTGCATCACATAGCGCAGATAGTCGTCGTCGATCGAGTCCATCAGCTTGCCGAACATCTCGAAGCCCTCGCGTTGCCAGGCCACGAGCGGGTCCGTCTGCGCGATGCCGCGCAGGTGGATGCCCTCGTTCAAGTAGTCCATCTCGACGAGGTGCTCGCGCCAGCGCTGGTCGATGATCTGCATAAGGACGTTGCGCTCGACCTCGCGTGCGGTCTCTGCACCGCCGGGGAAGGTCGTCTCCCGCTCGTCGTAGAGCGCCAGGGCCTCGGCGAGGATGCTCTCGGTGAGCTGCTGCACATCGGTCGCTGCCTCGAGGTCTTCGACGGTGAACCTCGTCGGGTAGTACTGAGTCAGCTCGACCACGAGGCTCTCGAGGTCCCAGTCCTCGGGGAAGTTGTTGGGGCAGCAGTTGGCCACGACGCGGCCCACCATGTCCGTCAGCAGGTCCTCGGTATGGGCCTTGAGGTCCTCGCCGTCGATGATCTGCAGCCGGCGGGCGTAGATCACCTTGCGCTGCTCGTTCCTCACCTCGTCGTACTTGAGCAGCTCTTTGCGGGTCTCGGCGTTGCGCCCCTCGACGGTGTGCTGGGCCCGCTCGATCGCCTTTGTGACCATGCGGGCCTCGATGGGCACGTCCTCGGGCAGGGCACGGCCCATGACCCAGCTGACCGCGCCGGTGGCGAAGAGCCGCATCAGCTCGTCCTCGAGGGACAGGTAGAACCGGCTCTCGCCCGGATCGCCCTGGCGCCCGGAACGGCCACGGAGCTGATTGTCGATGCGGCGGCTCTCGTGGCGCTCGCTCCCGAGCACATAGAGGCCACCGAGCACCCGGACCTCGTCGGCCTCGGCGGCGCACTGCTTCTTGAACCTCTCCAGCAGCGACTTGTAGCGCGCCCGGCCCTCGTCCGAGTCGAGGTCGAGCCCCTCGGCGCGGACCTCGTCACGGGCAAGGCCCTCGGGGTTGCCCCCGAGCACGATGTCGACCCCGCGTCCTGCCATGTTCGTGGCGACCGTGATCGCGTGGAGGCGTCCTGCCTGAGCGACGATCACGGCCTCCTGGGCGTGGTGCTTGGCGTTCAGCACGTGGTGGGGGATGCCCTGCTTTTCCAAGAGCAGGGAGAGCTCCTCGGACTTTGCCACCGACGCCGTGCCGACGAGCACGGGCTGGCCCCGCTCGTAGCGGTCTTTCAGGTCCTCGACGACCGCCTCGAACTTGACGGCCTCGGTCTTGAAGATCAGGTCCGCCTCGTCGGTTCGGATCATCGGGCGATGTGTCGGGATCGGCACGACATGCAGCTGGTAGGTCGAGGCGAACTCGGCCGCCTCGGTCTCGGCGGTGCCGGTCATCCCGGCGAGCTTCTCGTACATCCGGAAGTAGTTCTGGAGCGTGATGGTCGCCCAGGTGTGGTTCTCGTCCTGGATCCGGACTCGCTCTTTTGCCTCCACGGCCTGGTGCAGGCCATCGGACCAGCGGCGGCCCTCCATTATCCGGCCCGTGAACTCGTCGACGATCTTCACCTCGCCGTCGGCCACCAGGTAGTCCTTGTCCCGGTGGTAGAGCTCCTTGGCCTGGAGGGCCTTCTCGAGCTGATGGACGTAGTTCACCGCCACCGAGTCGTACATGTTGTCGGCGCCGAGCTGGCGCTCGACCTTGGCGATGCCGGCCTCGGTCGGCACGACTGTGCGCTTCTCCTCGTCCACCTCGTAGTCGAGGTCGCGACGCAAGGTCCGCACGATGCTCGCGAACTGGTAGTAGAGCTTCGTCGAGTCGTTCGAGGGGCCGGAGATGATGAGCGGCGTGCGGGCCTCGTCGATGAGGATGGAGTCGACCTCGTCGACGATTCCGTACACGTGCCCGCGCTGGACCATGTGCTCGCGGCGGCCGGCCATGTTGTCGCGCAGGTAGTCAAAGCCCATCTCGGTGTTGGTCCCGTAGGTCACGTCCGCCCGGTAGGCGGCCGCCTTGGCGGCAAAGTCGTCCACCTCGGGAGTCACGAGCCCGACGGTCAGTCCGAGAAACCGGTAGATCTGGCCCATCCACTCGGCGTCGCGCCGGGCCAGGTAGTCGTTGACGGTGATGACATGCACCCCGCGGCTGGTAAGCGCGTTCAGGTAGACGGGAAGAGTCGACACGAGCGTCTTGCCCTCACCGGTCTTCATCTCGGCGATCCACCCGAAATGCAGGGCCATGCCGCCCATGAGCTGGACGTCGAAGTGGCGCTGGCCGATGGTGCGAACCCCCGCCTCGCGCACGACGGCGTAGGCCTCGACCAGCAGGTCGTTGAGGTCCTCGCCCCGCTCGAGGCGCTCTCTGAACTCGACGGTCCTACGGGCCAGCTCCTCGTCGGACAAGGCCTGCATCTCGGGTTCGAGCACGTTGATGGAAGGCACGATCGCAGCAAGACTGCGCACCTTCTTGCTCTCGCCCGCGCGAAGGACCTTGGCGAAGACACTCACGACCTCCCATTGTAGGCTGACTCCCCTGCGTTTCCGGATCGGGACTGCGATCGTGCAGGTCGCGCGAGCGCCGTTTCAGCAGGCAGCCACCGGGATCAGCTTCCCGACGCGGCGCGCGGGGCCTTTTTCCACCGAGACGAGCGTGCCGGAGAGATGGTGCGGGGCGGCATGGTAAACGCGCACCCCGACGAAGGTGCCCGGGGCGAGGTCGTCGCGCGCGGGAGGAGGAAAGTGGACGAGCTTGCCCTGCCGGGTCCGGCCCGAGAGCACCTCGGGATCTTTCTTGGAGGGACCCTCCACGATGGCTTCCTCGACCCGGCCGACGCGGGCGAGGTTGCGGGCGAGCGCGGACCGCTCGACCACCACCTTCAGCCGATCGAACCGGTCGGCGATCTCGTCGGCCGGCACATACAGCTCGGTCATCTGCGCGGCACGCGTGCCGGGCCTCGGCGAGAAGACGAAGGTGTAGGCACTGTCGTAGCCGGCTTGCGAAGCCACCTCCAAGGTGCGCTCGAAGTCCTCCTCGGTCTCACCCGGGAACCCGACGATGATGTCGGTGGTGACGGCGAGGTCAGCGACCGCCGCCCTCGCCTCGCCAAGAAGGCCCAGGTAACGCTTGGCCGTGTAGCCGCGCCGCATGGCGGCAAGGATCCGGTCGCTGCCCGACTGCAGCGGCAGGTGGAGCTGCTCGCAGACCGTGGGGGTCTCGGCCATGGCGGCGATGGTCTCGGGCCGCAGGTCTTTCGGGTGCGGGCTGGTGAACCGGACGCGGCGCACGCCGGGCACGGCGCCGATCTCCCGGAGCAGGTCGGCGAACACAGGTCGTGGCTTGAATGCACCCTCGCGGACCCAGCGAGCCCCGGCGAGGAAGGCCGGATCGCCGTGTCCTGCCGGCGAGCGGCGCAACTTCGCCGTCAGGTCCCTCCCGTAGGAGTTGACGTTCTGGCCGAGCAGGGTGAACTCGACCGTCCCCCGGGCGGCAAGCCCCTCGATCTCGGCCACGAGCTCGCCAAAGGGCCGGCTGACCTCTGGCCCCCGGACCTCAGGGACGATGCAGAAGGCGCAGGAATTGTTGCAGCCCACCTGGATGGTGACCCAGGCCGCATGGGGCTGGTCGTGACGGACGGCCATCGCGCTCGGGAAATCGGTCCCCTCGCCGGCGCCCGGGGCCTCAAGCACCTCGAGCACCGGCTCGCCGCTCGCGCGGGCCAGCTCCAAGAGGGCCGCAACCCGGCCCAGGTTGTGGGTGCCAAAGACGGCGTCGACATGCGGCGCCCGTTCGAGCAGCAGCTCCCGGTCCTTCTGGGCCAGGCAGCCCCCGACGGCGATCTGCAGGCCGGGGCGGCGCTCTTGGACCGACTTCAGCTGGCCGAGGTGCCCGTACAACTTGTCGTCGGCGTTCTGGCGGATGCAGCAGGTGTTGAGCACGACGATGTCGGCCTCTTCGAGGTCCTCGGTGCGAACCATGCCTTCGGCTGCGAGCAACGAGGCGATGCGCTCGGAGTCGTGCTCGTTCATCTGGCACCCGAAGGTGCCAACCAGGAACCTGCGAGCCTCGGCCACCTCAGAAGGTTACGCGGCCTGTGGATCAGCTTGTTTCGCGAGCGCCGGCCGTCTCACGCGCCAGCTCGAAGCGCGCCGGCGCGCCGACCGGCGCCTCTTGATGCACGTAGCGCTTCCCACTCAGCCACGAGGCGAGCGCCGCCACCAGGCAAGCTCCGCTCGCAAAGTCGAATGCCCGGCGGAGCCCGTTCTCGAACGGGGCGGAGATCAGCGCCGGGAAGAAGCTCCGGCTCGTCAGCAACTGGGCGTGTGCAGCCGATATCTGATGGATCGACGGGCCGAGGAGGACACGGATCGGGTTGTCTCCGAGAAAGGCCGCGAACAGCAGCCCGACCGGGGGAAGATGCGAGATCCGGGCCGCGTCGGCCGGCGGCACGCCGGCGGAGATCAAGCCTGGGTACAGGTGCGCCGGAAGCGACGCCGCCAGGCCGAGGATCATGAGGCTGAAGAACACCCCGATCGAGAGCACCATGGCCGAGTTCTGGAAGGTCGCCGCCATCCCGCTCCCGACGCCGCGCTGGCCGGGAGGAAGGCTGTTCATGACCTGGGCCCGGTTCGGCGACGCGAAGAGCCCCATCGACGCGCCGAGCGCCAGCAGCAGTACCGCGAATCCCAGATAGGAGAAGTCGACAGGAAGCACTTCCAAGAGGAGGAAGCTGAGCGCCGACAGCACCATGCCTGCGGTAGCGAAGGGCCTCGGCCCGAAGTGGTCCGAGAGGAAGCCGGAGACCGGCCCGGACACGAGAAAGCCGACCGTGAGCGGCACCATGTAGATCCCCGCCCACAGCGGCGTGGACGAGAAGCTGTAGCCGTGGAGAGGCAACCAGATCCCCTGCAGCCAGATGATGAGAATGAACATGAGCCCGCCGCGACCGAGGGACGCGAGCAGGCTGGCCAGGTTGCCGGCGGCAAACGCCTTGATCTGGAACAGCGGGAGATGGAACATCGGCTCGGCCACCCGCGTCTCGATGACGCAGAAGGCCGCGAGGACGGCGATGCCCCCGGCTAGCTCGGCCACGACGACCGGATTCGTCCAACCCATGGTGTCGTGGCCGTAGGGCTGGATGCCGTATGTGATCCCGACGAGCAACGAGATCACTCCGACAGCAAAGCTCACAGTCCCCCACCAGTCGATCCGAGCCGCCCGCTTCAGGCCCCGCTCCTCGAGCCTCAGGTAGGCCCATATCGTGCCGCCGACGCCGAAGGGAACCGAGACCAGGAACACAAGGCGCCAGTCGAGCGGACCGAGCAGGCCGCCCATCACGAGGCCGACGAAGGACCCTGATATCGCGGCCACGTTGTTGATCCCGAGCGCGAGGCCCCGCTGGCTCGCAGGGAAGGCGTCTGTCAGGATCGCCGCCGAGTTCGCCATGAGCATCGCCGCCCCGAGGCCTTGCACGACTCTCATGCCGATCAGGTACAACGCCCCGGCAGCGCCGTACAGCCAGTCGACCGACAACAGCACCGAACCCAATGTGAACACGGCAAAGCCCAACTCGTACATGCGGACCCTGCCGTAGATGTCCCCGATACGGCCGAACGCGACGACGAGCACGGCCGTCACGACCAGGAAGCCCATCAACATCCAGAGCAGATAGCCCACGTCGCCGGGAGCGAGAGGATCGACGCCGATCCCACGGAAGATGTCCGGGAGCGCGATCAAGGTGATGGACGAGTTGATGGTCGCCATCAGCATCCCGAGCGTCGTGTTCGAAAGGGCGATCCACTTGTAGTGGACCATCTTCGGGCTCGAAGTAGGCGCTGAGGGCAGGGTCGCGCCAGACTTGGCACCTGACCCGGCCCGCTGCAACAGTGCCATCCACACACCTTTCCGGAAGCCGTCCCTCCCTCGCGACCAGAGCTTCCGGTGTGAACCGGGCACTGCGGAGTGGTGCGGCCCTCTAGAGAATCATCAGAAGGGGGCTTGTGCCGACCCAAGCTTAGGTCTTGGCCGTCCGGTGCCATTCACCGACTCGGGCCGGGGCCCCGACCCTCGAACGAGGTCAGCTCGTCGCGCGCTACCGCTCGCTGTCGTCGGCCGGGGCGAAGCCCTGGCGCAACGTGTTCTCGGTCACGAACGGGCGGGCAGCACCGCGACCACGGGGCCGAAGATCGAACTCGTCCGGACTGGGTGAGCCCCCAGGCGAGAGGGCCGGGAAGGACCTCTCCCCCGAAGTACTCCTCGACGTGGCGGTAGAGATCCGCGTCGTCGGCCATCGCAGGCAATGCGTCCACGAAACGGAAGAGCTGGGTCCGAAGCGCAATGTTCCCCATGGCTCGCCGTATGAGCCACTCGGTCCCGGGCGTGATCCCGTAGGCCCGCGTCTTCGTGCCACTCCCGAGCTCCGCGATGCGGGCGACAAGCTCGCGCACCTCGGCTTCCGGCGGGGAGACGCCCGGGCCCTGGTCCTTCGGACGATGCCTTGGCACGTGGTTCGAGGCCAGCCGCCGTCCGTAGTGCGGGCGGCCACCCGCAGGCGGCTAGCTCATCGTGCTGCTAGCTGATCGTGCGGCTGAACGGGAGACATGCCAGCGTCCCGGCTCTTGGCGTGCAGCCTCGGTACTCCGGGTCCTCCGGGGCACCTCGCCTCAGCTATACGTGCAGCCCGCATTCGGTCTTGGCGGTGCCCGCCCACCGGCCCTCGCGGGGGTGCCGGCCCTCCGGCACAGGGACGGTCGTGGGAGCGCATCCGATCGAGACGTAGCCGAGGTAGTTGAGCGGGTGGCGAGGCAGGTCATGGGCCGCGACGTACGCGTCCACGTCGTCGTCGTCCCAGGCGGCGACCGGGTTCACCTTCACCATCTTGCGTCTCGGGTCCCACGCGATCACCGGCGCCGTGGCCCGCTCCGGGGTGTCGACCCGCTTGAGGCCCGTGATCCAGGCGCTACGGCCCTGCAGCGCCTTGGCCAAAGGAGCCACCTTGCGCAGCTCGCAGCAGCGGCTCGAGCCACACGGGAACTCGTCCGGTGATATCTCGGGATGGGTGACGACGAGGTTGAGGTCGTAGCGGCGGCGAAGGCGCTCGACGTAGGCGAGAGTCTCGGGGAAGTGGAACCCGGTGTCGAGGAAGATCACCTCGATGGCAGGGTCGACACGAACGGCCATGTCGAGCAGCGCTGCGTCCTGGAACGAAGCCGCCAGGGCCACGCGCCCAGGGAACCGGTTCACGGTCCACTCGACGATCTCGACCGGATCCGCCTCGTCGAGGCGCGTTGAGGCCTCCTCGAGCTCCGCGAGCAGTTCCACTGACGGCTCGTAGTCCTCGGACTCGACCTCCATGTTCCTCCGTCTTGGTCTGTCGGGCGCGACAAAATCACGATCCGTCACCAAACTTATCGCCTCCCCGGTATGTGGCGATGACACCCGTACTGAGCAGGGCAGCAATATAGCGAAAATGTGACGTTCGGCCCTTCCAGCACAAAGAAGAAGCGAGTTACCTAGACCAAACCGAGTGAAATGAGGACCATATGTCGAGCCCGGGCCGGTCCGGTTGGGTTGACCTGCCAGAGGAGTTGATGTCGGCGCGCAGTCGTGAGCTGCTCGACTGCGCCGCAATCAACAAGGACACCGCCTTCGGTGAGAACGAGCGCACGGCACTCGGGCTTCGGGGCCTCTTGCCGTGGAGGATAACGACCATCGAGGAGCAGGTCGCCCTCGAGCTCGAGCATCTCCGCCGGAAGGCCGATGACCTCGAGAAGTACATCGGTCTCGCCGCTCTGCAGAACAGAAACGAGACTTTGTTCTACCGCATGCTCGTCGATCATCTCGAGGAGCTCGCCCCTATCATCTATACGCCGACGGTAGGGCGTGCCTGCCGGGAGTACAGCCACGTCTTCCGCCGGCCGCGCGGAGTGTGGATCACCCCGGACGATATCGAGCGCATCCCGGAGCTTCTCGGCAACGCCGGACAACCCGGCGTGCGGCTGATAGTTGTCACGGACAACGAGCGCATCCTCGGCCTCGGCGACCAGGGAGCCGGAGGCATGGGCATTCCCGTCGGCAAGCTGGCGCTCTACGTCGCGGGGGCCGGTCTCCATCCACTGCTGACCCTGCCGGTTTCGCTCGACTGCGGGACGGACAACGAGGAGCTGCTGCGGGACCCTCTTTACCTCGGCTATCCCGAGCGCCGGCTGCGCGGCGAGGCGTACGACGCCTTCGTCGACGCCTTCGTCGACGCGGTCAAACAGGTGTACCCCGACGCCCTCATCCAGTGGGAGGACTTCAAGCAGCACAACGCGATCCGGCTGCTCGACCACTACCGCCACCGGATCCCGTGCTTCAACGACGACATCCAGGGAACCGCCAGCGTCGTCAGCGGAGGCATCCTCGCGGCACTTCGATACCGAGGCGAGAAGCTCTCGGCCCAACGCCTGGTGCTGCTTGGAGCCGGTGCCGCGGGCATCGGCATCGCCCGACTGGTCCAGTCCATCATGCGCGCAGAAGGAGCCACCGAGCAGGAGGCTCGGCGGGCGGTGGTGATGCTCGACTCACAGGGTCTGCTTTTCGAGGGGCGTGACGCAGTGCAGGACGACAAGCGTCCCTTCGCCCTCACCAGTGACGACCTCAGCCAGTTCGGTTTCGAGGCGGGCGACAGGTACGACCTCGAGACAGTCGTCCGCCATGTCGCTCCGACGATCCTGATCGGGACCAGCGGCAAGCCCGGCGCCTTCGCCGAGGCGGCGGTGCGCGAGATGGCTGCCCGAACGCCGAGGCCGATCATTCTCCCGTTGTCCAACCCGACGGCAAATTCCGAGGCCACGCCCGCCGATGTGCTCGCTTGGACTGACGGCCGCGCCATCGTGGCGACCGGGAGCCCATTCGACCCCGTCGAGCTCGGTGGGCGCACACATGTCATCGGACAGGCGAACAACGTCTTTGTGTTCCCGGGTGTGGGACTCGGCGCGGTCGCCAGCCGAGCCTGGGAGGTGACCGACCGCATGTTCCTCGTGGCGGCCACGACGCTAGCGGCCATGGTCCCTGCGGAGCGGATCGAGCAGGGAGCGATCTATCCGCGTCTCACCGACCTGCGGTCGATCTCGAGAGCGATCGCCGTCGCCATCGCCCGCGAGGCCCGGGCCGGGAGGGTGGCTCCGATGGCGAACGACGCCGAGATCGAGGCAGCAGTCGATGCCTGTGTCTGGTCGCCCGAGTACGACTCGTTCGACCCGAAAGTGCAGTAGGGCGCGCCAGCCGAGTGAGCAATGGCCCACAGGTGGCCGTTGTCGTAGGCACCGGCGTCATCGGGACTATCTATGCTGCCGTCCTGGGTGAGCAGGGCTGGGGCGTGCGCCATCTCGTGAGGCAGGGCACCTCGAGGGCCAGACCGAAGTCGGTGGATGTCGATCTGCTCGACCTTCGCAAGGGCCACAAGCGCCATCGCAGGTGGAACCACGAGTTCTGCCTGACCGAGACGTTCCCCGCCGATGCGGAGTTCGTGCTGGTCCCTGTTCGGCTCTACCAGCTGGACGGCGTCTTGAAGGACCTCGCCGCGATGCCCGAGAAGGTGACCGCGGTGATCTTCACGACGAACTGGGCCGGCCTGAGCCCTCTCGATGAGGCACTACCGGCGGGCAACTACATCCTGGCCGATGCCATCGGCGGCGGCGCAATAACTGGCAACAAACTGACTGCCACGATCAAGCCCTTACTGCCCCTTGGTGCTGTCCACCCCGACGCTGAGACCCGGGCCGAGTCCATGAGGAATGTCTTCACGGTGGCAGGCTTGGCGCCAAAGCACGAGCAAGACATACTGCATTGGCATTGGATTCAATACGCCCTCAATGCCGCTATGTGGCCGGCACTTGTGGAAGCCGGCACCGTCCGGGCCCTCGTCAAGGACAACGCACAATTCCAACGAATGCTGGCGACGGTCCGTGAGGCGCTGCGCGTATGTGAAGCCCGGGGTGTGCTTGTCAGAGAATACCCAGAGGCTCGCGTGTTCCTCAACGAGGGATCTGGCGTCACTGGCCGCGTCCGAAGCTGGATTATGCGTGAGGTATACGGGACGGCGGTCGTGCATAGTGACTATCACCGGCGCTGCATGCTTCATGCCCTGTCGGACCCCGCCGAGATAGCAACGGCTTACGGTGCCGTGCTCGCGACGGGCCACGAGCTCGGTTGCCAGATGACGGCGTTCGACAGCTTCAAGGACTCGATCACCAGGTTCCGACAAGCGCGGCGCTGAGGGTCGGGTCCGAGTGCACTTTCAGCGTCGGACGCTTGTTCAGTCGTTCTGGTCGAGGGTGAGCCCGCGGCGTTCGATCTCCTCGACCACCGGCTGAGGGATCGGCCGACACCCGCAGACCTCGGCGTGCTCGAGGTGCCAGCGGACACGATCCTCGAGGGAAGCCCCGGTTCCCAAGCGATGCCGCTGGTGCCACTCCCGGTTCATACGGACCAAGCTACCGCCGGCCGCGTTCACCGTCGACAAGCCCGAGACTGCCACCCGTCGGGAGGGCCGCCTGACCCGCCCCGACGTTGCCACCGGTTGAGCGCGTTGCCGCGCGCCCTGATAACGCGTCGCGGTCCTGGCATCCTTGCGGCGGGGGACGAAAACGTGGCTTTCGTGCCGTAAAGGTCGGTGGCGGCGTAAGGAGTAAACGACTGGTGGATGAAAAAGGAGGGGGAGCTATGGGAGATAGGGAGATCCCGGTCGAAACATTCGACGCTCTGTTGCGCGACCTCGTCACGTGGGACCTCGTGGTCCCAGTCGCAGGAGACGAGGCGCGGGCGTGGCATCTAGTCCCGCGGGCTCAACAGCGCCTGGCGGAGCTGACCATTGCCCGAGGACCGTGGCCCGCCGAGCGTACGGCCTACCTGGGCCGGCGATGTGCCAACTGCGGCCGCAGAGAGCTGACCTGGATGCGATTCGGTACTTATGTCTGCGATCCGTGCTGGCAGCAGCGTCTCGCCCGCACGCAAGACGACGAGCCCGCAAAGGCGGCCCCGGCGGGACGAGGCCCTCGCTGGGCCCGCCGTCATCGAGAACGAATCGCCTGAGCGACGCCGGTCACTCCTCCAGCGCTCCGGTCGGGCTGGTCACCCCGTTGTACTGCGGCACGGTCCTGTGGTAGTCGCCGTCGAACAAAGGCGACGTGATCAGGAAGTCGGCCGTTGCGCGGTTGCACGCGGCCGGAATGTTCCACACGACCGCAATGCGGAGGAGTGCCTTCACGTCGGGGTCATGCGGCTGCGGCTCGAGCGGATCCCAGAAGAAGAGCAGCAGGTCGATCTCGCCTTCGGCGATCTTGGCCCCGAGCTGGAGGTCGCCACCGAGCGGGCCACTGTGCAAGCGATGTATCGGGAGCCCGATCTCGGCTTCGAGCACCGCACCGGTAGAGCTGGTGGCGATGAGCTCGTGGTGCGAGAGGAGCTCTCTATTGGCACGTGCCCACTCGACCAGATCCCACTTCTTGTTGTCATGGGCGACGAGGGCGATCCGCATCGGAGCCGCCGAAGATGGTCGTGATCGTCTTGTCGGATAAGCGGTAACGGAAGGATCGGTCACGTCACTGTTCTAGCAAGGAAAGACGCTCTTCCACGCCGGTTCTCCTTCTCTTGCGGTTAATTGCATGTAAATCCACGCGGAGGTCTTCGTGGAAGACCAGCCCCGGCCCCCCGCCGTCCTGCTGCCTCACGAGAAGGTCGCCTTCGAGCTGCGCTCGTACGAGACGGCCGGCCCCCGTCACCGGGTTGCGCCGCCTCGAGTCGGTCCCGCCCCGAAGTCTCGCCGTCGTGCCCACGTCACCGCCCATGGCTGGCGCAGAGAGTGCGACCCTGGCCGCGAGGTCGTAGTCTCTCGGCGGGCGGAGGGGTGAGAGATGCGCTGCATGGCACGTGGAGTCGAGAGTCGCCCACGGGCAATCTCTGGCTACCTCACACTCGCCTGCTCAACTACCCAAGACTTCGCGACGGCGAGCGTAACAGCGTCGCAAGAATATGGAGGAAGTTTCGTCTTATGTTGTCATCGTCGCTGCCGAGGACGACAACACTTTGAATCTCCCGCAGCCCATAATTAGCTCCGTAGCCGGCCGACTGCAGGTCCCGATGGGGACATTGGAAACACCCATCGGAGCGACGGGGTGACGCTGCCAACCGCAACCTCTCACGGCCTCCCCGGAGAGTCCGTGATTCGCCGGCGCCAGGGGCCCGCGACCCGTCGCCTCAGGCTCGCGTTCGTCGCGGGCACGCTCGTGCTCGGTGTCGCCGGCACCGCCGGCATCGTGCAGTACGCGCGGACCTACTGGCTCTACCGCGGCTTCAGCGCGCCGCGCAACCCGGCCACGGTTGTCAGCCGCGGGGGCAAGCGCGTCGAGCGGGTCAAGGTGGGTCGAGGCACACAGGAGGTGATCTACGTTCGAAGTGCGGCCATCGGCAACCGGAGCGAGGCCGTCTACGTGTACTTGCCGCCGGGCTACTTCCACCACCCGAAAGAGCGGTACCCCGTCTACTACGCGCTGCACGGCAGCCCCGGCGAGGCGATCGACTTCGACCGGGTCCTCGACATGGGGGTGGCCGAGGACGTCCTGATCGCCGAGCACAAGATCCGCCCGATGATCATCGTCAGCCCGACCGGGGCTCCGTCGCCCTTTGCCGACGACGAGTGGGCGAACGGGGTGCGACGCGGGCAGGACTGGGCGACCTACGTCTCGCGTGACGTCGTCAGGGCGATCGACCGTCGCTTCCGGACGATCCGGAAAGGGTCGGACCGTGCGATCGCCGGTCTCTCCGAAGGTGGCTACGGAGCACTCAACATCGCCATCCACAACCCTGGTGAGTTCCGTGTCGTCGAGAGCTGGTCCGGCTACATGCTGGCTGACAAGGTGACCGCCGTGTGGGGGGCCCATCCCTCGGCGTCCTTGCTCGCCTACAACAGTCCTCTGCTGCAGGTGAGGCACGTCGCTCGCGAGTTGCGACGTGACCAGTCGTACTTCTGGTTCTACTGCGGCAGCGGTGACACGCTCGCCACACAGAACGTCCTTTTCGCCAGAGCGCTCCACAAACTGGCGATCCCTCACAAGTTCCAGGTCCGCCCCGGAGGCCATTCGTGGAAGTTGTGGCGTCCGATGGTCAACAGTGCGCTCATCGTCGCATCGGAGCACTTCGCCGGTGGCTGACCCCCTCGCCCCGAGGTCCGTCCTGCTGAAGACGGTGCGGGCGGTGGCATTGCCCATCGCCGTGCCGATCGTGATGCTGGTCACCACCGGCTGTCTGTACTGGGCGCGGGCCGCGGTGACAGGGGTTCCGGGCCCGCGGGTCGCCGACGCGCTCCCGTTGGACGAGCTGGCCGGACACGGGTCCATCCCCCTTCTCGTCTACGTGGCGAGCTATCTCCTCGTCGGTTGCCTGCTCGGTCTGTTGGCGAAGTGGCTGGGAACCGACCGGTTGACGGCAGGGATCGCTCTGGCAGCAGGGGCGGGAGTCGTCACCTTCGGCCTCGATTCGCTCTCACTGTTCATCGTGCGCCAGACGGGCTACGGGCAGGCGCTGACCGCAGCAGGTCACCTGCAAACGGTCTACCTCACCGCCCTGGCCGTCGGAATCGGTGGGGCCCTGCTCGGTCGCGAGCGCGGGGTCCGTGCCCGGATCACGACCGTGTTGGCCTGGGCGGTCGGCCTTGCAGGCCTGCTCGACCTGGTCTCGGCCATCGCCCCTCGCTTCACGGACCGCCTGCAGGTGCTCGACAGCCTCGTCACCACCACCGTGCCTCCCGTCGCCAATGCCCTCGTCGTGCCGGTCGGAGTCGTCCTGTTGTTCAGCGCACGACGCCTCGCAAGGGGGAGCCGCCGTGCCTGGCGACTCGCCGTCGCGTTGCTCGCCGCCTCCTCCGTGCTGCACCTGTTGAAAGGCCTCGACTACGAAGAGGCGATCGCGACGGGCCTGCTCGCCCTTGCCCTCGTCGCCAAACGGCGGGACTTCTCCGCCCCCGGCAGCCCTGAAGGGCAGCCAAGAGCGCTGTTGCGCCTCGTCATGGCGCTGGCCGTGGCTTTCGTCTATGGCTTCTTCGCCCTCTTCGTGAACCGGACGGCCTCAGGCCTGCCCTTCGACTTCGTCGCAGGCGTGCGGGGTGCCGCTCGGGCCATGGTCGGTCTGGCGCCCCGCAACGGCCAGTACCTCAACGGCGACTTCGCCGCCTGGTTCTCCTGGTCGGTCGTGTCGATCGTCGCGATCGGTGTCGGATGGTCAGTCGCGGCGTGGGTCGCTCCCTGGCGCGATCTGCTCTCGAGCGATGCGCTGCGGCGAAACAGGGCGTGTGAGCTCGTACGGCAGTGGGGCACGGACTCCTTGGCGTCTTTTTCCCTGCGCCACGACAAGTCGCACCTCATCTTCTCGGTCACGGACGACGAACCAGGCAAGGAGCCAGGCGGTGAGCCGGCGGGGGAGGTCCTCTTCGCCTATCGAGTCGTTCGGGGAGTGGCGCTCCTCACCGGCGATCCGATCGGTCCACCGGCCGCCGTCGGTCCCGCCATGGAAAGATTCGTGGCGGAGGCACACCGGCGGGGATGGTACGTCGCCTTGCTCGGAGCCTCCGAGCGGTACCTCGATGTGTACCGCGCCGCCGGCCTGAAGGCGCTCTATCACGGCGACGAGGCCGTCGTGAACGTCCCGGCTTTCTCACTCGAGGGTGGTGCGATGCGAACGGTACGTCAGGCCGTGCACCGGGTGGAGCGCTGGGGCTACCGCTCCGAGGTGGTCTTCGTCGGCGACGTCTCCCCCGAGCTCCGCTCAGAGCTCCTGGCCGTGGAGCTCGACTGGCTAAAGGGCCGTCGCCGCACTGGTTTTGTCATGCAGCTCGACGACCTGTTCTCCCTCGGCGGCCACGACGCCCTGTTCGTGGTCGGGCGCTCCCCCGAGGGGCGAGTCGGCGGCTTCCTCCATGCGGCTGTCTGTGGCGCCAGCGCCTCGCTGTCGCTCTCGTCGGTGCCGCGACGAGACGACACGCCGAACGGCTTGGCGGCCTGGCTCATCACCGAGACCATCCGCTGGGCCGACGCGCACAGCTTCGAGAGCCTTTCGCTCAACTTCGCACCGTTCGCCGGCCTGCTCCGCGACGACGCCGGGCTGTCGGCGCTGCAGCGCCTCGAGCGGGAGGCACTTCTCGTCCTCAAGCGGCGGCTGGAGCTCCAGCTGGACAACCTCAGCATGTTCAACCGCAAGTTCAGTCCCACATACCAACGCCGCTACGTGGTCTACGAGCGGCGTTCGGACCTTCCCCGGGTGGCCATAACCGCCATGGCCGCGGAGGGGTACCTGCCCTTCTCCGCCCTGGCCCGGGGAAGAAACTGGGACCGGCGACCAGCCGGTACGTGCCG
The DNA here is from genome assembly GCA_050015255.1 of Acidimicrobiales bacterium. Classification (GTDB taxonomy): domain Bacteria; phylum Actinomycetota; class Acidimicrobiia; order Acidimicrobiales; family Bog-793; genus Fen-455. The sequence continues at coordinate 47,006 of JBEKBT010000003.1, forward strand.
GGACGAGGTGCCCTTCCCGTCCGAGCTCGACCTCAAAGAGCCGCGGTCCGAGGAATTGCTGTCTGGATGAGGACGGCCGCGGGTCTCCTCCTCGCTGTGGTCTCCGCGATGATGCTCAATTGGGGCTTCTTCGTGCAGCACGGCGCCTCCAACAAGCTGCCGGCCCTCTCCTTGCGGCACCCGTGGACGGCCCTCCGGCTCCTGTTCACCAACGGCCGCTGGCTTCTCGGCTACGTCGTCGGTCTCGCCGGCTGGGGCCTTTACATCGCGGCGCTGCTCTTCGCCCCGATATCGCTCGTACAGGCGACTTCTGCCGGTGGGATAGGCCTGCTCGCCCTTTTCGTCTGGCGCGTCGCCCGCGTGCGGTTCTCCCGTGTCGAGCAGGTCGCCATCGGGGCCTGCGTGGCTGGACTCGCGCTGGTCTGCATCTCGTTTGCCGCCGGAGTGCCGAGGCCGGTGGTCGCGGGAACACGGACGGTCGCGATCTGGTTGGGTGTCATGCTGGTGGCTGCGGGCGTGGCCTGGCGGCCCGGTTCACGTTTCATGCGACCCGGAGCCGGCCTGGGGGTCGCTGCCGGGCTGTGCTACGCGGCGGGCGACGTGTCCACAAAGGGGGCCGTCAGCGGCGTCGGCCTCTTCCTCGTACCTGTGCTGGTCGCCTGCCACGTGATCGGGTTCGTGGCGCTGCAACTCGCCTTCCAACGGGGCGGGGCGCTTGCCACCGCGGGGATGTCGACCTTGTTGAACAACGCCCTGCCGATCATGGCCGGGATCGTCGCCTTCCACGAGCGGCTGCCGGCGGCGCCCTTCGGCGTGGTGCGGGCCGCGGGTTTCGTCGTGGTGGTTCTGGGTGCCGCAATGCTCGCCAGGCCGGAGCGGCCAGCTCTCCAGGCCCTGGAGGACGGATCGGCCTCGACCGTGGCCTCCCCGGGCCCGCCGGGCTGAACCGTGCCCGGCTACGAGGGTGCGGCCCCGGCCGGGAATCGGGCGCGCCCGGTGTTGCTGGCCGCGTGCAACTCGAGCGTCCGCCCCCGGCCAGAGCTGAAGGGCCCGCGGGAGGAGCGAAATCACGTTCTTCTGGTCGGGTCTTTCGCCTCTGTTTGCGTTGTGGGCGACTGCGGACAATCAGGATCAGAAGGTTGTGGAGGGACCACTCCAAGACCCTGACGTACAGAGCGGCATGGCCTGGAAGCCTGAAGATCGGAGGACACCATGATCGCCGCTATGTCCAGCACAGTCGCAGGTGTGATCGGAGTGGCGCTCCTGCTGGCCGCCGTCGTGGTCGGCCTCGTGGTCGGGCCGAAGTGGTGGAACTGGCGGTCGTTCGTCGCCCTGACCCTCGTTCTGTTCATCCCGTTGATGATGTCCTTCTTCATCCCGTTGCCCATCGTGATCATTCTCAATGTCGTCATAAGTCACGGCATCTGGCAGAGAAAGCACGGTGCGCCCCCAGTGGAGGCATGAGCGGATCGAGGTGATCAGGCCGAACCGCATCGGGCCTTTGTAGCCGGCCCGCCGCTACAGCGTTCCGTGCACCTCCTGCAAGCTGACCACGGACATGCCGTGTCGCTTCCAGTCCGCCATTCCCGCTGCCGCGGCGCGTGCCGCGGCCAGCGTCGTCAGGCACGGCACCTGGTGGAGCAGAGCCGAGGAGCGGATGCGTGCACCGTCCGCGCGCGCACCGCGACCTCGGGGAGTGTTGACCACGAGCTGGACCCGGCCCGAAGAGATCAGCTCGACCACGTCCGCCGCACCGATCTCGCCGATCTTCCCCGCCACTGTCCTCACCGGCAGGCCGCCGGACTCCAGGAAGGCCGCCGTCCCGGAGGTCGCCGCCAGATCGAAGCCCAGTTCGGCAAGGGCACGTGCCGCCTCCAGTCCTGCCGGCTTGTCCCGGTCCGCCAACGACAGCAGGACGGTGCCCTGGGAGGGCAAGCGGTTGCCCGCGGCGATCTGGCTCTTGGCAAAGGCCAGGCCGAAGGTCCTCCCGACGCCCATGACCTCGCCCGTCGAGCGCATCTCGGGACCCAGCAACGTGTCGACACCGGGGAAGCGGCTGAACGGCAGCACGGCCTCCTTGACGCTCACCCAGCTCCCCGTGGCGGGAGGACGCACCAGCTGTTCTGCGCGCAGCTGCGCCAGCGTCGCCCCTGCCATCACCCTCGCCGCCACCTTGGCGAGCGGCACACCTGTCGCCTTGGCCACGAACGGCACCGTGCGGCTGGCACGCGGATTGGCTTCGAGCACGTAACCCACTCCGTCGCGCACGGCGAACTGGACGTTCAACAGACCGATGATGCCGAGGGCCTCGGCGAGGGCGCGGGTGTGGGCCTCGAGCGTCACGATCACGCCTGCCGGAAGGCTCTGTGGCGGCAGGGCGCAAGCCGAGTCGCCCGAATGGATGCCCGCCTCCTCGACGTGCTCCATCACTCCCGCCAGGAGAGCCTCACCCGATGCGTCACGCACGGCGTCGACGTCCACCTCGATGGCATCCTCCAAGAAGCGGTCCACGAGCACGGGCCGCTGTAGCGAGACGCCGCCCTCGGACCTAAGGGAGCTCGAGAGCGCCAATATTGCCTGCTCGAGCCGCTCGTCGTCATAGACGATCTCCATGGCGCGCCCCCCGAGTACGTAGCTCGGCCTGATGAGCACCGGGTAGCCGACCTTTGAGGCAACAGCCAGTGCCTCAGCAACGGTCACGGCCGTGCCCCCTGGAGGCTGGGGGATGCCGAGTCGCCCGCAGAGCGCGTTCCACTGTTCGCGATCCTCCGCCAGGTCGATTGCGGAGGGCGAGGTACCGAGCACGAGACCCGGGTCGATGGCATGCGCCAGCTTGAGCGGTGTCTGCCCGCCGAGCGACACGATCACGCCGGCGAGTGGGGCGGCGTCTCTCCCCGAGGCGTTGATCCCGGCCGTGCGCTCCGCGTCGATCACGTTCCCGACGTCCTCGGCGGTGAGCGGTTCGAAGTAGAGCCGGTCGGAGGTGTCGTAGTCAGTCGAGACCGTCTCGGGATTGCAGTTGACCATGACGGTCTCATATCCCGCCTCCCGCAGCGCCATCGATGCGTGCACGCAGCAGTAGTCGAACTCGATGCCCTGGCCGATGCGGTTCGGTCCGGACCCGAGGATCACGACGCGAGGCCGGTCGCTCGGACGGACCTCGTCCTCGTCCTCGTAGGTGGCGTAGTGGTAAGGCGTGTCGGCCGCGAACTCGGCGCCGCAGGTGTCCACCGTCTTGAAGGTTGCGCGCACGCCCGCGTTGAGGCGCGCCGAGCGGATCTCGCCCTCGCCGAGCACCTGGCCGCTGCCGGGCGAAGCTTCTCCGAACAGATAGGCGATCTGCGCGTCGGAGAAGCCGAGACGCTTGAGCTCACGCCAGGTCCGGCGATCGAGGCTGTCGGCGCCCTTGCCGGCGCGCCCCACCGCCTCGATCCGCCGGCGAGCAGAGGTGATCGCCTGCAACTGGTCTACGAACCACGGGTCGACACCGGTGGCCTCTGCGACTTCGTCGGGCGTGATGCCACGCCTCAGGGCTGCCTCCATGTGAAAGACCCGTTCCGGTGTCGGCTCGCACGCCCTCGACATGAGCTCGTCGTCGTCGAGCAGGTCGTAGGCGGTCTCGGCCGGATCCGCGTTCAGGCCGGCCCGGCCCTGTTCGAGGGAGCGAAGCGCCTTTTGCAGGGATTCCGGGAAAGTGCGGCCGATGGCCATCACCTCTCCCACCGACTGCATGCGGGTTCCAAGCCGATCGACGCTTCCGGGAAGTTTCTCGAAGGCCCAACGCGGGACTTTCGTCACCACGTAGTCGATCGTCGGCTCGAAGCTGGCGGGAGTGGCACCGGTTATGTCGTTGGCTATCTCGTCGAGCCTGTAGCCCACCGCCAGGCGCGCCGCGATCTTGGCGATCGGGAAGCCGGTCGCCTTCGAAGCCAACGCGGACGAGCGCGAGACGCGCGGGTTCATCTCGATCACGAGCCGGCGACCGTCCTTCGGGTCGAGCGCGAATTGGATGTTGGACCCGCCCGTCTCCACACCAACGCGCCGGATGCAGGCGAACGCGTCGTCCCGCATGGCCTGGTACTCCACATCGGAAAGCGTCTGCGCCGGGGCAACGGTGATCGAGTCGCCCGTGTGGACTCCCACGGGGTCGAAGTTCTCGATCGAGCAGACGACCACGCAGTTGTCTGCGCAGTCGCGCATCACCTCGAGCTCGAACTCCTTCCAACCAGCGATCGAGCGCTCGATCAAGACCCGAGACACCGGACTGGCCGCCAGTCCTTCGGCTGCGACCCGGGCGAGAGTCTCGCGGTCGTTCGCAGTGCCGGTCCCGGCCCCCCCGAGGATGAAACTTGGACGCACCATGAGGGGGAATCCCACCGCCTCCCCGACCGCCATCGCCTGCTCCAAAGAACAGGCGAATCCCGACGCCGGAACTTCGAGCCCGATTTCACCCATCGCCCGCTTGAACAGGTCACGGTCCTCGGCCGTTGCGATCGCCTCGGCGTTCGCCCCGATGAGCTCCACTCCGAATTCTTCCAACACGCCCCGTGCGCCGAGCTCCATCGCCAGGTTCAGGCCAGTCTGGCCGCCGACGGTCGGAAGGATTGCGTCGGGGCGCTCGCGCTCGACTATGGCGGCGAGAACCGCGGCGTCGAGTGGTTCCACATAGGTCCGGTCCGCGAGGTCGGGGTCGGTCATGATCGTCGCTGGGTTCGAATTGACGAGCACGACGCGGTAGCGCTCTGCGCGAAGCACCCGGCACGCCTGGGAGCCCGAGTAGTCGAATTCGCACGCCTGGCCGATGACGATCGGCCCCGAACCGATCACGAGAATCGTCTCGATGTCACCTCGCCGGGGCATCAGGAGGTGGCCTCGATCAGGGAACGGAACTCCTCGAACAGGTAGCGGGCATCGTGTGGGCCAGGGCCTGCCTCGGGGTGGTACTGCACGCCGAACGCCGCCAGATGGTCGCAGCGGATGCCCTCGACGACACCATCGTTCAAGTTGACATGGGTCACCCGAGTGGCGGTGGCGCCTCTGTCGGGCAGGGAGGCCGCTTCGACGGCGTAGTTGTGGTTCTGGCTCGTGATCTCGACCCGGCCCGTGTCCAGCCGCCGAACGGGGTGGTTGCCCCCGTGGTGCCCGAAGGCAAGCTTGAAGGTTCGAGCCCCGAGCGCCGCGCCGAGCAGCTGGTGGCCGAGGCAGATGCCGAATACGGGCACCTTCCCGAGGAGCTCGCAGATCGTGCCGACCAGCGTTCCCAATGCAGCGGGGTCGCCGGGCCCGTTGGACAAGAGCACGCCGTCGGGCTCCAGTTCCAGGGTCCTCGCGGCCGGGAACGAGGCCGGGACGACTGTGATGCTGGCGAGTTTGCCGAGGGATCGCAGCATGGTCTCTTTCACGCCGAAGTCGTAGGCCACCACCCGAAGCCTCCCCGAGCCTCGCTCGTAAGGCGTCCCGGTTGTCACGCCCGAGACGAGGTCGCGCCCTGTCGTGCCCGGCTCTGCCGCCGCGGCCGCGCGGAGCTGGGACTCGTCGGCGGTACCGAAGGCGCAGCCCAGGGCGCCGACCTCACGCAGGTGCCTCGTGAGCCTGCGCGTGTCGACACCTGATATCCCAGGAACACTGTTTCGGACAAGGAAGTCCTCCAGCGACCCGGCGGCGCGCCATGACGACGGCCGCGACGTTAGATCGCGCACCACGATGCCCCGGCACCACGGGCGGCGAGCCTCGTCGTCGGACGGGCTCACGCCGTAGTTGCCGATGTGGGGATAGGTGAAGGCGACGACCTGCCCGGCGTAGCTCGGGTCTGTGACTACCTCCTGGTAGCCGCTGAGCACGGTGTTGAACACGACCTCTCCGTGAGCCAGGCCCCCTGGCGGCGGTGCCCCGACGGCCTCACCTTCGAACACCTCCCCATCGGCGAGAACCAGCAGCGCCCTGGAGCGCTCCCTGTCGGTGCGGCTCCATCGGCCGGAATCGTCGGTGCCGCCGTTTGGGTCAGTCCGTGTTGGCAATTGCGATCCATCCCGCCCAACGATTTGCTTCCCTCCCGAGGCGGACGTTGTCCATGCCCATGCCGGTGAGCCACACGTCTGGTGCCTCAAAGCCGTACATGGCCAGATCACACACAATAGGTGGCTTCTTCAGCTTCTTCACCAGCACAATACGCTCAACCTGCAGGGCGCCATATCCGTACAGATGCCGCTCGGTGAAATCGGTGGTGCCGCCTCCGTCGACAAGGTCGTCGAGCAGAACGACGTGCCGGTTCGTCAGCTCCCTGTAATCAGGGGGAAGGTCGGTAACAAGCCGAGGCTGGCCACCCTCGCGGCTTGAGCCATAGCGGCTGACGATCATGGACTGAACATTCGGGTGGAAATAAGGATCATGATGCTGGATCGCCCGCATCAACTTTGCGGTGAAAGGCTGGGCGCCATTGAGCAAACTTACGAAGAGGGTGTCTGTACCCTTATAGTTGCGCGTGATGTCCACTGCCATCTCGGCTATCCGAGCATCGACCTCAGACTCGGTGTAGAGGATCTCTTTGTACAGAGGCGTCTCGCTCATACTTGGTTCTCCACTTCGGGCACGTCACTCCCCACCTGGCGGGATCTCGACCGTTCTGTCCTGAGTGCTGGCAACATTAGGCAGTGGCTCGTCATCGTGACGTCCAGGCATTCGATGAGCGGTCGGCCGACTACGAGAGCGGGCGCCTCGGCGGGTGCCATAAGCGAATCGCCGAGTGGACCGCGGACATCGCGCTTGCCCATCACCCGACGCCGTTGCATGTCTTGGATGTCGGGTGCGGCACGGGCTATCTCCTCCGCCAGCTTGCCCTCCGCTGTGTGATCGGCTCCGCCCGCTCTTGCGGGCTGTCGCTCCCGTGACCGCTGGGCGCTAGCCGAGCTCGCGGACCGCGGCCTCGAGGTCGGCCATGTCCGCCCCCCGCTCCCGCAGGTCGCCGAGGTTGATGACCACGTTGGCGAGTGAGCCCTCCCGGGCGGCGTTGAGCAGTGCGAGGGCCGTGCTCCAGTCGCTCTTCATGACCGGTCGGACCCTGTCGGCCAGATCCCGGAGCTCGCGCGCACAGCTCCAGGCGAGCCGCGCAGTGTCGAGCGGCACCTCAGCGGCGTGCCGGATGGCGGCCGTCCAGGCCTGCTCCGCCTCTGGCCCGGGCTGGCTCTTCGTCGTCCGGCGCGCCGTGATCGTGTCCGCGTACGCCTGCGCGTCCTCCTCGACCAAGCCGAGAAAGCGGCTCCGGGCAGCGGTCAGCTGTTGGCGGGCCGCGTCCGGCGCGGCATCGTCGCTGCCGGCCGAGTAGGCGAGCACCATCTCGCCGAGGGCGGCGCCCATGGCGCCGGCGGCCGCGGCCGCGCTTCCGCCGCCGGGCGTGGGGGTTCGCGCGGCCAACCGGGCGGTGAAATCGGAGAGGGACTCCGCCCGAGGCTGGCTGCCCCGCACCTTGCGCTCGAGGACGGTGCTGCGGTCGAAGCTGTTGAGTTGCAGGTAGTACTCGGCGGCATCGAACAGGGCGTCCTCGGGCACCAGGCCTACGACCTCGGTCTCCTCCACGCCCGCCCCGAAGCGGGCCGCCTCGCGCCGCACGGCCTCGACGGCACGGTGGATCGGGGTTCTTCGGTAGTCGGTCAGATTCATCGAGACCTGCGCACGCTGGCGCTCGCGGATATCGAACCCCAGCGCCTTGACCTCGGCCAGGCCGCCGTCGCGGCTTCGGACTGCCTTTGCCACCTTCTTGGCGACCGCGACGTCGGGGGTCGTCAGGTAGGCGTTGTAGGCGATGAGGATCGGCCGGGCGCCGATGGCGACCGCGCCAGCGGTCGGGTGCACCCGCGGCTCGCCCATGTCCGGGCGCCGAGCGGGGTCGGTCCCAATCGTGTCCCGGATACCCTCGAATTGCCCGGCGCGCACCTTCGCCAGATCCTGGCGCTCGGGCAGCCGGGCGGCCTCGCCGTAGAGGTAGACCGGAATGTGCAGCTCCTCCCACACCCAGGTGCCGAGCTCGATGGCGAGGGCCACGGCCTGCTCGGTGGTGGCGTCGCCCAGCGGCACGAAGGGGACGACGTCGGTAGCGCCCATGCGGGGATGCTCACCATGGTGGCTCGTGAGGTCGATGAGCGCCGTCGCCACCCGCATCATGTTCTTCACCGCGTCCACGAGCGCCGGTCCCTCACCGACGAGCGTAACCACGCAGCGGTTGTGGTCGGCGTTCCGCTCGACGTCGAGCAGCGTCACCCCTGGTCTTTCCTGCGCCTGGGCCACGATCCGGGCGATCTTCGTCTCGTCCCGGCCCTCTGAGAAGTTGGGGACGCATTCGAACGAGCTCACGTGAGACCTCCAGGATCTGCCCCCATTAGGCGGACAGCGGCGAGACTAGTCGGGCGTCTTGGTCGAACCCCAGGCGACGAGGTTCCTCTTCGACGACCACGTCGGCTCGGTTCGAGAGGGCGGGCAGGCAGCCCTCCGAGACGACGAGACTCTCCACATCCAGCGTGGACCTGATGTGCACCAGGCGCAGGTCCTCGGCCGTAAAGGGCCGCAGGGTGTCGAGCATGGCGCGGATGGCGTCGCGCTCGTTCGGGAGGGTAAGGGGCAGGCGCATGTCCTCCGGAAAGCAGGCCGCGATGGCGTTCACAGCGGTCACCTCGAGGTCGACCTTCTCGACCAGCTGCGGCGTGGTGACATCGACGAAGCCGAGGCCGCAGGCGTTGCCCTCCGAGGCCCTTCTTGCCGAACAGGTGCTTCCGGGCCACCTGGTCGATGCAGGTGCGGGGACCAGGCGGCTCCCGGCCTGCTCGATCACCTGGGCTACGCCCATGCGCTCGGCGAGCTCCTTGTCGCGAAACGACGTCTGGACCCAGAACTCGACCTTGAAGTGACGGCCGTCGATCCGAGCGGCGATCGCCCTTAGCTGGTCGAGCGACAGGTGCGGGCAGCCGAGGAGCGCGAACTCGATGGGGCCTGCGTCGGCCGAGAGCATCTCGCGCTGCTCGTCGAGATCCTTCGCCGTGACGACAAAACCGTCACCGGGCGGGTCCCCGTGGAACGCGGCCTCGAGCGTCGGGGCCTCGGGTGTCAGGCCGACGACGTGGTACATGGGCACGTTTCCCCCGTGTTGCGCTCGGCGCCCAGGTTCATGTGCGCCTCCGGGGTCATGGCCGATATGCCGGTGAACACCGGGATGAAGGCGGTCTGGATGCCGGTGATGCGGGGCACGGCGTAGCCGAGAAGGTGGTACTCGAACTCGTCGCTGAGCGTGGGCTCGACGTGCACGTGCACCTGGCCCTTGCGGTTCTCCTCGAGCAGCAGGCCGTAGACCGGCACGCGGCCGGTCACCGCGGCGCACAGCGCGCTCTGGGCCGACTCGCGGTTGGTACGTGCTCCGTAGACCGAGTTCATGTAAGGGGTAGCGCTGGACTACGAGTAGGCCGTGACCTCGCCGAAGTAAGGCACGTTGCCTTGCAGATAGGGCGTGCAGTTGTAGGTCAGCTGAGCGCCCAGAGTCCTGTACGCCGCTTCAGTCCGCTCCATTGTGCTCATGTCCTCAGGCGTCAGCCCGGGAACGTGCCGGAAGAACTCGAGGCAGAAGCCAGGGTTCACCGTGGGCGGGACCTTGCACACGGCGCCGCCGGCTACGAGGCGCTCCGCGAACCAGATGTCCGCGTCCTGGTTGCTCAAAGCGACGTGGGCCCTGGTGATGTCGCACATCTGCTCGACGTCGAACGCCCGGCCGATGGCGACGAGCACCTCCATGGCGAGGGTGGTCCCTGCGCCATGAGCGCCCTCGAGCATCTCGGCATCCTGTGCCGTGAGCTTCATGTCGCCTCTCCCGCCCCACCGTGCTCGTGCATCGGGACCCGCAAACCGTGGGCGGCGGCGACCTGCATGGCCTCCGGATAGCCGGCGTCGACGTGCCGGATGACGCCGCTGCCCGGGTCGTTGGTGAGGACCCGCTCGAGCTTCTCGGCGGCGAGCGCCGAGCCGTCGGCGACGGTCACCTGCCCGGCGTGGATGGAACGCCCGATCCCGACCCCGCCTCCGTGGTGGATCGACACCCACGAGGCACCCGAGGCGGTGTTGAGCATCGCGTTCAAGAGCGGCCAGTCGGCTATGGCGTCGGATCCGTCGTTCATGCCCTCGGTCTCGCGGTAGGGCGAAGCGACAGATCCGCAGTCGAGGTGATCGCGTCCGATGACGATCGGCGCCTGCAGCGTCCCGCGGGCGACCATGTCGTTGAAGCGCAGACCGAGCCGGTCGCGCTCGCCGTAGCCGAGCCAGCAGATCCGCGCCGGCAGCCCCTGGAACTGCACCCGTTCGCCGGCCATCCTGATCCAGCGGCCCAGCGATTCGTTGTCAGGAAACTCCTCGAGCACAGCCTGGTCGGTGGCGGCAATGTCGCCCGGGTCACCGGACAGCGCAGCCCACCGGAACGGGCCCTTGCCCTGGCAGAACAGGGGCCGGACGTAGGCGGGAACGAAACCGGGGAAGTCGAAGGCCCGCTCGCAGCCGCCGATCTTCGCCTCGGCGCGGATCGAGTTGCCGTAGTCGAACACTTCGGCCCCGCCGTCGAGGAAGCCGATCATCGCCTCGACGTGCCGTGCCATCGATTCCCTGGCCATTTTGGTGAGCCCTTCCGGGTCCTTGGCCCGCAGCTCGGCCATCTCGTCCACGCTCACGCCCCGCGGGACGTACATGAGCGGGTCGTGCGCCGAGGTCTGGTCGGTGACGACGTCGATCTCCGCCCCGATCGCGAGCAGGTGGGGCACGACGTCGGCCGCGTTGCCGAGGATTCCGATCGACAGCGCCTGACGGCCGCGCTTTGCCTCCATTGCCCGCTCGAGGGCGTCGTCGACCCCGTCGGCGAGGACGTCGAGGTAGCCGGTGTCCAAGCGCCGCTGGATCCGCGACGGATCGACCTCGACGCACAGCACGGCGCCCCCGTTCATCGTCACCGCCATTGGCTGGGCGCCGCCCATGCCGCCCAGCCCGGCGGTGAGGGTGATCGTGCCGGCAAGGCTGCCGCCGTGGAGCTTCTCCGCGATGGCGGCGAAGGTCTCGTAGGTTCCCTGCAAGATGCCCTGGGTCCCTATGTAGATCCATGATCCGGCTGTCATCTGGCCGAACATGGTGAGCCCGAGGGCGTCCAGGCGACGGAACTCCTCCCAGGTAGCCCACTGCGGCACCAGATTGGCATTGGCGATCAGGACGCGGGGGGCCCACTCATGGGTCCGGAAGACACCCACCGGCTTGCCGGACTGCACGAGCAGCGTTTCTTCGGGCCCGAGCTCGCGCAGGCTGGCGACGATGGCGTCGTAGGCGGCCCAGCTACGGGCCGCCTTGCCTCCGCCCCCGTAAACGATCAGCTGATCGGGGTGCTCGGCGATGTCGGGGTCGAGGTTGTTCATCAGCATGCGCATCGCCGCTTCCTGCGGCCAGCCCTTGCACGAGAGCTGGCTGCCGTGGGGCGCGCGCACGGTGCGAGGTCCGCTTGTCACGGCGTCACCGCCCGGCCGATGCCGTAGAGCGAGCCGAGACTTCGGCAACCGCGCCAGCGGCCGCCTTCACCGGCGGCATCACGTCGACACCGAGGTGCAAGAGCCAGTAGAGGCCACTCGCCACGATCAGGCCAAGGATCCAGGAGATGTCCCCGCCCCGAGGTGGGAGACCATCGGCCCGGTGTAGAAGGTCGTGCTCATGAACGGGATCTCGACCCCGATCGCGACCAGGTAGGCGACCATCGTGCGCCAGTCGAGCCGGCCGTAGGTCCCGTCCGGGGTGAAGATCGAGTCGATGTCGTACTGCTCCTTGCGCACGAAGTAGAAGTCCGTGAGGTTGATCGCCGTCCACGGGATCAAGAAGTAGGCACGAGCGGTGCTCGATCTGCAGGCTGCTGGTGTAGTTCTGCTGAGCGTCCATCACACACCGCCTCCTTACTTCGACGCTGGACGCGGCTAGGCAGGGGGCTGGATACACATATTCGCCCGCGGGCCTACCGCCGGGTAAATGGTCGAGGGTCCTGTGTGTCCCGGCATCTCACCGCTACTGGGGGCCGAGGGACCTTCGCCGCTAGATGAGTAATCGCAACGGTTCACACGTGCATGCTCGTTCTACCAGATCGCGGCTTTCGGCACAAGAAGACACCGGAGCCCGACGAGGGCGTCTTGGCGGCCTCTGTAGCGTTATCCACAGGCTGTGGATGAAGCCTCAGCACGCCGTTGCTGCCAGTCCCTGCCGGCTTGTGCAAAGACAGACGACCGCCCGATAGTGCTACCTGCTATTTCAACCCAGCCGGCAGGTCGCGATATCACCTCGAGACGGGAGCACAGCACAGCCGCAGCCATCGCCGGCCAAGACGCCACGCGACAGCGCGCGCGACGGCCCCGGGGGCGCAGGAGACGGCTCGAGCTTGGTTCGCGAAAGGTGGCCGGCGCGGACCTCACCTGGACAGCCGCTCCGGAGTCGGTGCGCCTCCCATGCCGTAGGATTCGGCGCGTGTACACCCAGATAACCAGCAACAAACGCCGAAGCGTCATCTTGATCTGCCTGTTTTTCCTAGTCTGGGTGGCCATCGGAGCAGCCTGCGGCTTCATTTTCGATGCCGTCTCTGCGCCGGTCAACGACGGCTCGAGACCGGTCCTGACCGGCATGGCGATCTGCGGTTTCCTGGCCGTGTGCGGGATCCTCTATTCCTGGAACTCCGGAGCCGGGCTGGTACTCCGGGTCTCAGGGGCCGTGCCGGCCGACCCAGCCCAGTACCCGCAGCTGCATGACATCGTGGAGGCCCTGGCCATCGGCGACGGGATCCCCAAGCCCGCCGTCTATGTGATCAACGACCCCTCGCCCAACGCCTTCGCCACCGGAATCAGCCCGGACAAGGCAGCCATAACCTTCACGACCGGGCTACTGGCCATAATGAACCGCGAGGAACTGGAGGGCGTGGCCAGCCACGAGATAAGTCACATCAAGAATCACGACATCCGTCTCCTGCTGCTGGTGGGCGCCATGGTCGGCCTGGCAGCAATGCTGGCCAGCATCCTGTGGAGGAGCGCCTTCTATGCCGGAGGCGGGCGCGGCAACAACAGGGGCAATGCGATCGTGCTCGTTGTCTTGGCCGCTGCCGCCATGCTCGCATTGGTGGGCTTCATCTTGGGCCCACTTACTCGCCTGGCGCTCTCACGCCGGCGCGAGTCGTTGGCCGATGTCAGCGGTGTGGAGCTGACCCGTAACCCAGCAGGGCTGTTGAGCGCGCTCAAGAAACTGCAGCAGAACGACAAGCCGTTCAAGAAGATGAACCATGCCACCGCTGCGATGTGCATCGACGACCCGCTGCAGCACCACGATGCCTGGTACCACCACCTCTACGACACCCACCCTCCCATCGAGGAGCGGATCGCCACGCTCGAGAAACTCGCCTCGGGCCAGTCGGTCTGACCGGCCTGCCAGCCCGTCGGCGATCTCAGCTGGCCTGTGGAGGTCCCCCGGAACCAACGGCCGGCGGGGGCCCCTCGGTGCCACCGGCAGGCGGCGGGCCCGAGGATGCCGGGCCGGCTGCACCTGGGCCAGCACCTGGAAAGCTCACCTGAGGCACGGAGCGGCTTTCTTCGTCGGTGGCGAAGTAAGCCACAGGCTTGAAACCGAACGGTCCTGCGATCAAGTTGCGGGGAAAGGTCTGCAGAGCGATGTTGTAGTCCCGGGCACTCGTGTTGTAGTAGCGGCGGGCGTACTCGATCTTGTCCTCGGTGGCAGTCAGCGTCTCTTGCAGTTGTAGGAAGCTCTCGACCGCCCGCAGCTGGGGGTAGTTCTCTGCGACGGCGAACAACGAGCGCAGCGTCCCCGTCAGGGCGTTCTCGGCAGGGGCGATCTTGCTCGGGTCGCCCGTTGCACCCGCCGCGACTGCGTTCGCCCGGGCCTGGGTGACCGCCTCGAAAGTCCCCTGCTCGTGGGTGGCGTAACCCTGCACGGTCGACACCAGATTGGGAATGAGATCGTGGCGGCGTTTCAGCTCGATGTCGATCTCGGACCACGCCTCCTGGGTCCGATTGCGCTTCTTGACGAGGTCGTTGTAGGCGGCCCACAGGCCGAGGGCGAGAAGTACGACGACGATGACGACGATCAGCACAACCATTGTGGAGGTGGATCTCCTCGGAGCTTGGCTAGCGTGAACTCTATCGGCTGTGCCGCCGCGCGGCCACGGGGTGGACCTCCGACCGCCCCGACGGCCATGGGCCAGCGCGCCCGTGCCGTGAGCAGCCCCTCTCCACATCCCAGGCCAAGTCGGTCAGTACTCCTTTCAATCTGAGCGGGGTGAGATTCTCAGAGTTCGCAGTTGCGCTGCGACCCGGCGGCACTGCGAGCGGAGACGCACCCTGTCCCGCAGCTAGAGCGACACAGCAGCGCCGCTGCCGAGCGCTTCAAGGGTCGCTGTGCGACCCAGTTCGATCATTTCCGAAGCCCGGTGAAAATCGATCGTGCGACAGGCGTCCTTGGAGATCGTTATGAGAACATCGGGTGGATTGGAGGCCAACCGGTGCCTGGTGAGCTCGCTCTGCATCGTTTCGAGCGACTGGTTGACCACGTCGAACTTGCTGAGACGGGCAGGCAGGGACTCGACTGCTGCGCCGGCTGGCGACGTGGCCTCGTCACCCACCGGAACCGAGCTTGATGCTCCACCGAAACGGCTCATCACCGACCGGACCAAGTCGCGGTCGATCAGATGAGCCGGGCCTTTGCGGAAGCGCTCGATCCATTCTTCGATCGGACGCTCTTCAGCGGTCTCCCCGGCAGAACCTCCGTGGGGCATTCCACTGCGCTCTCCGCCGAGATCGATAGCGATTGTCACATCGGCCGCGGACGAGGCGACCGGCGCGAGCGGAACCGGGTCCATCACGCCACCGTCGACGAGTAGTCGGCCGTTCAACATCACCGGCGTGAACACGCCCGGGATGGCGATCGACGCCCGCATCGCCACCTCCAGCGGCCCTCGTTGGAACCACACGGCCTTGCGCGCGAACAGATCGGTGGCCACGGCGGTGAAGGTCACTGGAAGGTCCTCGATCAAGACATCGCCAACGAGTTCGTGCACATGGGCGAAGATCTTCTCGGCCCTGATCACACCGGGCGCGGAGAGCGAGGGATCCAAGAGACGCAGCACGTCGACCTGGGTGAGGCCACAAATCCAGTCCGTGTACTCGTGGAGCTTTCCCGCGGCATAGAGCCCGCCGACCAGGGCGCCCATCGAGGCGCCGGAGACAGCGACAATCTCGATGCCTCGCTCCTCGAGCACCTGGATTGCGCCAATGTGCGCGTAACCGCGGGCACCTCCGCTCCCCAGCGTCAGCGCGGCGCGTGTTCTGTGCTCCATTCATCCCTCCTAGGTACGCGGGCCACTGCCACCGTCACGAAATGTCACTTGACCCGGTCGCTGTGCGAGACGCAGCCATGGTAATCCACCGAAATCGGGTTTTATCCCCCTGTTGTCCTCTAGGAAGGCACAATCTGACCCGCTTATGATGGGGCGGAGAGGTCTAGTGGGAGCGGTCCCGGTCGGACGGAAAACGCTTCCACCAGCGCAGCCAGCAACGGGGAC
This sequence comes from Acidimicrobiales bacterium, assembly GCA_050015255.1. Classification (GTDB taxonomy): domain Bacteria; phylum Actinomycetota; class Acidimicrobiia; order Acidimicrobiales; family Bog-793; genus Fen-455. Next base: position 62,610 of record JBEKBT010000003.1, read on the forward strand.
CGGCTAGACGGCGGTGGTCCCCTGCTGGCTGTGGCCGATGTGACATTGTTGCTTTGTGGCCGACATGCTCCTCGAGGACGTGCGCTCCGCCGAGTTACGGCGCCCGGACGAGCGCACGGTGGCCTGGAGCGAGTGGGGACCCAGCTGACGGTGATCCCTTGCCGCGGCCTGCCTGGGCGCGGCATCGGGGGCAGCGGCGGGGGCCCTCGTGTGCTGGCTCTGGCCCCTCGCCATCCCGACCGGTCAAAGCAGCGACAGTGGTCGTCGGCGCGGCACCGTTGACCGAGGACGAGATGGGCGGTCTCATCGGCTCAACGCCGAGTCCCACTGGCTGATCCCGGTCGGAGACCTGGATGGGTTCCGACGGCTGCTAGAGCGGCTCCCTGCGAGTCTGCTCAAGGACCCGATCGGCGGTTTCCTGGCCGCCATGGACAAAGCCCCAGAAACAGACCGAGTTGTCATGGGAGACCCGGACTGGCAGGCGAGGCATGCTCTGGCGACTCGGGAGGCGCTTCGGGCTGGTGTCGACGGTTGGTTCGACGAGGCGATCGCTCTGGAGAGGGCTTGGAGCGAGATCGACCTGAGCGCGGTTGGCACGTCCCTGACCTGGTGGCTCGCCGGCAGCGACGCCAACGTCCCGCTGTCAGCGGCCCACAATCCGATCCCTCCGGGCCCGCCTCCTTAGGCCACGAGCTGGCGACCCCTCATCGCCGCCACCGGAGCTGCCTCAGAGATCTTCCAGGATCTGGTGCAGTCTCAGCGTGACCTCTCCATAGTCCATATGTCGATCAAATCTAACCGGGTCCCCAATGCGGACCGTGACCTTACTATGGCGCTTCGGCCACTTCGAGTGCAGGGGCACCGTCCCGAATAGACCGATCGTCTTCAGCGGTACCACGGGAGCATCCAGGTCCACGGCGAGCAGCCCTATGCCCGATTTGAACGGCTGCAGGACACCATCGGTGCTCAAGCGGCCCTCGGGCGCGATAACGACGCTCCAACCTTCATCCACGAGAGTCCCAACATACTCCATACTGGGCATATAAGGCTCAGAACGGGCGAAACCAAAGCCAGCGAAGCAGAGCCTGATGATAAAGGCCAGCACTTTATGCTGCCGCATCACATCGTCCGCCGCCGCGACTGTCAAACGCTTCCGGATACGTCTTGGTAACGCCTGATACACCGCTGGCCCGTCGAAGTCATCGCTGTGGTTGAAGATGTACAAAGCCGGTGTGGCCAGATCGTCGAGCTTGTCGCGCCCTTCGACACTCATTCTGACCCAGATTCCCACTATCGACCGCACAACCACTTCGCGAGTGGCGTCCCCCAACAGTCGCACCCAACGCCGGTACGGCCAGGAGGGCCGAGGAATGGGCCGCTCGGCCGGGCCGCCAGCGGCCACCAACCGCCTCAAGTCCCCCACGGTCGTGCTCTTGGTCACGTCCTCTTCCGGGACGCTGATGCCCAGTTGATCCTCAATCAAGGTGACAACCGTCAGCCTTCGCAGCGAGTCGAGGCCTAGGTCGGCCAATCGATCCGACTCCTTGATCTCTTTTCGTGGCTCGTCCAAGCTTTCCCGAATGATGTTGTCCAGTACCTCTTCCTCCGGGGCCCTCTCCGGCGCCTTCGGCTCCTCCTCCTGACCGGTCTGATTCGCCCATTGCTGAACCTTCTTCCGGTCCGTCTTCCGCATTCGGTTGAGAGGAAATTTCGCGTCCGGCCAACGACGCCAGGCACTTATGTGCTGAAACGACTCCAACTGGCCGTTGATTGCGTCAATTGCCTGGCTGATCTCGCTATCGGAGCCGTCAGAAATGACGACGGCCACGACCTCCTCGCCATCGGGTCGCCTAACGCCAACGACGCAGACCGCAGAAAGAATCGGATAGTTGGCGGCGACAAGCTCGATGTCCTCAGGAAAGACCTTGAGGCCGCTGCTCAACACGATGGCGAACTTGAGCCGCCCCTCAATGTACAACCAGCCATCTCGCAACTGCCCAGCATCACCCGTTCTGAACCAGCCGTCCGCGGTAAACGCGTCACGGGAGGCTGTCGGACTCTGCCAGTACTCCTTGAAGACGGTGGGCCCTTTGGCTTGGATCTCCCCGTCCTCACCAATACGCAGGTCCACGTTGTCGAGCGCACGGCCCGGCGAGTCGAGACGGCGCTCGTGTAAGGGGTTCATCGTCAAAATGGGCCCGGTCTCTGTGAGACCGTAACCCTGCAGCGCCCGGACCCCCATGCTCTCCCACGCCCTGCCGACCTCGACAGGAATCGGCGCCCCTCCGGTGATGACGAGGTCCAACCTGCGCCCCAGCTGTGAGTGCACACTCCTGAACAGTTGCCGACGGAGCGCGAACGGCAGCACAGCGGCCAACTTCGAAGCCGTCGCCAGAGCCCTGGCCTTGCCGTCAGCCGCGGCGACTTGTTGTATTCGTTTGAGCAGTAGAACCAGGAGCTGCGGAACGGCAAGGATCGTGGTTATGTGGTATTCCTGCAGGGCGCGGCCCATAGCGATCGGCGAGACGCTCGGCACATAGAAGATACTGGCGCCGTGCGCCAGAGGTGCGACCGTGCCGCCCGTTATCTCGTACATGTGGGAAAGCGGCAACACGGACAGGAACCGCCAGTCTGGGCCGACGTTCAACACCCGAAGTGCGGCCTCGGCGTCGGCCAAGATGTTCTTCTGGCTCAGGACGACGCCCTTGGGTTCGGCAGTGGTACCTGAAGTGAACACGATCACCGCTGGGCAGTCACCGCTCAACTCAGTGGCCGGGGCCGTGGCCGGATACTCGGCAATACGCTCGTCAAGCTCGTCGAGCAAGTTGACGATGGGAAGGTTGTCGAGCTCGGGGTGCATATGCTGGTTCCGAAAGACCAGCTTCGGTCCGGTCTCGTCGATGAACCTCAGCGTCGTTGCCGGATTGCTGCCTGCGTCGATCGGCACCAGAATCGCACCAAGAAGCTGGGTGCCCAGAAACAGTTCTACCCAAGCGGGCGAGTTGTTGGCGACGACTGCGACTCGGTCTCCCGGCTGAACATCACGAGCCAGGAGGAAGTTCGCCGTTTGATAGGTCCGTTGCTGTAGCCCGCGATAGTTGAGCCTTTCAATCTGGAGGAATGGCCGTATAGTCATCGCCAGCCGTTCGTCGTGATTCGCAAAACTGGCTACAAAGTCGCCGAAATGGCGGCTGGTCATGTGCCCATCCTGTAGGCGACGGCGACCGCGTAGTCACCGTGATGAGAAATCGACACGGCAAACTCTTGTGCTCCGATTCGGGCGTGGGGCTTGCCAGAGGCGTCGTGACTGATAACAATGTCAGTCCACTTGTCGGGTGCAGTTGCAGCAGCCTTCACGACCGCTTCTTTGGCCGCCCATAATCCCGCCAGATGTTCGAGCTGCTGGCCGTTTATCTCCGATGGGCTGAAGGCCCTCTGCATCAATTTGCCGGCGCTGACCTCGAGTCGTTCTCGAAATTCGGGTATGAAGACCAGGTCAATTCCAACCATGCGCCATTCTATGCCGTACTCGGTCTCGGGGATCCAGGAGGTTCGGATGCCTCCGAGAAGGACGCCCCCGGTCGAAGCCGGGCGCGACGCCTTCGACTGAGCGCAGAGGGAAAGCGCCAGTCCGGGAGGATGCAGCCCACCAGGTCTCCGATGCGGTCCACGATTGCCGGCGATGCCTCGAGGGCCTCCTGGGCTTCGGAAAGGTCGTCGTTGTTCCCCGAATGTTCCCGGCCCTGGCTCTGCGCAGGACCGGCCTTTTCAGCGGGCTTTCAAAGTCCCGCCCTAGCTCCGCCCTGCAGACAGAGGCTCCAAAGCTTCGGGACGATACGCGAAGCCGACGCTCCCCGGCTTCGTGGGAGCATGAAGACAATGAGGTTGCGCGCCGTCGTGCCCGTCGTCTTGGTCCTGACTCTCGCCGCGTGCGGCAGTTCCCCGACAGTCTCGACCAAGTCGGTCCGCTTCCCGTTCATGGCGCAACGGCTGCACGCCATTGACCTGCTGGCCGCACCGGCTTCATGGGTGCCAGTCGCATACGGCGATGCTCAGGTATCGGTACCGCCGACATGGGCCGTCATGACACAACCGTGGTGTGGAGGGGCTTTGCCGCCCATCATCCAGCTCGGCGTCGTCGTACAAGACCTCGGCTGCCCAGTGGCCGGGGCTCTCCCGGCGGTGAGGATCACTCCACTGGGTTCGGTTCCGGCTCCCTACCGATACGAGCCGCCGGTTCGGCTCGACGGCATCTCTGTCCTCCTCGGGCCGAAACTCGCCACGTCCATCACCTACTTCGTGCCGTCGCTGCATGTAGAGGTGTGGGCAAATGGTGGCTCGGGCACTCGGGTGACGAACACATTGGCGGCCTCGCCACGAGCGGTTGTGCTGGCTGCAGGCCCCGCACCGGCAGTCCCGTCGTCATGGCAGTCGCTGACCTTTGCAGGTCTGGCGTTCTCGGTCCCGGCGTTGTGGCCCGTCAACAGGACCTCGGGAGCGGCATATGGCCTTGGGACGTTGTGCCGGGCATCCGGCGTGGCCTTTCCTGACAATGCCGCGTCCCTGCTCACCTTTGGAGTGACCCTCAGTACCGATCAGCACCTTCTACCGCCCCCACCGTGTCCCGAGGAGTTGCACCCTTATGCGCCGCAGCCTCCGATGGACGGGGTCGAGGTCGACTCTGGACCCCATCTCCAGTTCCACTTCACACTGTCGTTCTCGAAGCGCTGCCTTGACCTACACGGGCTGACCGCATGCCCGGCGACCTCGCCCGCTTACTCGATCCTGGTCCTTAGGGTGAAGGTGCCAGGGCGGGCTACGCCGGTCCAGGTCTCAATCGGACTCGGAGGGACCGGCGTGGTCGCCAGGACGATCCTGTACTCACTGCGGCAAGTAGTCGCGAACGCGTGAAGCTGCTCACGGCGTCGTACCTCGACTCCCACCAGCAGCCCTAGCGCGGCTGCAGCGCCAAGACCGCGAGCCTGCTGCAGCCGCCTGCTCAGTGGGGAGCCCCTCGCGTCAGCTCGGTCGTTCCAGGCCCTGTCGAAGCGTTCTCGGTCTCTCCGGGCTCGCTCGCCAACTGCTCCAGGGGAAGTTGAACTCGAGCGACCACGACATCGGGCCGGCTCCGGAGTGCCGAGGAGAGCACGAGGTCGATCTGATTGTGAAGCAAGCGATAGCGCGCCCGGTCCGGGATGACGACGGGGATCAGAACGACGATCTGCCGGTCATCGTGGCTTCGTAGGTCGTCGATGAATGAGATGATCGGCTGCACGACGGACGCGTACTCGCTATGAAGGACGCGCAAAGCGACGCCCGGATTCCACTTGGCCCAGTCCTGCTCGAGCGATCGGGCGCGAGCTTCGCCCTCGCCTTCATCCTCGGGAACGACGGTGACCGCTATTACCTCCTTACTGAGCGAGAGCGCCTCGGATATTGCGTGCACCGTCAAACGCGAGACTGAGGTGACCGGCACGATCACAAGGGACTGCCTTGCTTCTGGCTCTTGCTGCGGGGAGCCAATACCGAGGTCGCGTGCCGCGCGCTCGTAGTAGGCGTGGATGCGCATGAAGAGAAAGACGAGCAGAGGAACGGCGACAACAACGACCCAGGCGCCTTCTAGGAACTTCGAGAAGAGGAACACGACCGTCGCGATTGCGGTCATCGTCGCACCGAGACTGTTGATCGCGGCGCGACGACGCCATTTAGCTGGCTTTTCCTTCCACCAGTGGACGACGAGCCCACTCTGGGCGAGCGTGAAGCCAGTGAAGACGCCGATCGCGAACAATGGGATCAAGCTGTTCGTGTTGCCGCCCACTGTGATCAAGAGAGCACCTGAAAGGATTGCGAGCGCCCAGATGCCATTAGCGAAAACTTGTCGATCGCCGCGGAGCGCGAAGATGTGCGGCAGGTAGTCGTCGCGTGACAGCAGGCTCGCGAGAACCGGCAGTCCCCCGAACGAGGTGTTCGCCGCCAGCGAGAGCACGAGCGTGATCGTGAGTGACACGACGTAGTACGCCCAGTGCCGCCCAACGGCATCGGCCATGATCTGGCTCAGCGCCGTCTGGCCCGACCGTGGCCCGATGTGCCACCGGCTCGCGAGTACCGCGAGACCAAGCAGCATCGTGCCGAGGATCACGCCCAGCAAGAGCTCCGTCCTCTTCGCGCGAACCGCTCTCGGCTGTTTGAAAAGTGGCACTCCGTTCGCGATCGCCTCCACGCCAGTCAGAGCGCTGCAACCCGCGGAGAAGGCCTTCAGCACAAGAAGGACGCTCACCACTTCGAGTCCGTGCGTCGCTAGCAGTGAGTGACCCGGTTGGGGAGCATGAAGGGCGAGCGGATGGATGAGGCCGATGGCGATGATCGCGAGCAGCCCGATTATGAAGATCATCGTCGGAAGGAGGAATGCCCGGGCCGCCTCACCGAGGCCGCGCAGGTTCAAGAGGGTGACAACGGCCAGGATGCCGAGACAGATGGGCACGGTGGCTGGAGAAAAGCTCGGAAAGGCGGACGTCAAAGCGCCGACGCCGGCGGCGATCGAGACGGCGACGGTGAGGGTGTAGTCCACGACGAGCGACGCGCCGGCGACGAGGCTCGCAGGCACGCCCAGGTTCGCCCGCGAGACCGCGTACGCGCCGCCCCCGCCGGGATAGGCGTCGATCACCTGCCTGTAGGAAAAGACGAGGACCCCGAGCAGCACGACGATCGCAATGGTGATCGGCAGCACGAGGTGTAAGGGCCCTGCTCCCGCGGCAGCGAGGACGACGATGATCGCCTCGGGTCCATACGCGACCGAGGTCAGCGCATCCAGCGAAAGCGCTGATAGGCCTTCGACAGGAGTAATCTGCTCCCTCGCCACCTCACCTCTGCGCAGCGGCCTCCCGACGAGCAAATGCCAGGTCGATGCCGCGGCGCTTCGCTTAGGCCTCAAACGATCCGGCACCGTTTCACTCTAAAGGGCGTCGACGGCCAAGCCCGGCAATGAGCTTGGCGGGCCAGCGGCACGTAGCCTAAGGCCCGTGAGTGGGCTCTTGGAGCTCGAAGGGCTGACACGACGCTACGGGACGCTCACCGCCCTCGATGGTCTTTCCTTCTCCGTTCCGGCCGGCCAGGTGGTGGGCTTCCTAGGCCCGAATGGGGCCGGGAAGACAACCACGATGCGGGCCGTCTTCGGCCTGGTCGATCTGGATGCTGGGAGAGTCGCGTGGAACGGCACCGCGGTCGGCCAGGCGGAACGGCTCCGTTTCGGCTACATGCCGGAGGAGCGAGGGCTGTACCCCGCCATGCTGGTTGGCGAGCAACTCGAGTACCTCGGGAGACTGCACGCGATGAGCGCCCACGACGCCGCCACCGCCACAAGGGCGTGGCTGGAGCGCCTCAGGGTCGCAGATAGGGCGGGCAGCAAGGTGGAAGTGCTCTCCCATGGGAACCAGCAACGGGTACAGCTTGCCGCCGCGTTGGTGCACGGCCCCGAAGTGCTCATACTCGACGAGCCCCTGGCCGGATTGGACCCAACCGGGATCGACGCCATCGGCGAGGTGCTTGTCGAACAGGCTCGGGCGGGGTGCTGTGTGCTCTTCTCGAGCCACCAGCTCGACCAGGTCGAGGACCTCTGTGAGGCAGTCATCATCATCGATCACGGTCGTCTAGTCGTGAGCGGAAAGGTGGACGAGCTGGCCACGAGCGGCTCGCGCCGGCTGGTAGTGCGGGTGGCGGAGGACCGAGACGCATCGTGGGCCCGCAACCTCGCCGGAGTCACCGTGTCCGAGGTCAATGGGGGCGCCGCCCGACTCGTGCTCGACGAGTCGGTAGACAGCGACTCGGTGCTGAAAGCCGCCATGGGCGCGGGTCGGGTCACAGAGTTCGTCTTCGAGCGCCGACGGTTGTCGGAGGTCTTCCGGGAGGCCCTGGCGTGAACGGGCTCATCCTCCTGGTCATCCTCGCCGTGATCGTGGCGCTGAGGGCTTGGCTCCGTCGCCGGCGTGGATCAACCCGCAGCCAGTCACGGGCTCCCGCGGGGTTGGCACTCCTCAAGGGCGACGTCGGCTTGGTGGCGGCCCGGGAAGTGCGAGAGCGAATCCGCGGCAGAGTCTTTCGCGTAGGAACGCTCCTCATCCTCGTGGTGGTGGCGGCGGCCATCGTCATCCCCGTCATCATCAGCGGCAAGTCGCGCCCTCAACAGGTCGGTGTGGTCGGTGCCCTCCCCGCTCCCTTGCGGGCGGCGGTCGTCGCCTCCGCCAGGAGCGTCGGAACCACAGTTCACTTCGTTCCCGAGGCAGACGTGGATGCCGCCCACGAAGATCTGCGTTCCGGTCGGGACGACTTCGTGATCGTCGACGGCCGAGAGCTCGTCGTGGACAAAACGATCGGATCCGCCGACACCTCCACGACGGCTCAGCTTGTGCGCGCCGTGTCTGAGAACCTCGGTCTGGCAGAGGCCGTCGAGTCAGCCGGTCTCTCGGCTACGCAAGCCTCCGAGCTGGCAGGTGCCAAGGCGCTCCCCGTGACCAGCCTCCAATCTGGGACCGCCAAGGGGGCCACCCAGACCACCTCAATCATTGGGCTGATCCTTGTGTTCATGATGCTCACGCAATACAACACCTGGACCCTGACCGGGGTCATGGAGGAGAAGTCCAGCCGGGTCGTGGAGGTGCTCTTGGCAGCCATGCGTCCCGTCCAGCTCCTCTCGGGCAAGGTGCTCGGGATCGGATTGGTGGCTTTCGCTCAGGCAGCCCTCATCGTGGTGTTCGCTCTCGGCCTGGCAGAGGTGGTGGGTTCCGATCTCCTGCACGGTACGGCGCCTCTGGTGCTCGCCAGCACTCTGGTCTGGTTGGTTCTCGGCTATGCCTTCTACTCCTGGGTCTACGCCGCTGCAGGCTCCATGGCCGAACGCCAGGACCAGGTGCAGAGCCTGGCCATCCCGCTGAGCCTCCCGATCATCTTCGGCTACGTCACGGCCCTCATCGCAGCGAGCTCGGGAAGCCCTTCAACCTTCTTCAAGGTACTGGCCTACCTGCCGCCGACGGCGCCGTTCGCCATGCCCGTTCTCGTGGGCCTCGGAGCTGTCTCCGGGTGGGAGTTCGCCGCCTCGGCGGCTGTGAGCATTGCATGCACCTTCGGCATGGCAAAGATCGCATCCAGCATTTACCGGAGAGCCATCCTTCGCACAGGTCGGCGCGTCCAGCTCCGTGAGCTTCTCTCTCGAACGGCAGGATGAAAGCACCGAGTTCAGACAGTCAACCACTCTAAGTTGTCAGTTGATTACTTCCAGTGATAATGTGCAGATCTGTACTTGCCTGGGGGGAACAACTGTCAACAACCGAAGCGAGGTGGCCCATGTTCTCCTCCAAGGTGCGGTCGAAGCTGGCGATAGCCGCCGTCGTCCCGATTGTCGTTGCGACAGTCGCCCTTGTCAGCACGCCGCAGGCCGCGCTCGGCGCACGTCCAGTGCCGGTTGTGCTGTCGTTCACCGCCTCGAAGACCAGCGTCCCGAACACAGGTGGCAAAGTCGTCCTTAGAGCCTCGCTCAAGTACGCGTCATCCTGCGAGTTCACGGTCACACCAAGCCTGACGGGCTTCCCAAGGTCCTTCTCCTGCTCGGATCTCGTGTCGCGAACTGTCACATTGCGCACCAACAACACGGGAAACCCGATCACCTACACCTTCGGGATGATCGTGAAGAACTCGACCGGTAGCACTGCGGCGACGAACCTCGCCGTGACCGAAGGTGCTGCACCGCCTCTTCCGGTGCCGGTCGTGCTGTCGTTCACGGCCACAAAGACCAGCGTCCCGAACACGGGTGCCAACATCGTCCTCAAGGCAGAGCTCAAGTACGCGTCGTCCTGCGAGATCACGGTCTCACCGAGCCTGAAGGGCTTCCCGAGGTCTTCCTCCTGCTCCTCCGATCTCGTGACGCGGTCGGTCACCTTGCGCGCCAACAACAGCGGAGACCCGGTCACCTACACCTTCGGGATGATCGTGAAGAACTCGGCTGGCAGCACTGCGGCGACGAACGTCGTCGTGACCGAAGGTGCCGCACCGTCTCCGATCTCCTTCACGCCCCCGCCACCTGGTACCCCGACGGCCGTCGTCTTCGCTCCTGAGGGTGTCTTTGTCGCGGACGATCCCCTCGTCGTAACGGTGACGAACAACAGCGCCACGACTCAAGTCATCTCCAGCGCGGCGATCAGCACTGTCGGGGACTCGGCCGACTTCATACTCATCAGGAACAACTGCGCCTCCGTGACCGCACACGCGGACTGCTCGTTGGCAATTCAGTTCCAGCCGACGGGAGCCGGTACCCGAACCGGTGCCATGAACGTCGTTGACGCAAGCTGGGGCACTACGGGCACCACGTTGCAGCTCCAACTGCGCGGGACTGGTGTATGGGCGGCCGCCACAGTGTCGAACACGAACATTCGCAATAACGTCCTCAGCTTTCCAACAAGTCAGGTCCTACTCACGCCAAGCACGCCTCAATCCGTCACCCTCACGAACGTCGGTTCGGTACCGCTCTATATCAGTGGGATCGGACTGACCGGGGGTGAGAGCCCCGACTTCGATGCCCCGGCCGCTCCGCTGGAGCCGGGCACTTGTATCAACCAGCTCACGATCCCGCCCAGCTATCCGCTCATCGTAAGCGTCGGTCATAGCTGCACGTTAAAGGTCTTTTTCGATCCATCGGGCACCGGTACCCGAACAAGCAACGTCGTGGTCGTCGACAACACGCTCGGCGCCCAGACACAGCTGGGGCTGGAAGGTACCGGCATCGAGAAGTCCACCTGAGGGCTTGCTGGCCCGGTCGACCAGCACTCGCCCGCCTACGACGTGCACAAGATCACGGATTCCTGCAAGCTCCGCCCTCTCTGATCGTTGCTCTCATCCACAATCGAGTCTCGCCGTCGATCCTTTTGAAACCGAGCTTGGTGTACACCGCCATGGCCGCAAGATTTGATATATCCACTGATAGATCGAGCGCCAGGTAGCCGAGCTTGTCTGCCTCCGTGACGAGCTCTCGGAGCAGAGCAGTCCCGAGCCCACGGCCGCGGGAAGCCGGATCGACGGCGATGGCGACCTCGGGGAACTCAGGGCTGCCGCATGGATCACGAAGATCGTTCCAAGGGAAGAGCCGCGCCCATGCGGCTCCACTCGGTTGACCGTGAGTCTCGGCGATGACGCCGAAGTCTCCCCAGCGACCCCAGTGCTCCGAGTAGCGCGCCGCGTTACAACGGCTCGCCAATCTGGCGAATCTCTCAATCGTCACGAAGTCGTCCCTGGTGGCCGCTCGAAACGAGGCCATAGGCGAAGTCTGCCAGCGTGAAGATCTTGTCGCCAATGGCTGATGGTCGACGTTCGTAAAGCCTCGAGTTTGGACATTCCAGGAGGATTGCGTGGATAGGCGCATGTGGCGCTCGAACGCAATTGCCTCAAAGGGCACGCACGCGCCATGTTCGCGGCGAGAACTGAGCGAGCACGTCCGAAGCCATGGTCCGGTTGGGGCATGATGGTTCCGTGAGCGATGCAGACGAGTCCCGAGGCCTTTGGGCGAGTCGACAATCCGGATGGCTGCCGGAATCGACGACGGTCAGGCAGCGGGCTGCCGGTCGGAGGTCTCCTTGACTTCGGCCCTACGAGAAGTCTGACCGTGCAACGCCTGCGCGGGTCGAGTATGGCACGCATCACAAACTGCGTCGCGCTCGCTCTGATCGTCGGTTTCTTTCTTTGGGAGTTCGCGGCCCTTCCGATCACTGTGCACAAGGGACTGGCGGTCTCGCTGGTCGGTGGTCTTGCGGTCGTGATCTGCCTGCGGGCCGCTGTGTTTGTGCGGCGAGCCTCCTCGGAGCCTCTGCACTCGTCGAGTACTGCGGACCAAGTGAAGCTTGCCGAGAGACGAAAGCGCCTCGACCCCCAACGTCTGCCGGTCGGCGGCTTCTTGGTGGCAGCGGTAGTCCTCTTCGCTATCCCCCTCACAGTCCTCTTCTGGATCCTTGCGTATCAGAAGGACCTCGGGAGCGCGGTTGGCCTCAGATGGTTCTTCTTGATCGTCCTCGTGATGGTCGGTCTGGGTGCGCTTGTATGGATGACCTTCAGCGGGTTCCTCGCAGACGTTGTCGGCCAGCGCTCGCCGTCGTCACCTTGGCCGAGGCGAAGGACGGACCTAAGCCACTCAGCTTCACCGAGGTTCCCGACCGCAGAGCCTGTCGATGCGTTGGCGCGGGTGAATGGCGCCGCTCTTGCCTCAGTGCTGGCAGCGCGCCTCAACAACGCCCTCGGACCGGACTTCGTGGTCTCGGCTTCGGTTGACAACTCGCTCCTCGTCAGGCACTCGGACCGCCAACAGGTCATCAGGCCGCGCATCGGCCGGTTCCGACTCGAACCGGCGCCGCGCGCCATCGCCCTCACAAGCCAGCAGGTACTCAGCGACATTCAGCGCTTCGCGTCTGAGACGCTCAACCGACCGTGGCCAGCCAGACCGCAGTGGGATCTTGGGCTCCTACAGCACTCGCCAGCCCGTTCGAGGGTCGCGGAGGCCGATGGACTCGTTTACCTGTCATGGCAGGACGGCGAAGGCACCCTAGTGGCGCTCGAGCCATTCTCGCTTCAAGACGTGCTCGTCGGAAAACCCAATGACTAGAACGCAATAACGACCCTTCCGACGACCAGCGTTCCCCTGTGATCGTCGCATGACCGGCAGCAGCCCGTCAGGGCGAGATGGCCAAGAAAACCATGACCCAGCTGGACCCTCAGAGTCGGACCCGAACGAGTCGGGAAAGCGGGAAGTGAGCCTCCGACGTCGGATCACTGAGGAAGTAGAGCGCATTGTCATACACGACTGCCTGCCCGGCGACGAGCGGCACGGTCGAGCAGTCTCGTTTCACCGCTCGCTCCGGTAGCACGGCAACCTCTGACTCCCCACCAGTGGTGGGGTCGATGCGAGTCATCTCGACGGGGGCGCCGTTCGCGCAGCTCGCCGTCGTCGGCGTCCTGCCGCGGGGCTGGAGCTCGCTCAGAGTGAGAAGCCCGATGCTCGAGTTGACGACGAGGTACCCATAGCCAGCAAAGGTCGGTCCAGGGAGCAGGCGTGCCGCCGTGTCGAAGACCGTCCGGCCGCTCGCCCCGTCAAGGCCCTTCAGCCTCTGGAGGTATCCGACCGAGGTGACGCTCACGACGTCGACGACGACGGTGTCGCCCGACAGGGCGAGCCACTCGTCGCCCAGGCCGGGCGTGCTCATGGCGACCGAAACCTGTGACGCACCCAGGGCGACATGGTAGAGCCTGCAGGTCGAGTTGCACTCACTGCCTCCGAACACCCCTGGGGTGATCCAGGCGCCGGTTGAGCCCGCGACGAGCAGCGGGTCAAAGCCGGCGTGCACGACGAAGCGGTGCTCGAGGGCGCCGCTTCGTACCGAGAGCTCCAGCAACTGCGGACCGCCGTAGATCCAGATCGAGACGCCGCCCACGGCCACCCCGCCCGAGTGGATCCAGCCCCAGTTCTGGAGCGTCATGAGAACCGGGCCGACGACGAACCGATGCGTCGCGGGATCGAGGCGCTCGACCTGGATGGTGTCGCCTCGCGCTTGGAAGCCGACTCGGAGGCGCACCTCCGGTGCGCCCGGCAGGGTGTCGACCTGCACCGAGTTGGATCCCGAGCACGAGCCAGGCACGGCCCGTGCTGCGAGGGTGAGGGGATTGATCCTCGCGCTCGTGCACCCCTGCCCATCGAGTACCAAGTGATCGTCGGCTACGGCGATGCTCTCTGCGGGCTGGGCGAGCGCTACGGCACTGACCGCTGGCTCGCTGCCAGCACTCTCCTGCGCGAGGACGGCGGAGAGAGCTCCTCCGGCTGTGCCTGGACCGACAATGAAAAGAGCAGTTGCCGCCAGCCACCTGGAGACGAACACGTGGCCCATAGTGCACCTCGACGTGACGCTTGGAACGTCACTGGTCTCTTGTTCGACTACACGATGATCACGCCACAAACCAATGGCACGCTGTGTGCCCGCACGAGAAGGATGGGGTGGTCGCCTTCGACTGAGCGCCCCTTGGGCGAGCTGCTCAGTCGCCGAGCTTTCGCATGAGGTCGCGCAGCTGCGCCACCTCGGCGTTGGTGAGAGAGTCGAAGATGGGGGGAGGCTCTGCGAACTCTGCCCTGGCCCGCTTGGCCAAAAGGGCACCTTTCTCGGTCAAGGAGATGACCTTGATGCGCCGGTCGCTCGGATGGGCGCGCCTTTCCACGAGGCCCTTTTCCTCGAGGACGTCGATCACCGAGGTGACATAGGAGTTGTCGCAGCGGAGCGCCGAGGCGAGCTCGCGCATGGGGACCGGATGGTCCGACGGAAGCTGCACGAGGGCCTTGCCCACTCCGGGGGTGAGCCCCGCCTCGCCATAGAGCTTTTGGAGCCTGGCCAGGTGCGCAGGCAGATGCGTCAGGGCGCGCATGCGGCGCCAGGCCTCACGTCGCGGGCTCTCAGACATGACGTCATCGTACAGCAAACTCAACGACCAGGTCAATGGTTGACTAACTCAGTGACTCTATGTAATGTAACCGTGTGCCGAAGCGAGATCTCAACCAGAAGGTGGCCGTGGCGGTGGTCTATGTGGCCGCCATGTTCATGGCGATCCTGGACACCACGATCGTCAACGTCGCCCTGCCCACTCTGGGGCGCGACTTCCATGTGAGCTCCACGGCGCTCGACACGGTCGTGATCGGGTTCCTTGTCAGCCTGGCTGTGTTCATACCGGCATCGGGCTGGCTGGGCGACCGCTTCGGCCCGCGACGCGTGCTGCTCACGGCCATATTCATGTTCACCGCGGCGTCCGCGCTTTGCGGGATGGCCACCAGCCTGAGCGAGCTGACCGCCTTCCGCGTCCTGCAAGGCGTCGGTGGCGGTCTCATGACCCCTGTCGGCATGACGATGCTCTGGCGAGCGTTCCCACCTGCCGAGAGGATCAGGGCCTCAGCCATACTGGTCGTGCCGACCGCGCTCGCCCCCGCCCTCGGTCCGGTCCTCGGCGGCCTCTTCGTCACAGACCTGAGTTGGCGGTGGGTGTTCTTCGTCAATGTGCCGATCGGCTTGCTCGCGATCGCCTTCGGGACGGTCTTCCTCCGCGAGCAGCCCCGCCATCCCTCGGGCAGGTTCGACCTCCCCGGATTCGTGATGGCAGGTGTCGGCCTAGTGTCGTGAGTCGGAGATTCGCGCGCAATATGCAGCCAGCGTGTCGAGTATCTCGTCGGCGCTCTTGTGCCAGACGAAAGGCTTTGGGTCATCGTTCCACGTGTTGATCCAGTTGGC